>CAYTJF010000036.1:0-20100 GCA_964437945.1 uncultured Granulosicoccaceae bacterium
AACTCCCATCGATGCGCCCAAACCAAATCTACAGTATTAACGTGTTTATCTTTCCCAATTTCAGAATTGCTAAGATTGCAATTACCATGAACGCCAGTATCGGAGTAGATGGGTACCGAAAGTACAGCCGATTTTTTTTCGATATCGTGTGGAATTGTTGGCGACAAACCGTCTGGCATCCGTTTGATAAATTTGTGGGCACCTGATAGAAAAGAACGCCGGTTATATTCTGAGTTAAACAGCACACGATCGGCGCACAATGCCGTAACGATGCTGGTTAATTGCGCGTTAAGGATTCGGTGTTCGGGTGTAGTGTCTCTCAATGGGTACTCAAATTGATTCTCATGGAAGTAAATCAATGTAGGCAACCGAGCAAGTTCTGGTACCAGGCCACGAATCGTGGCTAGATCAAGCATAGAGGTTGCGATAAGCACATCGTAGCCAGCGCTCAAGCGCTCGCGATGGTCAAGGAAAAAAGACAATCCGTTGCTTCGAACACGCCAGAAATAGTGACGCGCGGGAAGCGTAATTACGGTCCACTCATAACCTGTAATACTGTTCGTCAACATCTGATACCAGTGGCGGTGGCTTATCGCATCATAAGCAGATAGCAAGAGTGCTTTCTTGTGCATCAGAATTCGTTATTCATGAAACTTTGGCGATAGTATACTTGTCTGACACCATTGTCATAAGCAAACTGATTTCATGGGGAATTTCAATTTCAAACAATAATCCGGGTGAGATTCTCACCAATATCACCGCTAGAGGAAAAGGTTACGGTGTGCCATTTAAAGGAAAGGTTGACCAATTAAGTGATCTTGAAGATCTGGTAGCGACTGCTGGCGGCATTGGCGGACTGGATTTGCATAGAGGTCATTCGCCCATCCAGTCTGTACTTGAGGTATTTCTTGGCATCAGCCACGAACAGATGCATGTCTACATGGAAAGAGACAAATTAAATCTGGCTGGCACCTGTGAAGCATTGGGCATACTGCCAGAGAATTTGGTACAGACACTGACCAATAGCTTTGAGCCCTATATTGATCAGGGCGTGGCTCTGGGACTAATTACAAAGGTCGATAAACCCGAGTGGATTGATCGTGTAAAATCTGAGTTTCGTAATCGCGTATATTGGAGCGAAAAATGAAAATTACACTCTATCACTCACCTGGTGCTTGCTCGATGGCACCCTATATTTCGCTTTTAGAAGCCGGTGCTGACTTCGACGTCAATATTGTCAATATAAAAAAAAATGAGCAATCGAATCCGGACTACGCCGCTATCAACCCGAAAAAGAAAGTACCGCTTCTTGTTGTTGATGGAAATGGACTAACCGAGAATGTCGCCATCCAGTCATGGATTGCCGAAGCTTTCCCCGATGCCAACTTACTACCCTCAGATAGTTGGAACCACAAACAAGCGCTGTCATACATGGGCTGGTTTGGATCGGGCATTCATCCGCATATAACTCGCCATTTCAAACCGGCAAAATTTACCGCCCAGCAAGAAGCCCATGACGATCTCAAGGCTAAAGCCAAAGCAATGCTAATAGAACAACTCGTGCTGGTAGATAGTAAATTGGCTGGCAAAACCTGGTTCTTCGATCATTACACCTGCTGTGATTCATACTTCTTCTGGATTTATGATCGTTCTTTGGCAGAGGGTTTTGACCTGAGCGGCTTGAAGCACGCCACAGCACACAATGAGCGCATGCGAACGCGCGAAAGTGTACAAAAAGTGCTTGCTCACAAAGCTTCGTAATTACGATAAGCATCGTGACCCAAAGTGTGACTTCACCGTTCGCTGGACAATAGTCTGGCCACAGCGTGAGCCTATCTAGCTCGTGATATCACCCAAGCAACGGTACTCAGAGCCTTTAAGATCTTTTGCACTGGGTTGGTCGACGGACAATGCGTGAAGTGTTGCCGCGAGTCCTCCGAGGTATCTTTTAACTTGTTGTTGCTGTTCGTTGTCCAGGCTCTGGAAAGCGCGCACAGAATAGGCTTCCCATTCGGCTCTTCTGTAATCGCGCTCTTCGTTACGCAGATTTGATATAGTCTTGCGCCTGTGATTGATGTAGTCGATGAGCGTTTCTTCCCAATTCGATTCTTCACGTTGATCCAAAAGCGAGAACAATTCATCATCAAGTTTTTTAATGTGCTCTCTCATTGGAACGTCGAACTGCTGGGTTGCATTCATCGTTGCGCCCAAGTCGGCTTTTTGCTCCGAATTAAGATTAAGACCGATCAGGCTCAGGTAGCGGGAAATTTGTTTAACTCGCTTATCTACTGACTTTGCTAGTACTCCATCAGGATCCGCTTCAGTGCTGTCATCATCGTCATCTTCCCATCTTTTGATCTGCTCTTTACGGTGAGTGAGAATGCTATCAATCTGCTGTTGATCGAGGGTAGCAAGTACTGCGGCTGAACCGTAAAACGGGCTGCAACTACCCAGGTTTGATCTGTAGTCTTTTATCAGGCTGCTCCATCGTTTCACATCGGTTTCTGTAACCTCTGAAGCTTGCATTTTGGAGACAACCTCTTCCAAGAACAGAGCGTAAAGCGGCAGTTGAGTCTGGCGGTGCCAAACATGGAAGTGATCTACCAGTTTTCGAATGGTAGAAGTCTGCTTTTTGTCAAATTCTGTGTATGCCAGAAATCGTTTTTCAAACCGATTATCTAATGAGTTATACAACGGGCGCAGAACGAGCTTGCTGTTTGTGCAGGAGCCGATGAAAATGCTTAGAAAAATAATGCACCAAAGTGCACTGGATCTTACAAATTTTGGTTGAGTTAAGCCCATGTTTTTCGGACCGATGTTCATGTTTGACATCCCAAGAATTGTACTCCACCCTGAATATGTGGCCAAGTACTGCTCGAGTATTGATTTTCGACAATTCCAAAGCCGAATTGTTCAATCGCAAAGTCAGCAGCTCGAGAGTATTTACGAAGTAAGCCTCTCTAGTAGATCAGTACTATAATCTAATTGAATAGCTTACCCGATTACCGAACACCAATAGACGGCTGGACCACACAAACGGAAAGGGTACCGCACCGGAACCCAGTTTAGATCCGTCTTACTGAATCTTCAAACTTTTAGTAGCGGTACCAGGACTTATGGAGCACCAAGTGTTTGTAACTGATGCTTGGGAAGATTCAAGGGTCGTTTACTTATATCAAAACTTCACCATCAACAAATTCATCAATCGCGTTATCGCCATTGGGATTATATTCAGAATCCATGGTTAAGACCCTTGGATTGCGTACACCAAAGTAGCGATAGGTACTCGCAGCAATAGACATGGGCTCCGCTTGATAGCTGTCATCGGTGGGACGGGTAAATAGTCGATTTTCGTTTGCTGAACCAAAAACTTCTGTTTTACCGACGATTTTTCCTAAAGCTGCACGACCACGTATGGCCTGACCACCAATGGTATAAAAACTTTGATTGTTTCCGTGATCCCATCCCATGGAGTTATTGAGATTGACATTACGTCCGAAATCACCATGCACATTGATAATAATGTTTCCCGTGTCTCTATTGCCACCGTGCACGGTATCTGAATATCGAATATGTTTTGCAGCAGCGCGAAGCGCTCCCATCAACTGTTGCATGCGAGGTGCGTATTCCACAATGGATGAATCGTGATCATCCCAGCTTCCAATCCCATCACCCAATGAGATGAACTGGGTATCCTGGTTTTCAATTGCAAGCGATACTGCCGCTTTTATACGTGAGCTAAAGCGATTGTCCTGTGGGTATTGCAAGTAACCCGTATCAGGGTCTGCATCAATATCCAAAGAGCCATCATCCGGGTTTACAGGTAAGGTCGGAAGCGGATTGTCGATAGCGGTTTGCAGATTGCCAATCAGCGCCTCCATTTGGTGACGCAATGCAAAGCCACCGCGAACTTTAGCGTATCGTGTTTGCAGAACGTTATTTTCAATTGCATTCACAATGGCATTGAGTTCAGCAGCGTGATAGTCATCAGAACGGGTGTATGGGTTGTCAAAGTTTTCATCCAAACTCAAACCACGTAGTCTGAGTGGAAGCGCCAAATCGCCTTCGTTCGAAAATGCCACCGATGAACCTTCCAGAGACACAAACGGCAATATAAGCTCATCCAGTGTTTTACCACGCAACTGCGCAGACCCATCCAATGTCGCTCGGTTGGCATGCATAAACGCCGCTATTGTTGATCCCATACCTGGGGATCCATCGACATTCAGCGATCCTTTTTGGCTTGAAAATATACTTTGTCGGTGAGCTCGAGTGTTGTCCTTGAGTCGATTTATAGTTCGATATACGCTCATGTCGCCACTGCGCAGCATATCTTCCATGGCATCTCCACCGGCCTCTCGCCAAAAAGCGTTTGGCGTTATCTGCCCATCCTCGGCATCTGTTGATTGCAATAGAAAACCAGGGTAGCGGTTCTGAGAGCTTGCATCTATTCGATGGATATTAGTCAGGTTGCCAGCCAGTTCTGATGCCCCGCCATACAAAAACAAATTAATCACCTGAGGTAGCCGCTGCGGCAATACGAAATCAGCATTATCCAAGGTTGCAGCATGTGCATTGCCTAACAGTCCTGGCAATTGCAGAAAAGAGGGGGCTGCCGCTGTCATAGCGAACGCGCTGCTTTGTTTTAAAAAGTGTCGTCTATTCATTGTGCAACTCCAGAGCTGGCTTTCAGGTAATACAGTTCAGATAATCGAGACAGGTAATCGAAGGTAGTCCGTGTTAGCTCTGGCATTTTGCCGTTACGGATATACGAACGTTCTTCTTCATGTCTTAAATAGTTATTGTCATCAAACAACAGCGTTAGGGCTTGTTTTTCGTATTCTGTGGCGCGCCTCTTTGCAACTGATATAAAAAGATAATCAATCAGCTCGTCTATCGACAGGCGTTTTAACTGGCTGTTCAATCGTGTTCGGCGTTCAAATTCGGTCTGCGACATTATCTCATCTGTCTCATCAATCGAATCTTGATCTCTTACTCCCAATGGACCAGACCATCGATAGGAGTCTAAGAGTAAGTCTTCACGCAGGCCCTTATGAAAGTTGGCAAAGCTGAGTGAATCGGTTGCAATGCCTGCAGCTCGACCCAATTTTGCCGACATGGCGGGCCAACCCATCTCGGCCATATTTGATCGATTTAAACCACCTCTGCTAGATGCTAAGCTTTTAAATGTGTCGGTACGAGTGCTCCAGCGCAATCGTTCAGCGGCAGACAAAAACGTTTCTTCATATGATCGTAGTCGTTCAGTGCGCAGTAGATATTCAGAAGAGAAAATGATCATGCCAAACAGGGCTTCGAAAGTCTGCGGCTGTTCGGCAACAATGGCATCAACGATAAGCGCTTGAGTAGCCGGCTCGTTATTGGCGTAAAAATACCCGACCAGTATTCGAGTCAGGTTGGGTAGTAAATTAGGGTGTTGCGCAACTAACTGATAGAAATCGTCACAGCTGATGATGTCGGTGTCCAGTACACGTTGCGGGGTTGAGTTTGGAAAATCCGTATAGGACAGTTTATAACCTTGATTCTCGCTGGTTAAATACCAGTCCTGGCACGCCGCTGATGCAGCAGGAACATCGTCATCTTTGTCTTCAAAACCCAGAAATACTTCCATCATTTCGCGAGTATTGTCTTCTGGAGAACGAAATCGACGCCAGTTTTCTTCTGACTGCATGTGGGTTTTAACGATGCTTGAAATGCTATCAGACGCACCGATGCCATTGACCAGACGCCTGTAAACGTTTTGCACATCGTTCATATCAGCACTGTCAAGTTCTGATGCTGGTGAAAATAGTATTGAATTGGACAGGTGCCATGCCATCCATTGCACGAACACGGTTCGACTGATCGGATAGACATGTATACGCGCCAGCGGAATTTCGCGTGGTTTATCGCGAGAGAACGAGAATTTACCTTCCAGATACTGTCCGGCACTGGTCTCCACAAAGTCGCTTCCCAGAATAGCCAAATCCAACCTTTGTTGTTCTTCGGCTGAGATTTCAGTTTGAAATCGATTGATTGCGCTACTGATGTAACGACCTGCGTTAATTGTCTGCGGGGATTCTAATCCTGAATCGAGTTCAAAAAATTCATCGACACTAATACCCTTGTATACAGTCGAATACAATTTGTTCGCAACTCTGTATTGTTCGATGTCATCCAGAGTATTAAATTCATCATCAGTTAATCGTTGCGTTAACGGATTACTTGTTTGAATTATGCCGGGGCTGGCTGCTGCCACGCCCGGGATTGCTCCGTTAGATTCGTTAGTTGCTCCATCCCCACACCCACTTAGCAATAATGCAACGGTAAATGAGCTCAGGAAAACTGATGGCTTGTTCATTGGCAAATATCTCCGGCACGTCAATAACATCGCAGACATGTTCCGTATGCTGCATACAACAAGACTGATTCAGTCCTGTTGTTGGCTGTATCGGATTAGCGGAGGGGAGATTGGCCGTCTTAAGTTACAGGAATTACTGCTTGGAGAGCTTTTAGAATACTGATATAGGAATGCCACCTAAATTTGAATATGCGAACTAATTCCGGTTGCGGAACGTTTCCTCATATCAAGCACCTATATAAAGTTGGAAGGAGAGTGGCCAGGCCCATGGCAAGCATGATCTGGTGCAATCGGCCAACCTTATAGGTATCCTATACCACTGATAACACCTGTAAGGTCCGCATGAATGAGTGAAATTTGCCCACCACAGTTCACGCCACACAAAAAACCCGTGGACACCCACAAAATACTCAACAGCAATGGCGCTCTTGCCACTGGCATCAATGCCCCGCTAGGCGATGAACAAACGCTGGAAGCACTAAGGCTAATGATAATTGGTCGCGCCTTTGATACCAAGTGCTTCAGTCTGCAGCGACAAGGGAAAATGGGCACCTTTGCTCCTATGCACGGGCAGGAGGCGTCTATTGTAGGTTCAGCGATGGCGCTAAACCCTGGCACCGACTGGATTGCTCCACAGTATCGAGAAATGCCGGCCGCGCTGCGACAGGGACTGCCACTGAAAAATATTATTCTTTACCGTCAAGGCCACCCGGACGGAGGCATTGTGCCAGCCGGGGTCAACGTTATGCAGTTTCAAATTTCGCTGGCCGCGCAAATTCCGCATGCCGTTGGTCTTGCCTGGGGTATGAAGCTGCAACAACAAAATGGAGTAGCGCTGGCTTATTTCGGCGACGGTTCATCCTCTGAAGGCGACTTCCACGAAAGCTGCAATCTTGCCGGAGTCACCAAAGCGCCAGTTATCTTCCTGTTGCAAAATAATCAGTGGGCTATCTCCACACCACGTGAAATTCAAAGCGCATCCATCGACTTAGCTTCCCGGGCTGCCGGTTATGGTTTTCCCGGTGTCTCTGTCGATGGCAATGACCTTTTTGCTGTTTATCAGGCAGTTAATGAAGCGATAACTCGTGCACGTAAGGGCGACGGTCCTACACTGATCGAATGCCACACCTATCGTATGTGGGCTCACACAACAGCAGACGATCCAACTCGGTATGTCAACGAAGGCGTTGAGAAAGACTGGGCAAAACGCGACCCGATCGAACGGGTGCAAAAATACCTTGCAGGCAAAGGGCTGTGGAGTGACGACAAGGCAGCTCAGTGGGACAACGAGATTGCCACCGAAATACAAGCCGGCTTTGACGAGGCAGCATCTGTACCGCCGGCCGGGCCGGAAAGTTTGTACGAGCACGTATTTGAAGAACCAACGGTATCACTGCAGCGTCAGCGTCGCGCTCACCTGCAGGAGGATTAGTTATGGTAGAGCCGATAATGACAGATCACTCTTTTGAAAACAAAGGCAGTACGCACTTAACCATGGTTGAAGCTATACGCGAAACCCTCCACGCGGAGATGTTGCGAGATGAGCGCATAATCGTGATGGGTGAAGACGTTGGTCACCTTGGAGGCGTGTTCCGGGCCACCGACGGATTGCAACAACGGTTCGGCTCTCAACGTGTGTTCGATACACCATTGGCTGAAAGTGCTATCGCAGGCTCAGCGTTAGGCTTGGCACTTTCAGGGCTTATTCCGGTAATAGAAATGCAATTTCTTGCCTTTTCTCAAAACGCATTTCACCAGATTTGTCAGCAGATTGGCCGCACTCGTTTTCGCACACGCGGTTCGCACTCAGCCCCGATTACCATCCGGGCACCGTTTGGCGGCAACGTAAAGACACCCGAGCTGCACAGCGATTCAATGGAACCGATGTACGCGCAAACGACCGGGTTAAAGATAGCGATGCCATCGACTGCAGCAGATGCCAAAGGTCTGCTCACTAGTGCCGTTCGCGACCCAGACCCTGTGTTATTTCTGGAGCCTATTAGAGGTTATCGTTTGATTTCAGATGAAGTACCGGACGAAGAATACATAATACCTCTTGGACAACTACGTACCATACGTGAGGGTTCTGATATCACCATCGTCACCTGGAGCGCCAGTGTCCCAGTGGTTGAAGAAGCTGTGGAACAACTCGTATCAGAAGGTATCGATCCACATGTCGTCGACTTAAGAACAATAGTGCCACTGGATGAAGCAGGCTTGATTGAAGCAGTAGAAAAGACAGGACGTTGCGTTGTTGTACATGAGTCAGCAGCAGTATCGGGTTTTGGTGCCGAGGTCATCGCGTTTGTACAAGAGCATGCTTTTTATTCACTACAATCACCACTACTGCGAGTAACCGCACCCGACGCACCTTATCCAACTCCGGGTGTCGAGGAATTCTATGTGCCAGACGCGAATCAGGTTGCCCGTGCTGTGCGTCAAGCACTGATTGACTAACCGACTCACTGCGATAGATCAAAAAGAAGAATCACATGGCTATACAGGAATTTCTGTTACCGGATGTTGGCGAGGGCCTTGAGGCTGGCACCATTGTGCAATGGTTTGTATCACCTGGTGACGCAGTTACCGTTGACCAGATTATTGTTGAGATCGAAACCGACAAAGCCATGGTAGAAATTCCAGCGCCGGTAACCGGCACTTTAGCCAGTCACGGTGGCAAAGTCGGTGCTACTCTGCCAGTGGGAACAGTACTGGCCACTTTTGAGACCGATGCATCAGCGGTTGCTACCTCTACCAACGCTGCTTCTGTGACTACGCCACAAAAGACCCAAACACCAGATTCTGCATTGCCGAATTCCACACTACAAGCGACGTCGCCACTCGCGCAATCACATGCGACTCAATCGAGCTCGATGGGAAAACGTATACAGGCAAGTCCGGCAACTCGAAAATTCGCGCGCAACAACCAGATTGATCTGGCACTTGTCAGTGGTACCGGAACACGAGGCCAAATTACACAAAAAGATGTCGAGAAATTTTTATCATCAGGTGGCAGTAATGGTAACCACAGAACTGCTGCCGCAGCGAATGTTGCGTCACAATCAACGGGGATATCTCAACCCGGTAACGCACGAATAGCCATGCACCCAAGATCAACGGTAGCTCTGGAATCACGCACAGAGCCTCTTTCAGGCTTGCGTAAACAAATTGCCACCAACATGCAAAGCGCATGGCGAGACATACCACATGTGTTTACTTTTGAAGAAGTTGATGCAACAGCGTTGATGGAGGCACGACACGAACTTAACACCGAGTTCGAACCACAAGGACAACGTGTAAGCTTTTTGCCGTTTTTTGCCAAAGCATGCGTTATTGCGTTACACGAACATCCACGATTTAACGCATCAATTAACATGGCAGATGAAACAATCAACTATCATGGCCACTGTAATATTGGTATCGCCACTGCAACACCCGAAGGGCTGATTGTCACTGTAGTACATCATGCGGAACAAAAATCAATTATTGAGATAGGTAACGAAATAACATCGCTTGCCGATCTTGCACGTGAAAGACGCGTCACCGTTGATCAGATAAAAGGCAGCACCTTTACTATCTCAAACTTTGGCAGCTATGGTGGCACTATCGGCACACCAATTATCCGGCCCCCTGAAGTTGCCATAGCCGGATTCGGACGTATCCATGAAAAGGTGGTACCACACAATGGTGAACCAGCAGTCAGACAGATTTTGCCTTTGGCAGTGTCCACAGACCACAGGCTTAACGACGGTGAACACCTCGGGGGCTTTGTCTCAACTATATGCCGGCTACTGAGCAACCCAGTCCGTATGCTCGGCCATTTGTAGGTCCTGTTGAGTGAATCATGTAGCGAAACAAGCTATGAAACACGCTATGTTGAACAGCAATGGTTAAAAGGGCATTTCAATGGTAGTCGGCAACGCGCCTGAAGCAGCAGACATGGTTGTTATCGGTGCCGGACCCGGTGGATACACTGCAGCCTTGCATGCGGCAAAGCGTGGGCGCGACGTTACACTGATTGATCGAGGTGGTGAACAGTCAATTGGAGGAGTCTGTTTACACGCAGGCTGTATACCCAGTAAATCCCTGATTGAAGCCGCTGGCATTTTCCATCGCAGCCAGCACAGCGCAACGATGGGCGTTACCGTAACAAACGCCAGCTTCAGCATGACAGATTTTCAACGCTATAAAACTGACGTTATAGACAAACTTAGCAGTGGCGTCCGTCAAAAACTGAAAACCGCTGGCGTCAAGGTGATCGCGGGCAATGCCATGTTCACCGACAAAAAAACACTGGTGGTCGCAACTGATGATGGCCAGGCAAAGTTTCTGCAGTTTCGTGACTGTGTGATAGCAACAGGTTCAAGTCCTGTTGAAATACCTGGCTTCGACTTCAGCGACAAGGTGCTGGATGCCAATGCAACGCTATGTCTTGATGAAACACCTGAATCGATAGCGATTATTGGCGCTGGCTATATCGGATTGGAACTTGGTTGTGCTCTGGCTAAACTCGGTAGTAAGGTCACCGTTGTCGAAGCTGAGCCGCGCATTTTACCGGCAATGCAACCAGGCCCCGATACAATATTAAAACGCAGCATGGAACAACTTGGCGTGAGCTTCCACACAGAGTGCCGAGCCAGTAGTTACTCAAATAATTCCCTGAAAATCATCAGTAACAATAACACCGAGAGCCAGATTAACGCTGACTATGTATTGTTAGCCGTTGGCAGAACGCCAAACACCAAACATCTTGAACTCGACTCTGCCGGAATTAAAACAACTGACGAAGACCTGATCGAGGTAAACGCAGACTGCCGCATAACCAACCATATCGCGGCAATCGGTGATATCACACCAGGGCCTGCACTGGCGCACAAGGCAAGTAGCGAGGCGATCGTTGCCGTCGACGCGCTGTGTGGAGACACTACCGCTTTTGAACCGCAGGCAATTCCGCTGATTATATTCACCGATCCGGAAATTGCACTGGCTGGCCACAGTGTCGAAGACGCAAAGGCCAGCGGCGTCAATGCCAAAAGCCAAAAGCTACCGCTTCGCGCTTCTGGCCGGGCAACAACGATGAATCAGGCTGAGGGCTATGTTGAGTTAGTGAGTGACGCTGATGACAGCACCCTGATCGGTGCTACCATAGTTGCACCTCACGCTTCCGAACTGATCGCAGAGATCTGTATTGCGATCGAAATGGGTGCAAGTATTGAAGACGTAGCACTAACGATTCATCCGCATCCAACGCTGAGTGAATTGGTGATGGATGTGGCCAGGAATTAAAGGTCGAAGATGATGACAAGCGATGATACAGCCAGTGTAGATTTGGTGCAGATCGAAGCCGCCAAACAGACTTTGGCCACTATGCCAAAAGTGGATCAAGCGTTGATGCGTCAACAGCGGTTTGATCGACTTCAATCCGAACTCAAAAAACGGGATCTGGGTGGGATGTTGCTCTATGATCCGGTGAATGTGCGCTATGCGGCCGATTGCCGGAACATGCAGATTTGGACAATGCACAATTCGGCGCGGTATTGCCTTGTGCCCAGTGAAGGCAAGGCGACCATCTTTGATTACGTGAATTGCGAACACCTGTCAGAGGGTATTGAAACTATCGGAGAAACCCGACCGGCTGTCCTCTGGTTTTACCATAGTGCTGGAAGTAAACGTCAGCAGCTTCTGGAAAAATGGGCTGACGAAGTTGCCGACGTCATCAACGAACGGTTTGCAAATCAAAGCATAGCGATAGACCGGCTGGACGGCGATGCCCGCGACGCGCTGGAACGTCGGCAGGTGTCGGTTTCTTTCGGGCAGGACGTGATCGAGCACGCCCGCTGCATCAAGACCAGCGAAGAGCAAAAGGCGCAAGCTCGGTCGGCGTTTGTATGCGAAACAGGACTCGCACGGTTAAAGGAAATTACACGTCCCGGGATAACCGAGAATGAACTATGGGCAACCTTCGGTGCAATTAATGCGTCTCTGGGTGGTGATTATGTCGAAACACGCTTGCTGGTTTCTGGAGAGCGCACCAACCCCTGGTACAGTGAAGCCAGTGAAAAACCGGTCCAGGTTGGCGAACTCGTGGCGTTTGATACAGATATGATCGGACCCTACGGGTACAGCACCGATATTTCTCGGACCTGGTTGTGCAACGACGTTGCCCCGACCGAAGAGCAAAAGACCGTATACAAGCTTTCCCACGAACAGGTTCACCACAATATGGCACTGCTAAAACCGGGCCTTGGTTTTCGCGAACTGGCCGAGAAGTCCTGGCGAATCCCTGATCGGTACGAAGCGTTCGAGGTCGGTGTCATCGTTCACGGTATCGGGATGTGCAACGAGTATCCGCAAGTGGCGCCTTTAAAATGGTTCGAGGAGACTGGCTATGATGGTGAGTTTCAACCTGGCATGACCGTTTCAGTAGAAAGCTATATCGGCGAGCGTGGAGCTACGGAAGGTGTAAAGCTTGAGGAAATGGTGCGGATCACCGAAAGCGGTTGCGAACTGGTCGCCCATTTTCCTTTTGAGCAATCCCTTCTGAATTAGTAACTTACATTAGCTATCGAGCGCCGGCGAGCGACTGATCAGTTCTTTCATAATTTCTGATGTGCCACCGTAAATACGCTGTACGCGTGAATCTGCATAACGTTTGGCAATCGGGTACTCCCACATATAGCCATAGCCTCCGTGCAATTGCAGACAAGCGTCTACCACTTTATCTTGCATCTCGCTAAGCCATAGTTTGCACATGGAGGCCTGTTCGGTGGTTAATTCGCGTTGCGCATGGGCTTCGACGCAACGATCAACAAATGCCTCTCCGACTTCAATTTGCGTGCGCAAGTCGGCCAATGTGAAACGGGTGTTTTGAAAGCTTGCAACAGATTCCCCAAATGCCTCGCGTTCCTGTACGTAAGCGAGTGTTTCAGCGTAGGCACCTTTTGCCGCGCCCAATGCCGCCAAGCCAATAAGCAGTCGTTCAAATGGCAGTTCAGCCATTAACAAATTGAGTCCGCGATTCTCTTTACCAATGATGTTGCCTACAGGTACGCGGACGTCTTCAAAAAAGAGTTCGGCTGCGTCCTGAGACTTTTGTCCAAGCTTCTTAAGGTGACGACCTCGCTTGAAACCATCGCTTTTTGATTCAATCAAAATAAGGCTGATACCCCCACGTTCGGCGGCAGGGTCGGTGCGGCAAGCTACTGCGATGGCATCCGCTGTAATGCCATTAGTGATAAAAATCTTTGAACCATTGATAACGAACTCATCGCCGTCTCTTTCGGCTTTGGTGCGAATACCGCGTAAATCAGAACCAGCGGCGGGTTCCGTCATCGCCACGGCAAACAGTGTCTCGCCGGTCACCGCCTTTGGCAACCAATGCTGTTTCAGTTCTTCGGAGCCGTTGTTCAACAGGTAATAGGCAACAATGTCGTGCACATAGACACCGCCAACGCCTGCAACCCCGCAGCGTCCCAATTCCTCGTAGATGACCGCACTGGCGCGCATATCACTACCAGGACCACCGTAGCTTTCAGGAATCATCGGACACATGGCACCCAACTCGCCGAGCTGATTCCAGATCTGTCGGTCTGCGTGTCCCTGTTCTTCCCAGCGGTCTAATTGTGGCACCACTTCTGAATCGAGAAAACGACTTATTTCCTCGCGTAGCAGGTTGTGTTCGGAATCATAGATTTGGCGTTTGTTGAAACTCATAGCTGTACTCTATTTTAGATCCTGCAGTTATATAGAACGCGTGATACGCAGACGTAATGCAACCGGGCAGGGTGCTTCAATCGCTAAACCGCCCGAGCAATAACCCGCGCACCGCCCAAATCCCCAGCTTCAATACGATCAACAAAAAAAACATAATTCTCAATATAGGTATCATGCCGCTGCTGTCCAAACCGAGCCACCGTTTCCTGTTCCAGAGACTGAAACATCTCCAACCGTGCACGAAGAATATCTCGCCACTCAACAGACAAATCGATAACCTGTTCCACTTCAAATCCGGCACCACCCAAAAGCGAGCGATACTCATCAACAGAACAAATCCGATGTGCTGCAAACGCACTGGCAAATTTCTCCCTATGAACAACTGTCAGACTGTCGCTACCAATCCAGTCAGTAAAACCGAGCTTGCCGGTATCTACCAGAACCCGTTTGCATTCTGATAATAAACGTTCGCGGTTTTCAATATGCAGAAAAGCCTCCTGGCTCATCGCACAGTCAAAGCTCGCATTTGCCAGAGGCAGCTCACAGCAATCGCCTTGAACAAACGTAATCTGCTCCAATAGCCCAGTCAGCCAGGACAATTCAGTCGCACCGTCAACCCTCGACTGATTTAAATCGACTCCCTGAATCTGGCAACCGTATTGGGTAGCGATATATCGCGCAGGCCCACCCATGCCAGAACACAGATCGAGTAAGCTTGTTTTGGGGTCTAGCTCCAGTGCCTGCGCCAGAGCGTCTACAGCCTGTAATCCGCCGTAATGATCCTGGTCAAACGCCCATAGATCCTCAGCCCGCAGCTGCTCAATGTTGGCGCCAGCTGCTTCCGCCTTTGCCAGTATTTCTCCGAAATTTATCGGGTGCTCGTTGTAGAGCGTATGCACATCCACCTTCGTTGACATTCAATAGCTCCTTTACCGGGTGGGAAACTCAGTGCCCTGATTGTCGCACACCAGTGAGTCAAACAAACCCTGAACGCGCTAGAGTCGCCAGTTTAATGATCGGTCGCTACATCTATTACTGGCAAATCAGTGTAATACTCTGAGAGAATTTGAATGAGAAAATCTTTGCTCAAACTCTACAATGACAAGCGGCAGCACCCGCCAGTTGAACGCATCATTGGGTTTAAACGTAGCACTGACGGTACCGGCGGTGTGAGTTACTTTCAAATTAAATTGCGTGTCTGGTGCTTTTCAGAACTATGGAGTCTACGGGAGAAATTAATAAATGAAGGTATATAGAAAAGAGCTGTTCGATGTTCCAGACGGGTTGATCTATCTCGATGGAAACTCTCTCGGTCCGTTACCTAAAGGCGTAGACGAGGCAATAAAGAACACAGTCAAATCCGAGTGGGGTAATCAACTCATCAAGGGCTGGAACACTTGCAAGTGGATGGAACAACCAGTTCGCGTGGGCAACAAAGTAGCAAAATTAATCGGAGCACCCAATGGCTCGGTAGTAATGGGGGATACCTTGTCCATAAAGATTTTTCAAGCACTGGCTGCTGGGCTTGATATGCGCCCGGACCGAAAAATTATATTGTCTGATAGCGGAAATTTCCCAACAGACCTTTACATGGCCGAAGGTTTGGTTAGCCTGAAGCAACAGGGTTATGAGCTGAAGGTAGTTGACCCGGAGGCAATAGCACGTTCAATTGATGAAACCATTGCAGTTGTGATGTTAACCGAAATCGACTACCGGACAGGTCGCCGGCACGCATTGAAAAACATCACCCGGTTAACGCACGAAGCTGGCGCTGTTATGGTGTGGGATCTTGCCCATAGTGCGGGCGCGGTAGATATAGATCTAGCGACATGCCATTGTGAATTTGCCGTTGGATGCACCTACAAATACCTTAATGGTGGACCAGGGGCGCCTGCATTTATATACGTCCGACCCGACCTTATTGAAACCATAAACCCGGCACTTTCCGGTTGGCTCGGTCACAGCACACCGTTTGCTTTTGAACAAACCTATACACCAGCCACTAACATTGAACGAATGCGGGTCGGTACGCCACCTGTCATTCAGTTAACGGCGTTGGAGACTGCGTTAAATCTTTGGAGCGATGTGAAAGTCTCTGATGTTCGCAGAGCCTCAGTTGTGTTATCAGAATTATTTATAAAGGAGGTTGAATCACGCTGCCCCGATTTAACACTGATCAGTCCTCGAAACAGCGCTGAACGAGGTAGTCAGGTGTCGTTTTCGTTCGAACATGGCTATGCAACTATGCAGGCATTGATTGCACATGACGTAATCGGTGATTTTCGTGCTCCCAATGTCATGCGATTTGGCTTCACGCCACTTTACATCGACGAAACTGATGTTATGAGCGCAGTCGATGTGATGGAAAAAATCATAAACGGGAAACTCTGGGATGTACCGGAGTATAAAACTATTAACCGTGTAACATAGGTGCTTTACTTAATAGCGTAACGTTCCTGATACGGAAAATCAGACCCCAGTTCACAAAGCTGTTGTATGCAAAAATCATCGATTTGCCGCTGCGCATCGGCCGACAGAAGCTCCTTTGAATTGCCACTTTGGCCGCTTCTTACCATAGGTACGCGCCCTGCATCCCAGGCGGGCGGCGCGAATTTACTGTCATTGGCCTTCATGTAGTTAAAACTGCTTTTCTTTATTACCTTGTTGAACTGATCTTGCGACAATTCAACCTCCAGAAACTGTGTGACTTGCTTTACTGCAGCGTCAGGATCTTTTTTCATCTCTTCGTAAAACATGACCAGAACATTGTCTCGGTCTCTTAATTTCCACCAGCTATCGGTGAGCATCGACCAGGGCTGATAAGTGAAACGCTCTGTTTGAAATGCCGCAACCCATTCATTCACTGGCACCGTGTGATCAAACAACAGTTTATTGAAGCCGTTTTCAAAATGAATCACCGAAACCAACGTATCTTTAGGATCTCTTATCACGCAAATGCACTTCACGCCTGTGTCGTAGGGAACATAGTCCGACTCCAAATGGCTTTTGATTACATGTATTCCAGTAGGTGAATCGCTAAGACCGCTGATGTCGTTAAGTTCTGGTCCTTCTTGTGGAACCAGTTTGTCCGGCCAGGGCACAACGTCATCAATATGATCGTATTCTCCCTCGCCCAGATAGCCGATTTGCACTGCGATTTGCTTCATCCATGTAGTGCCGCTTTTAGGGTAGGTGGTGACAATGACATCAGACTCAAGAAAGTGGTAGTCGGCATAAGCTGATCGTTTGAACGCATGACTATTTGAGGTTTGGGCACCCCATTCATAAATTGCATCTGCATAGTTACCAGCTTCAAACTGGGCTTTGACTTTTTCAAGAATTTCATCAGACATATGGTCAATCCTGTGACATAAGCTCATTGGTACCCAGCTCACAGTGTAGCGTCAGAGTGGGGCAGATCTAACCGAACAAGGTGTCGAGCTGTTCGAGATACCAGCGTTTAATCTTGATATTGCGCGGTTCCTGCGTCGAGTAAGGACCAGGTCGATAGCGTTCAGATAATATGCCGGCTTGATTGTTTTCAGTAATGCTTTTGTCCTGCCGTGTTGTGATGTCCCATAGCTTTATTAAATGATCGACATGGTAGTCTGTCCCTTCAACGGCTGATTCATCAACCAGCCAAATCATTTCAATGTCGGTGTTAAGCGTGTCGATAGGTGTAAAGCGAAACAGAACGGCATAGTCGTTACTGGCAAGCATAAAACTCACCGGGTTAAATGAAATAGCTGTCTGACCACCATCGTAATCTGTAAATTGCCCTAACAGTTTTTTGCAAGCGGCTTTACCATCAAGTGTTTCAGACAACCAGCCCTTGTCGTTGAGCGGAAATCGTCCGGCTTGTTGCAACGCAAACCGACTCGACCCTTCCGACATACCGGTTAAATGTCCCAGTGACTCAGCTTTAGCTAACCAGTTGTCTAAGGTTGACTGGAATCTGGCTACTGCGCCTGGTGGCCCCGAACCAGCTCCCGCACCAAAAGCGAGTAATTTGTCTTTGCCATGAACGTGGCTGTACTCGGCATGGGCGGGGCCGCAATGGTAGCACTCAACAAAATTTTCAACGACGAGTTTCCAGTTGGCGGTGTTCGGATAGACCATACGTTTGGCTACTTTGCAATGCTTGATGCCTTGTAGGCTAAGTAGCGGAGTGAATTCACTGTAGAGTTCATCAAAGTTCGGGGGCTCAGCTGCGCTTAAGTTCAGAAAAATCAAACCATGAAACACTCGGATATGACATTGGTTCAACGGGTAGTGTGTCGGGTCGAAATCACTTGGCATACTACGCGCAGTTTTAAGATCGCCATTGAGCATGTAAGACCATGCGTGATACGGACAAGTCAGGCGATTCTTTTTACCCTCAGACTCCAGACAGATACGCGACCCTCGGTGCCTGCAAACATTGTAAAACGCATTCACTGTCGATTCGTTTTCTCGAATAACAATGATCGATTCACCAGCAATTTCAAATAAAAAATACTGACCCTTGTTTGGAATTCGTGAGACATGATCGACCAACAACCATTGCTGCTTGAACACGCTGCTTATATCGGATTTGAAAATTTCGGGATCGGTGTAAAAAGGCTGGCATAAAGCAAATCCTGGATTGGACTTTTCGCTTTCCAGTAAAGTGCGAAGGCGGTTTTGTTGATCCCGGTCAGTCATGCGTATGTAGGCCTGTTCCCACACTGGATATGCAGTGTTTATAAAGATCGATAAAAAATCTGGACTTTATTCCATTACATAGCGCATTGTAGCACCTGTATAACGAACATCCGTTTAAGAGATCACCCCATGTCAACTGGATCAATAGGTTTATCTGAAACACTGCAGAGCTACATATTGTCAGTATCTGCACCCGACGACCCACTGTGGGAACGTCTTCGAGACGAAACCAAGCAAAGCGTCGGTTTCAATATGCAGATATCTCCTGAGCAAGCGCAGTTCATGTCATTTTTAATACGATTGATGGGAGTGAACAAGGCGCTGGAGATTGGTACGTTTACCGGATACAGCGCACTCACTATTGCTCGTGCACTACCGACAGATGGGCAACTGGTTGCATGTGATGTCAGTACTGAATGGACATCAATAGCCCAGCGTTATTGGAAAGAGGCTGGTGTCGCCGAGAAAATCGATCTTAAAATCGCACCCGCGTTAAACACTCTGGATACGATGATAGCAAACGGCGAGTCCGGCTCTTACGGTTTTGCATTCATTGATGCAGACAAATCTAATTATGTGACCTACTACGAAAAATGCTTAGAGTTGCTTTACCCCGGAGGTGTGGTCGGTGTGGATAACACCTTGTGGGGAGGCTCGGTAGCAGACCTGAACAAAAACGATGAGGATACAGCGGCTATACGCGAACTGAACAAAACCCTATTTGAAGATGAGAGGGTGGATTCAACACTGATTCCTATTGGCGACGGCTTGCACCTGGCTCGTAAACTCTAGTGTGGTGTAACAAGCAATAGAGCGGCGCGCAGAATGATAGGTCTAGACGTCTGGAACTTTATTTGATACTTTAAGAATAATAGAAAACATCCAGAAATCGCATCCGCTCGAGCCGAACTAGCTCTATTGAATAAAACCAACCTTATGCGTCACAGCCCATCTATCAAATTGAGGACTCTATGACATCTGCGCAAAACACAAACTTGTCCGACGAGCTGATGCATGGAATGTACAGCGATATGCTTCGGATTCGACTTATTGAGGAACAGATTGGAGCCGATGCGAAAGCCGGCAAGATACCAGGCGCAGTGCATCTTTATATTGGACAGGAAGCGGTCGGAGTTGGTTTTTGCTCCCACCTGAGCGACGATGACTGGATAGCTTCAACCCATCGTGGACACGGACACTTTCTGGCAAAAGGCGGTGACAGCAGCTTGTTGATGGCTGAGATTTATGGACGCAAAACAGGTATGTGTAAAGGACATGGCGGGTCGATGCACGTGGCCATGTTGAAGCCGAAGCTACGTTCCTTGGCAGTACCTATCGAACTGAGG
>CAYTJF010000036.1:20200-32436 GCA_964437945.1 uncultured Granulosicoccaceae bacterium
CGTGGCCATGTTGAAGCCGAAGCTACGTTCCTTGGCAGTACCTATCGAACTGAGGAAGAAGTGGAAAAGTGGAAAGCGCGTGATCCAATTGATGCATTTGCAAAACGCTTGCTTGAATCTGGTCAGGCGGACCAAAACGTACTAGATAAAATCAAAGCAGACATTGCTGCTGAGGTTGAAGAGGCCGTCAGCTTTGCTGAGAATTCACCCCATCCGGACCCGGCAGATCAGGACATGATGTACATGTTTGCAGAACAATAGAGCGAGATGGCGTAATGGCTAAGAAAAGAATGATTCAGGCCATCAATGAAACGCTCGATAGCGAGATGGCCAAAGACAGCAAGGTTGTATTGTTTGGCGAAGATGTAGAGATCAGCCTTTTCGGTGATACACGTGGTCTAAAGGACAAACACGGTGGCGATCGTGTTCGCAATATGCCTATTTCCGAGACCGTCATGAGCGGCATGGCAGTCGGTGCCGCTGCCGCCGGATACAAAGTAGTCTGCCACATGATGTTCGGTAACTTTATGTATACCGGATTCGACAGCATCGCCAATCAGGCCAGTAAATTACGCTATATGACGGCTGGCCAGATTTCGCTGCCTATTGTGTACATGGGGGTATTCGGAGGCGGTCGCTCTGCAGCAGCTCAACATTCAGACGCAATGCATCCAATGTTTATGAACCTCGGTGGCATTAAAGTCGCGCTGCCCGCAACACCTGCCGATGCTGCCGGACTATTACGCGCATCAATACGCGATCCTAATCCGGTTATGTTTCTGCAAGCTGCCGGGCGAGGGGGTGAGTCTGGCGATGTCCCCGACGGTGAACATATTATTGAACTTGGCAAAGCATCACGCGTGCATCAAGGCGATGACGTCACTGTTGTGGCTATAGGTGCCATGGTGCGACCCACACTGAAAGTTGTAAAAAGGCTTGCTAAGGAGGGTATCGGTGTAGATCTGATCGACCCTCGTACCGTTGTGCCATTGGACAATGAAGCCATATTTGCTTCTGTGCGCCGCACCGGCCGCCTTGTCATTGTTGATGAGGCGCGCGACATGTGCTCTGCCGCATCTCAAATTGCCGCGCTGTGTGCTGATGAATGTTTTGACTCTCTGAAAGCGCGCATTAGACGAGTAACCGTCCCTGATATGGCCTTACCTTATGCGCCGGTATTGGAAAAAGCCATGCTGCCAAACGAGACCAGCATCTCAGGAGCTGTGTTACAAGTTCTCGGTAAACCCGTACCAGAACAGAGCTAGGGAACCTCTTATTCAATGAATGTAACATTAAAACTGAACCGGGTTGGCATGACCATGGAAGAAGCCACACTCACACGCTGGTGCGTGCAGCCTGGCGAGAAATTCGCTAAAGACGATGTTTTGTATGAAATCGAAACCGAAAAAGTAACACAGGAAGTCACTGCCGAGGTAGCTGGCACACTGGTTGAAATTCTGGTTGCCGAAGACGAAGACCTTGCCGTGGATGATGACGTCTGTGTGATCAATACCGATGAGTGAACGACAGTTTATGCTGATTGAATACCATGCGATTAAATTAGGTTCTGGTCCTGACTTACGGCCAACCGCATTCAAAAACGACCATGTGAGTTTAAAGATAGCCGCAGCCATACCTGCACTGTAACTCCTTTTTTAATCAGCATGAAACCATTGGCGCCAGAATTACTAACACCCGAGAAATTTCAACCCTACGGGAACGTTATTGAAACTGCTGGCACTGAACCAACCGTTATAAACGGCGGTAACTGTCTTCGCTATAGTGATCTGGCAGACCTTGATATAGACAGCAGTGGCGTGACAGGTATCAGCCTGTTCGATGCGAAACCTTACACCAGTCCCTATCAACTCAATTTCGTTGAACGCCATCCGTTAGGTTCACAAGCATTTATACCAATGTCGCACGATAAGTTCCTTATAGTCGTTGCAGATGATGTTAATGGCGTTGCCCAGCAACCAAACGTATTTTTAACGGACGGAAGGCAAGGTGTAAACTACGCGCGTAATATCTGGCACGGAGTAATAACCCCCATAGTGTCGAGTACCCAGTTTGCAGTTGTGGACTATATTGGCGCAAACGACAACCTTGAGGTATACGAGTTTGACACGCCATACGTTATCCTTTTTTGAAGTTAAAGCTTAAGCGATACGCGCACCGCTGCGGCCGATAAAAATCGCACGATGTGAAAAAATGTTTTAAAGTGTTGTCAAGAATCAACTATTGGAAATAAGTAGATGAAAGCGGTTGGATACTCAAAAATCGGGCCTATTGCTGCCGACAAAAGCCTCGAAGATATTATCGTAGATGATCCGGTACCCGGTGCCCGTGACTTGCTGGTAGAAATAAAGGCAATATCAGTCAACCCCGTTGACACAAAAGTCAGGCAGCGAGCAGGACCAGACAGTGGACACAAGATACTGGGTTGGGATGCATCTGGAATAGTTCGCTCTGTTGGTGCCGACGTCGTTCACTACAAGGTTGGTGATGAAGTTTTTTATGCTGGTGCGTTAGATCGACCTGGTGTTAACAGTGAACTTCATGTGGTTGACGAAAGAATAGTGGGCCGCAAACCCTCCACGCTATCTCACCCAGATGCTGCCGCACTGCCGTTGACTGCAATTACTGCGTGGGAATTGCTGTTTGACCGATTCGGCATTGCCGAGAATGGCGGCCGGAACAGTGCCGAGAACAATGGCAAACAAGAGTCCCTACTAATTATCGGTGGTGCAGGTGGGGTCGGCTCAATGATGATCCAATTGGCTATCAACTTCACTAACCTCAACGTGGTTGCCACCGCATCACGACCAGACACCATAGCCTGGTGCAAGAAAATGGGCGCACATCATGTTATCAATCATCGCGAGAATATGACCGAGGCTTTAGCAGCATTGAATGTTGTACCAAAATATGTAGCGGGGCTCACAGCGACTGATCAGCATTTCGAGTTTATCGCTGGCGCGATTGCACCACAGGGAAAATTCGGGTTAATTGATGATCCAGATGCCTCTGCAATCAATATCAGCCTTTTAAAACAAAAATCAGTTTCATTACATTGGGAGTTCATGTTCACTCGATCAATGATGCAAACTGACGACATTGAAGCGCAGCGCGAGCTACTGAATCGTGTATCTGACGCTGTTGACGCTGGCACAATATTCACTACAGCAAACCGCATAATGGGCACGATTAACGCGACCAACCTCAAAGAGGCTCATGCTTTTCAGGAGTCTGGTAGTGCAATTGGAAAAACGGTACTTGAAGGTTTTGGTTAACTCATATTCCAGACTCAAAATAACAGTGCTGGATACCCAAACTACCAGCAAAGTGAAACCGACTCTCAAGAGACGTAAAAAAATCCAGATTGGTTAACAATCTAGTACACAGTACGAGTGGTATTGAAGTCACGACGTAATGAATGAATTACATATAGTGAGTTATATTGCTTTTGTCTTTATTGATTGATCACTAACGATTGATAACTCAATCCTTGTAGTCATCACCGAATTCCTGCAACGATCATTCTGAAAAGCGTCATAGAAGAGAATCACTTATGTGGAAGAACATGAGAGTCACACACGTATCCTCAAGTCCAATTCATACTATGTATTAGTGAATGAGGGACCCCATTTTACTCTCAAGAAGTCGATGTTGCCACCGCCGACCCTATTTTGGGATACGACAATATTGCCTATACATTACGTTTCTACTCGGACAACCATACGCAATATCTTCGTGACAGAGCCCAGCGCGTACTTGATGCTGGCTTCTCTCTATTTGTCTCCGAGTGGGGAACAGGAACAGTAGACACGCAAAGCGATGACCCGATTGAGGTTGAAGAAACCAATAAATGGGTTCAATTCTTGGAGCAGAATAAGTTAACTCATCTCAATTGGTCACTTCACGATAAGCGCGAAGGTGCATCTGCCCTACAACCTGGCGTATCAGCTACCGAAGGTTGGAGTCAAAACGAATTAATAGATTCTGGCAGATTTGTTCGTTCACTAAGCAAAACGTCACCGAGCGCTTTGGTGGTCAGCTTGAGTCTGATTAAAGAGTAAGCCCACTTAGTTGAAATAGCGTGATTCAACCGGGACAGACAGTCGAGTTTGGTATGTTTGTGACCAAAACTGAACTCGTCACTCCTGCTATGGTGCCCGCGGTTACCGGAAGTATTTGTAAATAAAGTACAACCCGCCTGATGCCGTATGGGATTCTTGCAGTCTGTCATCATTGCAAAGCACAGTGTGTGCAGCCACACCGCTATAATCACCACTGATGGAGTCAATGCGTATTTAAAGGAGATAGAAGATCACCTGATCACTCATCCACTCAATTGAGTTACTAATACTCAAATACAAACCATTAAATTAGGTCACCTCATGAAACTTGATAAAACAGTATCTGCAGTCGTCACCGGCGGCGCTTCCGGACTCGGACTCGCCACAGCGACTGCTCTGGCGGCTGAAGGCGTAAAGGTTGCGCTGTTTGATTTGAATGAAGAAGTCGGTAGTGCAAAGGCTGCTGAACTGGGCGGCGTGTTCTGCAATGTTAACGTAGCTGATGAAGCAAGCGTTGATGCAGGCTTTGCCAAAGCACGTGAAGTGATAGGACAAGAACGTATTCTGATCAATTGTGCTGGTATTGCCAATGGTTTCAAGACAGCAGGGCGTGACAAAAAAACAGGCGAAATAACTCAGTTCCCTATCGCTGAGTATCGCAAGGTCATTGAAGTTAATCAGATTGGTACCTTCATCTGTACGGTCAAGTCGGCTGCAGGCATGTTAACCATTGACCCTGTTGACGGTGAGCGGGGCGTGATCATTTCAACTGCCTCTGTCGCCGCTGAAGATGGTCAAATAGGTCAGGTTGCCTATTCAGCATCAAAAGCTGCTGTTGTCGGTATGACGCTGCCGATTGCACGCGACCTGTCCAGAGAGCACATTCGTGTCAATACCATTCTGCCAGGCTTGTTTGAAACACCACTATTGTTGGAGATGCCGGAAAAAGTGCAAGAAGCACTGGCAGCAATGGTACCCAACCCGGCACGATTGGGTGCACCTACTGAGTATGCATCGATGGCACTTGAGATGTGCCGCAATAGCTATTTAAACGGCGAAGATGTGCGACTTGACGGTGCGATTCGCATGGCGCCACGCTAGCGTTATGGAATAGAAGGTAAGAGCGAAAAAATGCCTGGTCCACTGAAAGGGATAACTGTGATAGAGATGGCGGGTATTGGCCCATGCCCACTCGCGGGTCAGCTACTGGCTGACTTGGGTGCTGATGTTATTTCTATTGATCGCGCCAATGCGCCAGCTGACAAGACCGATGTAAACCGTCGTGGTAAGCGCTCGGTGGTGCTTGACTTGAAGTCAACAGAAGGACATGAAACGGCGCTGGCTTTGATTAACCGGTCCGATATTTTGCTTGAAGGCGTTCGCCCCGGTGTGATGGAACGTTTGGGTTTGGGACCTGAACACGTGAATGCTCGAGTGATCTATGGACGCATTATAGGCTGGGGCCAAACGGGACCGCTGAGCCAGATGGCAGGTCACGACATCAATTTTCTTGGTCTTACCGGTGCGCTGGCAGCGATGGGGGATAAAAACAACCCGCCGCCAACACCGTTGAATCTATTGGGCGACTATGCTGGCGGCACCATGTTCTTATTGTTTGGCGTTATGGCAGCGTTAGTGGAACGCAACACGTCCGGTAAAGGTCAAAATGTTTATGGCTCGGCTTACTGGTAAAATAAGATATGAGTGCAGAAAATATAGTCATCATTGGCGGTGGACAGGCTGCCGTGCAACTGTGTATCGCGTTGCGTAAACAGAAAGTCTTAACGCCTGTTGTGATGCTCTCCGAAGAATCAGTTTATCCGTACCACCGACCACCTTTGTCAAAGTCTTATTTATCCGGTGAAACAAGCGACGAAAAACTATCAATGCGACCCGAGACCTTTTACTCGGGTAAAGATATTAAAGTGTCACTTGATACTAAAGTTACCAGTATCAATCCACATGCC
Organism: uncultured Granulosicoccaceae bacterium; assembly: GCA_964437945.1. Lineage (GTDB taxonomy): Bacteria > Pseudomonadota > Gammaproteobacteria > Granulosicoccales > Granulosicoccaceae > Granulosicoccus. The sequence continues at coordinate 26,247 of CAYTJF010000036.1, forward strand.
AAAACAGTCAGCACCAATGAGGGCAACCATCAATACTCGTCTTTGGTTATTGCAACTGGTGCCAGGCCCAGAGCCTTGCCACTTCAGGGTGCCACACTTGAGGGTGTGCACATGCTACGTGATCTCCATCACTCCAAAGCCATAAAGCATGCATTGGATCAAGCGCAAAATATCGTAGTGATCGGTGCCGGGTTTATTGGACTTGAGTTTGCCTGCGTGGCAAACAAAATGAACAAACAGGTGACGGTTTTTGATCTGGCCAAAAGAGTGATGGCCAGAGCGGTATCACCCACTATCTCAAACTGGTTTGAACAGACCCATCAAGAAAATGGTATTGACCTTCGTCTTGGCGATTCAGTGTCTGAACTGATCGGTGATAAAAAAATCCAGCAATTAAAAACAGCCGGTGGTGATTTGCTCGATTGTGATCTACTGGTGATCGGCATAGGTGTAATACCGAACGATGAATTCGTAAAAGCGGCAGGGATTAATTGTGAAAACGGTGTAGTGGTTAATGAGTTTTGTGAAACGTCAGCACCAGATATTTACGCTGCCGGAGATTGTGCTGCACATCCAAACCCGTTTGCCGCCGGGACGTCAATCAGACTCGAATCTATACAGAATGCCACTGATCAAGCCAGAGTGATTGCAGCGTCAATTGCTGGGGATAAGTCACCTTATAACTCAGTTCCCTGGTTCTGGTCAGATCAGGGCGAGCACAGCCTCCAGATGTGCGGATTGTCGAATGACGCCGATCAGTTCGTCACCCGTGGTGACCCCGCAGACACTGCTTTCTCTGTGTTCCATTATCTGAATCACAAGCTGCAAAGCGTTGATTCTGTAAATTCAACACGTGATCATATGATGGCCCGAAAACTCATTACAGCGGACATCAGCCCAACACCAGAACAGGCAACTGATGCCAATTTTGATTTAAAGACGTTGCTTAAATAGAGTTTCACGCCATAACACCATCAAATTCAGGCTCGCATACAAACACACTCTGCGAGATTACTTTATAGTTTCCTCTTTGATTTAGGGCAATTTGAGAAGTAGGGGCTTGGAAATCCGAGTATAAAAAGATATGACGATTCAAGAATTAAGAAAACTACTAGCTTGTGTTTTGTTTGGCCTGATGCAACTCGTGGCCAGTTCTTCAATTGCTACAGCGCAGAGCGCACCTACCAGTGCTGAAATTTCGGGTTATGGCGAATTGTTGAAAGCAGCTCACTCGGGAGACACAGACACCGTTTTAAAGCTAATTAAAGCTGGAGATGATCTTGAAATTCGTGATGGATCTGGTAGAACGCCACTGATCGTAGCTGCTTTCGCTTCAAATGATGAAATTGTTGAAATACTGGCTGAGGCCGGCGCTGATATGAATGCATTGGAATTCCGCGCTTATGACATCGTCACCATTGCATCAGTAGCCAACGATGTGCCCTTACTAAAATTGGCACTTGAAAACGGTGCCAGTGCAGGCAATATTACGAGCCCCTATGATGGGACTGCGCTAATTGCGGCGGCTCACCTTGGGCATCATGAGGTAGTCGGCGTTCTGATAGAAGCCAATGCCCCTCTTGATCACATTAACAACCTGGACTGGACCGCTTTAATGGAATCAGTCGTACTGGGAAATGGTGGACCCGACCACATAGAATCCGCCAGATTACTCATTGAAGCTGGTGCCGACCAGTCGATTGGTGACGCTGACGGAGTAACACCTGTTGAGCACGCCAGATTGCGAGGGTTCACAGATATGATTCCACTATTTGATAACTGATCAATATTTATTGTAGTATTCACGTGCGTTGATGGCGTCAACGCTGCAAATATAGAATCCTATCCTGAACGCCCGGATTTACAGCCGGGTTTGTCGAGCACATCTTCCGGCCTTGACTTCGGAAGACCACTAAAATGGCTAACTCGCAATCGCGCCCTGACTTCTTCTCATTTCAACAGGGTAAAAAAACACTTCCTTTTTCAAATCAAGAGTATAACGCCCGGCTAATAAAACTACGCGACACAATGCTGCGGCTTGAATTGGACGCTGTGTTATTAACGTCGATGCACAACGTTGCTTACTACAGCGGATTTCTCTATTGCGCATTTGGTCGACCCTATGCCTGCATAGTGACCAAAGATAAGTGTGTAACGGTATCTGCGAACATTGATGCAGCGCAACCATGGCGGCGATCGGTTGGCGATAATATCGTTTATACCGATTGGCGGCGAGGAAATTATTGGCGTGCTGTAAAACATGTAATAGGTTCAGCAAAGAAAATTGGTTTCGAGTCTGATCATTTGAGTGTTGATATGTATGGCAATCTGCAATCAGAGTTTGCGCAAAGTACACTCGTTAATGTAGCGCTGGAGACTATGCAACAACGCATGATCAAATCAGAAGCGGAGATTGAGTTAATAAGCAAAGCCGCTAATATTGCTGACATTGGAGGAACTGCCATTCGCGACTTGATAAAGCCTGGTGTCAGAGAAATTGATGTGGCCATGGGGGGCCGTAACGCGATGGAACTTGCCATCAGTGAATCATTTCCAAATTCAGAATTAAGAGACACCTGGGTATGGTTTCAATCAGGTATCAACACTGACGGCGCGCATAATCCAGTGACTACACGTCGCTTGGAAGAAGGGGATATACTCAGTCTTAATACTTTTCCTATGATCTCCGGTTATTATGTGGCGCTAGAAAGAACCCTGTTTGTAGGCGAGCCCGATGACGCATCCCGCACAATCTGGGACGCTAATGTGGCGGCCCATCAACTAGGACAATCTCTGATCAAGCCAGGTGCTGTTTGTTCGGCAATATGTGATGAGATTAATCAGTTCTTCTTGGAAAAAGACTTGCTTCAATACCGCACATTTGGGTATGGGCATTCCTTCGGCGTACTGTCACATTACTATGGTCGTGAAGCCGGGCTGGAACTGCGTGAAGATAACGATACCGTTATTGAACCTGGCATGGTTGTTTCCATGGAGCCCATGCTCACCATACCCGAGGGAAATCCAGGTGCTGGTGGCTACCGCGAGCACGATATATTAGTTGTTGCAGACAATGCTGTGCAGAATATCACTGGGTTCCCATATGGACCGGAACACCATTGCGTGTCAAATTGACGAAGCTTACGCAATCAAATGTAACTTGCTTCATGGTACTTAAGACAAGTTACTTGTGTGAGCAAGCTGACCGTGATATCTCCAAAGCGATGGACGCAACCAACTTCGTCACAGCAGATTGTTTGAGTGCCGGTCCACTTTTTGTTCCGCTACTTCGAGCCGGGTGTGTATACCGCTTTACGGCCTGGCGTAAACATTTACGAAAAATGAATTCTTGACATAGTCTAGAATTGTGCACTATCATTTGCTGCGTGAAAAAGTCTGAAAACAATCAGGACCGACAGCACGTTCGAGCCGCATTGAAGGCTGCCGGGCTGCAGGTCACAGCGCAACGGCTGGCAGTGTATCAGGCAGTAGAAAGCTCACCTCACATAGCCGCCGATGAAGTTTGTCAGGTAGTTAGAACAGAACTAGGTGCGATTTCCCGGCAAGCCGTATTCGATGCATTAAATGTGATGTCCGATAGTGGAATTATTCGCCGCATACAGCCTATGGGGTCCGCCGCCCGCTATGAGCATCGTGTCGATAATCACCACCATCTTATTTGCCGTCAGTGTGACAACCTGGTCGACGTTGATTGCGCTGTGGGCAAAGCGCCGTGCCTGAAAGCAAAGCAAGATCATGGATATGAAATCGATGAAGCCGAGGTGACGTATTGGGGTGTATGCCCCGAGTGTCAAAAACGCGCAACACATAAAAATGGCTAATAGGTGATGCTTTAAATATTCAGCAGCAAAGTAATCAGTAACTTTTTTAATTTCTAGAAAGCAGTAAAAAAATCAATCTGAAAAACAATCTAACTAGGAGAATAGTATGGAAGGTGAATTAGGTGGAGGCTGCCCCTTTGCACACGGTGGCAACACGTCAACAGAAAAGCCGGTTACCAAGTGGTGGCCCAACGCGCTGAATCTGGATATTCTGCATCAGCAGGGTGCCCGTATCAATCCGATGGACCCTGACTATAACCATCGTGCAGCGGTTAAAGCCCTTGATCATGAAGCGGTAAAAAATGATGTGAAAGCGTTACTTACCGACAGCCAGGAATGGTGGCCTGCAGACTGGGGACACTATGGCGGTTTAATGATCCGTTTGGCATGGCACGCTGCAGGCTCTTATCGTATGGGTGACGGTCGTGGTGGAGCAGGGTCAGGCAATATTCGTTTCGCACCACTTAATTCATGGCCTGATAACGCCAGTCTTGATAAAGCGCGTCGACTCCTGTGGCCTGCCAAAAAGAAATACGGCAACGCACTGTCATGGGCTGATCTCATCATTTTGGCGGGTAACATGTCGTACGAATCCATGGGTTTGAAAACGTTTGGATTTGGTTTTGGCAGAGAAGACATCTGGGGTCCAGAGATAGACGTTAACTGGGGCGTAGAAGATGAGTGGTTGGCTGACAGTGCCAATCGTTACGAAGATCTCGATGATGCATCCACCATGTATAACCCACTTGCGTCAGTTCACATGGGGTTGATTTACGTTAATCCCGAAGGTGTGAACGGTAACCCTGATCCAGCGCGTACTGCTCAGCATGTCCGTGAAACATTTGCTCGCATGGCGATGAACGATGAAGAAACGGCAGCGCTCACCTGTGGTGGCCACACCGTTGGTAAGGCTCACGGTGGTGGTGATCATGGAAATATTGGTGCAGAACCCGAAGGTTGTGGTGTAGAGGCACAGGGTTTTGGTTGGGCTAACCCGGGTCACTCAGCCAAGGCTGCCAATGCATTTACTTCAGGCATTGAAGGAGCCTGGACTAAAAACCCGACGCAGTGGGACATGGGTTACTTTGAGTATCTGTTTAACTGGGAATGGGAACTCACCAAATCACCCGCTGGTGCTAATCAATGGAAGCCGGTTGATATGCCAGATAGCGAAAAGCCAGTTGATGCATCTGACCCATCAATCCATCACGACCCTATGATGACTGATGCTGATATGGCGATGAAGGTTGATCCGGTTTACAACAAAATTTGCCAGAAGTTTATGGCAGACCCTGCCTACTTTGCAGACACCTTCGCACGTGCATGGTTTAAGTTGACGCATCGTGATATGGGGCCAAGAGCAAATTACCTCGGGCCTGATGTACCTGCTGAAGATTTGATCTGGCAAGACCCTGTACCTGCAGGCTCAACTTCATACGATGTTGATGCGGTTAAAGCGAAAATTGCCGATAGTGGTTTGTCAGCTGCCGACATGATTGCTACAGCCTGGGATAGTGCGCGTACGTTTCGCGGTTCCGATAAGCGCGGTGGTGCTAATGGCGCACGTATCCGTCTAGCCCCTCAGAAAGACTGGGCAGCCAACGAGCCACAGCGCCTCGGTAAAGTACTCAAAGTGTTAGAGCAGATCGCATCTGACAGCAAAGCGTCAATTGCCGATGTCATTGTACTTGCCGGTAACGTCGGACTAGAGCAATCAATCAAAGCTGCCGGTCACAACGTATCGGTACCTTTTACTGCCGGTAGAGGTGATTCAACCGATGCCATGACAGATGCTGAGAGCTTTTCTGTACTTGAGCCACTGGCCGATGGTTTTCGCAACTATCAAAAAGAGCAGTATGCGGTGGGTCCTGAAGAATTGATGCTAGATAGAGCGCAACTCCTGGGAATCACGGGGGCAGAGATGACCGTTCTTGTGGGTGGTATGCGCGTACTCGGAACCAACCATGGTGGTTCTTCCCACGGTGTATTCACAGACCGTGCAGGTCAACTGACGAATGACTTTTTCGTTAATCTGACTGATATGGATAACAGCTGGCATCCGGTTGAGTCTGATGGCACCTTTGAGGTCCGTGACCGCGCAAGCGGCAAGGTCAAGTGGACTGCGACCAGTGCTGATCTGGTGTTTGGTTCAAATTCAATTCTGCGTGCTTATGCGGAAGTGTATGCGCAAGATGATAACAGCGAAAAGTTTGTACGAGATTTTGTCGCTGCGTGGACCAAAGTGATGAACGCTGATCGGTTCGATTTGTTAGCGTAGATATAGATTTGTTAACGTAGTAATAATGAAGTGTAGTAGTTTAAGAGTCATCCGCTTTGGGTGACTCTTT
>CAYTJF010000037.1:0-14655 GCA_964437945.1 uncultured Granulosicoccaceae bacterium
GAACACTACGAATCAGCTCGACTCCATCGCCTCCACCACCCGTGGTGATGAGAATATAGTCGCCCTGTTGCTTATGCGTGACAAGCTCTTCGCGCAGCGCTTGCCTTTTTAGAAAACCGACAAACTCAATTCTATCGCGTATGGTTTTAGGGATATCCAATCCATTCATTGGGTTATAAAATTGTTCTGGCCCATACACCCAGATGTGATCATAGGTAAGATCAATTTTAGGTATCAGTGCTTTTCGTTCCCACTCAGCCGCCAACAGGTGAGGTGAGTCCAAAACATCACGCAAACCCAACACCAGCGTTGTGTTCTGCGACTTTAAGTAAGCAAGGGTGCCGGCTATTTCTCCCTGCAGACCCATTGGTTCTTTATCAACAATAAAAATGTCTGGTTTAAACGATTCTGCAGTATGTCGTATGATTGAACTACGCATATTGAGTGTATCGCTTAAGTCAATGTGTCTATGTAGCGACGTATACTCACCGTTACGCAGTTTTATAACACTGGGAATTTTGACAAAATCGACTCGAGCACGAAAATCAAACGCACCCGCAATGGCTGAACCTGACACAATCAGGATGCTCAAACCGCTATAGCTCTCTACCAAAGCATGGGCAATGGTACGACAACGACGCAGATGCCCAAGACCAAAGGTGTCATGGCTATACATCAAAATTCGCGCATCATTTCGCGCATCATCAAGTTGATTCATGGCAAGCTGATTGATGGCGCCGGCACCCAAAGTATTAATTACACTGACCATCACTTGTATGGGTCTGCAGCATCACGTAGACCATCCCCAAGAAAATTAAACGCCAAAATAACTAGTATGACCGGTATAACTGGAAATAGCAGCCAAGGATAAAGTGCGATGATGTTGATACTTCGCGCCTCTGTCAAGAGAATTCCCCAGCTGGTAATGGGAGGGCGCAATCCGATGCCTAAAAAGCTCAGGGCGGTTTCACCCAGAATCATTCCAGGCACGGTCAGTGTGGCGCTGGCAATAAGATGAGACATAAAACCTGGAATTAAATGACGGCGTATTACCCGTTTACTATTTGCACCCAACAACTGTGCAGCCACAACGTAGTCTTCTTCACGAAGTGACAATAATTTTGAGCGGACCGCCCTTGCAAGCCCAGTCCAATCAAGCAAACTAAGAATCACGGTTATACCAACGTATACCAACAAGGGGCTCCAGGTAAGAGGAATAATCGTCGCCAATGCCATCCACAGCGGTATGCTCGGTATCGACTGTAGAACCTCCGTTATCCGTTGAACCAACATGTCAAACCAGCCACCTCTATATCCGGCTATACCGCCAATGACAATGCCAAGGAAAAAGCTTAACAACACACCGAGAATACCGATTGTCAATGATATTCGAGCACCGTAAACAGTGCGCGACAATACGTCTCGCCCGAGCCGGTCGGTGCCTAACAGAAACAGATGTCCACCTTCCGCTGGACAGATTAGATGTAAATCAGTTTTAAACAAGCCCCAAAATTGGTATGAATCACTGCGGCAAAAAAAACGCAGCGGTTGAACGTTGTCCAGATTATTGGTGTAGTCGCGACGCAGCGTATTCATATCCAGCGTCATTGTTTGCCCATAAGTGTACGGGCGAACTAACCTGCCATCGCGAAAAAAATGAACTGTCGCTGGAGGCGCGTATATAAATTCGGTATTGCGGGTATGTAAGTTATAAGGAGCTAAGAATTCACTGATCAATATAGACAGATAAACCAACACCAAAAAAATACCTGACACCAATGCAAGCCGGTGCTGGCGAAAGTACCACCACATAAGCTGCAGTTGTGAAGCTTGAGCCAATGGCCCTTCAACCGCTTCATTGCGCTCAATACTGGTTGGGTCGTAAGGTGCTTGAGACACATAGTGTTCAAGCGGTTCCCCAGGTTTAGGTAGTGGAGTTGTCATAGCAGTGGCGTTTTCATTTATGTTGCCCCGCCCCGAATCGAATGCGCGGGTCCAGCAACGCCAGCGCAATATCTGACACCAGCACGCCGATCACCGTCAGGAACGCCAGAAACATCAGAAACGAACCCGCCAAATACATATCCTGGCTTTGCAGCGCTTTGATTAACATAGGTCCGGTGGTTTCAAGTGACAACACAATGGCCGTGACCTCGGCGCCGGAGATCACTGCTGGCAAAATCGAGCCTATATCTGAGATGAAAAAATTCAGAGCCATACGAAGTGGGTACTTCATCAGCACTCGACGCGGCTTTAATCCTTTGGAGCGCGCCGTAACAACGTATTGTTTGTTGAGTTCATCTAACAGGTTGGCGCGCAATCGCCGCACCATCCCTGCAGTTCCCGCTGTGCCAATAATCAAAACAGGAATCCACAAGTGCTCGAGGATTGATACAAACTTATCCCACGACATCGGTTGATTAAAATACTCGCGATCCATTAAATGGCCTATGGACGTGCCAAACCAGATATTGGCCAAGTACATCATCACCAGTGCTAATATGAAATTGGGCACGGCTATGCCTATCATGCCAAGAAAAGTGAGGCCATAGTCGCCCCAACTGTATTGATGCGTGGCCGAATAAATTCCAATGGGAAACGCAACCAGCCACGTAAAGGCGATGGTGACAACTGACACCAGAATGGTTAGCCAAAGTCGGTCGCCCACTACTTCGTTAACGGGCAATCGGTATTCAAAAGAGTATCCAAAATCACCGACAACCATTCCGCTAAGCCATCGGAAATATCGTACTACCATTGGTTGGTCGAAACCGTAACGCGCTCTAAGCATTTCTATTTCGGCAAGGTCAGCCGATTCACCCATGGCTTTAAGCTCGGCCACGTGGCTTTCGAAATAGTCCCCCGGTGGTAGCTCAATAATCGCAAACACCAACGCTGAAATAATCAGCAGTGTTGGGATCATTGTGAAAAACCGCCATAGAATGTAGCGAAGCATGATTAACCCTCTTTCTCAAGCCAGAAGGTATCGGGCATGTAAACGCCAAGATAGCTGGTTGGCTCGAATCCATACAAGCCGCTATCGGGGATATTTTTTAAACGTGCGGAGCGCGCAAGTGGTTGTAGGCCGCCATTGACCGTACCAATTGAAAACACCTGATCGGTATAGATCGTTAACATGCGGGTCCATATGTCAGTTCGCTGTTCTGTGCTGGTCGATTTCATCCAACTGTCCAGCAGCGTGCTTAGCTCTTGCACGTACGGTAAATCCGCACTCTTGCCTTTCTTTTGCATCGACATGTAATACATTCCCCACAACGGCCACTGCAGTTGATCATCAGAGGTCGGTGCTAACTGAGTGGGTGGCATATCGGCAGAAGCTAAACCATTCCCCAACCCCCTCCACACAGACATCATCACCTGACCGCCCATGGTGCGACTCCGAAAGATATCGCGTTGAGAACTGCGAATAAACAAGGCGATACCTACTTGCCGAAAATAGTCGGTAATGAGCTCGAGCACATCGGTTTCGAGTGTGCTTTCGCCGGCCGATTCAACAGTGATATTGGCGGGTCGTCCATCTGATAACAGCCTGATACCACTGGAGTTACGCTTAACCAAACCCACTTCGTCCAGGAGTCGATTGGCCTGATCTGGATCGTAGCTTGACCACGCTTGAGCATACTCAGGTTTATACAGCGGGCTTTCCGGCAACACAGTATCAGCACTTTGATGAGCAAGACCGTAGTAAAGAACCTGATTAATCTCTCTGCGATTAATGGCAAGTGATAAAGCTCGACGCACTCGCACATCTTGAAATAGCTGCCGCCAAATTGGATCCTGTACGTTAAGATTAGGAAACAGCGCTACACTGGAACCCTGGGTGCGTCGCCACAACGACACTTTAATCGGAAAACGATTTTCTGCTTCTTTAATGAGTGTGTAGTCCGGAAGCCCAAGACCCACACCTTGCAAATCACTATCACCCGTTGCCGTTTTTGCTGCAATAATTTCTGATGAACTCACATTCATGACGACTTGGTCGATATAAGGCAGTTGTTTTCCGTTTTCATCAACTCGGTGAAAATAAGGGTTACGTTCGAAAACGAACTGCTCCGCAGGTGGCTTCGTGGTTGGGCGCCAAGCCTCAAGCGTTGGTAAATCCGGATTCTCAGGCCGGTTTTGCCGGGACATCTTGCGATGCAGTCCAACCCAGTCATCAACACGGAACTCCTCAACAAACGCTTCAATTTTTTCGGGGGTTTGGTAGCTTTTGTGAAACTGGCGCATGTATGCAGAAGGCAGCATTAGCGTTTGTGGTATGGGTGCTGCCAACCTGCCCAAAAACCTTGGATTAGGTTGCGACCATGAGTAAACCACCGTCAAATCATCAATCACTTCAAATTTTGCCGCCTCGCCATTGACCATCAAGCTAACCGGTGGGCCGCCACGTGCGAGTTCCTTATTTAGCGCAACATCGTTCCAGAAGTAGTCGAAATCGGCTGACGTCAATGCGCTACCGTCTGACCAACGATGGCCAGCTCGCAAACGCAAGGTGAATACTCGCCCATCCTCAACAGTGTAAGACTCAAGAATGTCGGGCACCATCTCTAATTGTTCGTTATAACCAACAAGCCTTGAATAACTATTGATAGGTATATACCGAATATCTTTTTGGCGACCGATCAGAATTCGTATCTTGCCGCCGTGCTGTCCTGGCTCGCGCCCCATGGATTTAAGATCAATAACACGTGGATTGTCTGGCAAGCGCATCGCAAGCTCAGGCAATTCGCCAGCGTTAATACGATCGCGCAGAAAGTTAGAATCCTGTGTGGTCTCAGTGTCAGCACACAGTGATTTCGATATCGCTGCCGAGCCGAGCAAACCAAGTAGTGCTCGCCGAGTTATCACTGTCTTAACTCCGTTAAGTCTGCTGTGTTACGCGCCAGCACAAAATGATCATCTCCCAAATCCAATGACGCCAACGAACCGGGCTGATCATCGTCACGAAATACCGCAGCCCACTGCTTTGATGAAGTAGAACTCGCCTCACCTGCGGTATCAAAATCCAATGGTTTGTCCAGATCCGGAAACGGCACAGCACTCATCAATGATTTTGTATACGGGTGAATCGGATCGTTCATTATGACGTCGCGCGGCGCTAACTCAACAATTTTTCCGGACCACATAACGGCGACTCTGTCAGCCATATAGTCGATAACAGATAAATTGTGTGAGATGAACAAGTAAGTTAAGCCCATATCTTCTTGTAAATCTTTTAGCAGGTTGAGCACTTGAGCCTGGACAGATACATCTAACGCTGATACCGGCTCATCACAAATAATCAAACTCGGTGCTATCGCCAAAGACCTGGCAATACCAATGCGTTGACGTTGGCCACCAGAAAAACTATGCGGATAACGTTGCAGTACGTTAGCACCCAGGCCAACGGCGTTAAGTAATGCCATTACAGCAGTGTTGCGCTGCTCTTGTGTACCACGCTGATGAATCTCGAACGGTTCTCGTAGAATATTGCCAATTGACATACGCGGCGACAATGATGATATCGGATCTTGAAAAATCATCTGGATTTTGGTTCTCAACGCTTTGAGTTCTGCACCACTGCTTGCCAGAACATCCACAGGGCCACTGCCATCATCAAATACCACACTACCCGTATCCGGTGTAACGGCATGCATCAAGATTTTACTCAACGTTGTTTTGCCACTGCCACTCTCACCAACCAGCCCAAGGCATTCACCGCGACGAATGTCAAAACTAACGTTATCTACCGCCGGCACAGCCTTGGTTGCTCCGCCTATCAGCCAATCTTGCTTGCGAGTGATAAACGTTTTGCTTAAGTTGTTAACCGATAAAACCACATCGGGTTTTGAGCCATCATGTTTTGGTGGAGCCGACAGTTTGTCCAGCAGATGATTAACATTGGTTTCGATATCACGTAGCGGTTTTAGTCGTTCGGAGCGCGCCATGCCGAATTGCGGGATCGCAGACATCAGGCCTTTTAAATAGGGATGACTTGGGGTACGAAATATACTTTCTACGGTACCCGACTCCATAATCTGCCCATGATAAATAACAGAGACTTCATCGGCAATATTGGCAACCACGCCCAGATCATGAGTGATTAACAACACGGCCATCTTTAGTTCGGATTGCAGGTCACTAAGCAGTTTTAATATCTGCGCTTGAATAGTTACATCGAGAGCCGTTGTCGGTTCATCTGCAATGAGCAATGCTGGTTCGCAAATCAACGCCATGGCTATCATGGCCCGTTGCCGCATACCACCAGACAGTTCAAATGAATACATATCAAACACTTTATCGGGATGCTCAAAGCCAACAAGACCCAACATGTGCTCACAACGCTCACGTTGTTCAGCAAGTGATATTATGGTGTGCTCTTCCAATAGTTCGGTTATTTGGTTACCGATAGTGTGCAGCGGTGAGAAGGACGTCATCGGTTCTTGAAAAATCATGCCGATGCGTCGGCCTCGGATAGATCTGATCATTCGACCATCGTGCGGCAGCTTGACGATGTCGTGCACTGTGTCGGGGTTGGCAGGATCGGTAAACAGTACTCGCCCGGAAACGGCAGCGTTTTCTGGTTGCAGCCCCATAATGACCTGACTTATAACCGATTTGCCAGAGCCTGACTCACCCACGAGTGCGGTGACTTTTCCGGGTAATATGCGCAGGCTGGCGCCCTTCACAGCGTCAATGCGACCACCAGGTAGTGGAAAGCTCACGGCAAGGTTTTCAATTCGCAGCAAATCCCTTTGTTGTTTCACTCGGGATTGTTTCACTTGGGGCTGTTTCAATTGGTCAGGCATTGACCGACCGGAAGGCTATGTACACAGGCTTGGATTCGTAAAGGTTGCGCGATACTATGATCCTATCAGATTGTTTGGCCAAATCATTGGATACTCCGTCGAAAAAGAAAGGTTTGAACACTCGGCTGGACACCGCAGCGGAACTTCGCCACGCTGGGAAATTTGCCAAAGCCAGGGATATCCTTGCTGAGCTCGCAGAAGATCCAAATGCGTCACTTTTAGGTCATGAAACGTCGCTAGGCCTACCCCGACGCTTGCAATCAGCACAATTAAAGCTCGCCAAAGCCGAAAAAGACGCAGCCCTGAGCATTGGGTATCAGTATCATTTGGTACCTCCACCGGCGCTACTAGCCGCCTATACGCAATTTTCTACTGAACACCGTAAGGCTGTGGTGGAAGCCAATCGCCAGAGCGTGCCGCACAAGATTCACCAAATATGGATAGGCCCTGGTTCCCCGCCCGTGGGTACCCAGGCTTGGCAAGAACACGCCGAAGCCCAGCAGTACGGCTATCAACTGTGGAATGAAAACGATCTCAAGGCGCTCGGTCTAAGCAAAAATGCGGTGTACCAGGACATGCTTCTCAAGGGCGATTTTCCCGGTGCGGTTGATGTTGCCCGCTACGTCATTCTGCAACAATGCGGAGGCATTTACCTGGACTGCGATTGGTACCCAACCCGTAACGATGTCAGCTTCCATGATTTTCTGCCAATGGTTGGGCTGGTTACTATGGCAGAAGATATTCCGCGCAATACAGGCAAAGGCGGATTGCTGCTGGCCAATTCCATGATAGCAGCGCCACCGCAGCATCCTGTGTTTGCCCGCCTTATCAATGTGCTGGATGATGTAATGAAGGCATTACCCGATGCGCCTGCGTGGTGGGCGAGCGGGCCATTGATTTTCACACTGGTGTGTCGTGGTGGTTCAGTGACACTGGCTGATGCCGATCTTGTTGCCGGTAGCCTGCCACAATCCACACCGTTAGCGGATGTTGAACAATGGTGTACGGACGCGCAAGCGCGTGACTCAGGGTTATTCCTCGCATGGAAATCCTGGGTGTGGAGATAATCGATTACGATTCTACTGCCAATGCTGGCAATAGATCATTGATACGAACCCAACTGGCACCTGCATGCGTTGATGTTGCTGAAAACAATTGCTCGAGAAAACCCCATACCTGATTGTCGTGAACCAGATGGTGAGTGAGTACACCAATCGGTGTGCTTTTACTGTTTATCAAGGCGACCAGTTCGTCTACAAGATCGGGCGTTGATCGACCACCACGCGAGCCCTTCCAGTCGATGACATCAACATGGGTATTGATCATCGGTGTCGCACTCGATGCCTGATCACCAAATGTTGATAATCCCTGAAAGCCAATGTCGTTCAATACATCGACTATTGCTGTGTCTATGCGATTCCACGGCGGTACCAGCAGCGGTACAAACTGCGACCCATGCCGCTGCAGTAGATCTGCATACCCGCGCGCAAGCTCCGTCACTGTTGCTTCAATGGGTCGATGCAGACCAAGCTCTTGTTTTTTCTCATTGGCAGGTGCGTGATTTTGATGCGACCATCCATGCACTGCTACCGCAATGTTATCGGCCTTAGCTAATCGTTTTGCTAAAGCCTCACCAGAATGTGCAGGGATAACCGCTAGCGTAACTGGTATTGAATAGCGATCAGTCAGCGTTAGTAATTTATCAAGTGGCTTTGTTGGCTCAATAGCGTCATCATCACGCAACCAAAACTGCACAGGGCAGCCTGCCTCTTGTCGATCGTTTAAGGCTTCAAGCAACGGTTTCATTGCGGGGTAATGCGTCATGTTTTTATTCCAGCACAATCGCACAAATGTGCGTTCAGCGTTATGCCAGCTTGTTCGATGGTGTGCTTGTTTTGCACATACGAGCGTGCCTGACGCGACATACGTTTACATGCTGGCTCATTTTCAATTAATTTCGCTATTTCGAGAGCAAAAGCTTCATCATCGCCTTCAGGGGTTAAGATGCCACTATAACCATGATCAACGACCTCAGGCACGCCAGCAGTTTTATAAGCAATGACGGGCAAGCCTGCGGCCTGTGCTTCAAGATACGCCAAACCATAGGCTTCTCCACAACCTGGCCAAACATAAATTGAAGATCGTGACAGCAATGCGGCTATTTCAGGGCGCCGCAACCGCCCATGCCATAAGATGCGATCTTCAGCGAATTCGGCAAACAGCTGCTTCACTTCATCGAGCTTGTCGCCATCTCCGACTATCGATAATGTCCAGGGTAAATGCACAATCCTTTTTAGTGCCGCCGCTAATCCGGTGTAGCTATCAAACTTGTCGCCAGCACGCATCATCGCCACCGCCACTAGATGGGGTTTGGACGGAAATGAATTAGGTTGTTTGAAATCACTTGTGTCGATGAACGGACACAGTGTAGCTAAATTGGCGGTTGGTGCAGCAATACGAAGCCCGGCTTTGTCTCGTTCAGTAAAGCAGATGTTCATCGCAGCGCCGTTGATTGAAGTAAGTACCAGCTGCTGCAAGTGCGCCCAAACACCCTGAGCTCGCCGCTCTGAATAGCTGGCTTCTGCAGTGACGTATGGAATAGTAAACGTTCGGCATAATTCTGGCCCAATTAAATCGGGTGATTTATAGTACGGGTGATAGCAAAACCAACATGCCGGAGCACCGTGTTCAGACCAAAGCGAGGTCAGTCGGTTGATTTCAGATTGTGCCTCTTGCATTAGATTATCAGCGTGGGAATAATTAGTGTGATCTTTGACAAACACACGGAGCCTGGATGCTAGCTCAACGTGATAACCCTGCTGTGACAAGCAAGCCACTAATAGCCGCGCCATCAATCGATCTCCTGACGGAACAGCATGATCGGGTGGTTTCAGCGGTGAATAAAAGGCGATTTTAACGTTAGTCACATCGGCTCGGTTTTTTAAGGGTTGTTCGGGTATGGTATCGAGAATGAAACTCCGCCTACTATCTGCACTTCAGCTATCTGCACATCAGCACGGTCTTTGTCTGCATGGCTAGTTTACCCGATATCGCTGTTATCGCTGATGCACATCTGCACGATATTTATAGTGATTACGAATGTGCAGGCACCAGTATCCATGGTGAGCAGCTGACGCTCAGAAGTTGGAAAGACACCCGCAGATCATCGCGTGTGTTTAACGAAAGCAAGGACGCTTTGATAACCGCACTAAACGATATTCACCAACGCGGTATTCGCCATGTGGTATTACTCGGTGACTACACCGATGACGGACAAATTGAATCAACAAGGCGTTTTGTAAAGCTGATTGGTCAATACCAACAACAATACGATATGGCCTTTTATGCGATACCTGGCAATCATGATTTTTATGGCCCCGCAGGCAAACATCAATCCACTCGGTTTGTATCCACCCCCGGCAATTCTGTTCTCGTCACCAGTGACCCGGAAGTTGCATCCACTGAAAACACATCTGTGCTGACGCGAAACATGTATTGCGAAGGCGCTCTGAAAAGTTTACTACCAATGGCAGCTTTCGGTTTGTTCAAGCAACCTGAATATGTTTACTGGGAAACACCGTTTGGGCAATCAGATGCACCAGAGTCGCGCATGTTCAATGCGCAATCCGAAGACGGGTCAGTATCACACACGCTTATGGACTCATCGTATCTTGTCGAGCCCAGCGAAGGCCTATGGCTACTAATGATCGATGCCAATGTATTTGAACCGCGAAACGGTAAAACCGACCCAACCCGTAAAAGTACGTTTTTTGATAGTTCTGATGCCGGATGGAATTCGGTATTGCGGGTTAAGCCGTTCCTGATTGATTGGATTAAGGATGTTTGTACACGAGCGGAAGCATCAGGCAAACGCCTGCTTGCCTTTTCGCACTACCCTATTATCAATACTGTAGATAACGAGACAAGGGCAGAAGCCCTGCTATTCGGTCAAAACGAAGTAACCCGACGCACACCGAATGCCAAGGTCGCAGAGGCACTACTCGCTACCGGATTAAATCTGCATTTTAGTGGGCACATGCATGTAAACAATGAAGCGCAAATAAAAAACAACAATCAATCGTTAACCAATATCTGCGTGCCCTCACTTGTGGCCTTTCCTGCCGGTTACAAGCTCATCCAGCCTACCGCACAAACTACGCTAATAAAAACCATACCGATTGATGCAATGCCGCTTAATACAAATCTGATTGCAGCTTATAGGGCTGAAAACCAGGCAACAGGTAATCCGGATGAATCTGCACTGGATGCCGTTTCCTATGGCGATTTTTTGTACAAAAAGACTTACACTCGGCTAAAGCATCGCTACCTGCAAAGAGAATGGCCGCCTGAGATTGCACGTGAAATTGAAAACACCACTGCAGCCGATCTCGTCATCTTTATGCTGATCAATAAAGGTGGCACAAAAGCGAAATATTTTGGGTCAATGCAACCCAGGTTAACGCCTGCGTTGAAAAGAGAATTTGACGCAATGGCAGCACCATATCAATTGATGCGAGACGATTTCGATCGTTGCTCAATGATGACAGTGTTAGCGGATTGGTATTGCCTGCGTCACGCAGGGTCGCTGGCAGGTACTTATGTTTCTGCGGAGAAGCGCCAACTTTACTCCTGTATTACAACAGCTGTGGACGGGGCAGAACCCGAGGTAATAGACAGCCATGCGGCATTCTTTAATGTGTTTCTCTGTGTGTTCAAACGCGCTTTGCAACGCCTGGATGCTACCGACACACCAATGGATACAGCAGTACCGGTACTACAGACAAAAAAAAGCCCCTCGTAAGAGGGGCTTTTCTATCGTACATTTACTTTCTTGCTTAACTTACGCTCGGAGTATCTTAGAAAGTCTTACCAAGCATGATTCTCCAGTCAGTCAGGTCATCAGGTCCACCAGCCGCACCATCAGATAAGATATTGACTCGAGAGCTGAGCCTTGTGCCGCCACCCAGGTCATAGTCAGCATCCAAACGAAGTTTATTATCTTCTGATTCGGTCTGAGCATCGTATGTTACACCAAGCGATACACCAGCGATTGAATAGCCAACCTGGGCCACGATTGCCGTTTCATCGTCAACGGTGCCATTAGCATTAGTAAAAGCTTCACCCAACACGACGTAACCCAAACTGATAGATGCACCAGCGGCTGAGAAACCAACTGACGCTGAAATGTTGTCAGTCTGGTTTTCAGTTGCCAGCACAGCATCTTGAGCGAGTATACCGGCAGCTGGATCCGCTTCAACTGCTGGAATTGCGTCATCGTTTACATTTCTTGCGTCTTGCAAGCCAACACCAAGCGCTAAACCGTTCCACGCGAATTTTGCACCAACTCCAATGACATCCTGGTTAATAGCTGGAGAGTATGCGACACCGACTGTGGCACCACCAAAGCTACCAACATAAGACACACCGCTGTTTATGGTAGTACCCATATCAGTCAGTATGTCGTTTACCTGACCATACTCGCCAGGGTTTGGTACTTCACCAAATCGGAGGTCACCGAAACCGCCTTTGATACCCACGAAAACGCTGTCAGCATCATCAAACCCACCACCGGAAACGGTATTGAGATCGTAACGCAGAGAACCGTAACCGGTAAGACCTGTGTTCAATGCTTGTTCAGCAGAGACACCCATAAGAACATCGTTAGCAAAAATGCCAGCGTCACCAGTTTCGGTGCTTCTAAAAGGCCCTGGATCACCGCTATCGTCACCGGAAAGCTTAATCTCAACCACACCACTTAGTGTTGTAGTGGCAGAAGCCATCATAGGAGCTGCAGCAATACCCGCGATTGCTACTGCTAAAAAAGATTTCGTAAATTTCATTTTATTTTCTCCAATCAGAAGATATTTGCTGTGGTTCTTAAACTACTCGTTGTTGGTATTGCAACTCTAGTCAAGGTGTCTGAAAAATGCAACAACATTAGACATTTTTGTCTACCTTACTTGTCCACCTTGCTTGTTCTACCATAGGCCGGAGCCACGTTCGCACAAACCAAAGTGTAGAACAGATACTACGGTTATCTATGTTCGGACACAGAATACCGTGCTTTTCAGGAAATGTGGTTTTTTTGCAACATTATTTTCGCACAAAAGACAATTCAGGTCTTTTCGAGAAACTGATCACAGTGATCAGTTGCGCAAATAACAATGGCTCCAGAAGGAGCCATCAGCGGAAAATGGAGCTGAATAGGTCATATTCAGCACAATAGGTGTATTAGGTGACTTTAGATTGACTCTTCGATTGCCTACCCGAATCGGTCGGTTTCTGACCCGGAGGGGCTAATGATCCTGCATTACGCACTGGCTTTTGAACCGTTCTGTTATCGTTTTCGGGCGTTTCTGGTTCAATATCTTCCGGGAGTGTAATGTTCAACTCGAGGACATCACAGTTCTCTTGGGTATCCAGCTGCACAGTAACCTGCTCCTCCCCTACGCTTACGTATTTCTTGATGACATTTAAAATGTCCTGTTTCAACATTGGCAGATAGTCTGGCCCGTCTCGGTCAGTGCGTTCATGTGCAATAAGCACCTGCAGCCGGTCTTTTGCAACTTTCGCTGACTGATCTTCTTCGTTGCGACTGCGAAAAAAACTGAAAATGCCCATGCTGATTTATCCAAATATGCGCTTGAGAAACCCTTTCTTCTGGGCTTCGAGAAATCGGTGTGGTTTGGCGTCGCCTAACAGTCGATCGATAGCATCGGAGTAGGCCTGCCCTGCTTCGCTGCTGTCATCGAGAATGACTGGCTTACCGGCGTTCGACGAATCGAGCACCGATGACGATTCAGGAATAATGCCCAGCAGTGGTATAGAGAGTAGTTCAACGATATCGTCCACGCTGAGCATTTGCCCGTCTTTGACTCGCCCCGGGTTGTAACGAGTAATTAACAGGTGTTCGCGTACCGGTTCTTCATTCATCTTTGCCCGTTTGGATTCACTTTGCAATATACCCAGAATACGATCAGAGTCTCGTACCGAAGACACTTCCGGGTTGGTTGTGATTACCGCCTCATCAGCAAAGTACAAGGCCATTTTTGCACCCTTCTCAATACCTGCTGGAGAGTCGCAAATAATGTAATCGAACTCACTTTTTCTGAGCTTGTGCATGACTCGCGCTATGCCCTCAATTGTGAGCGCATCTTTATCGCGTGTCTGGGATGCGGGAAGTATATAAAGATTGTCAATCCGTTTATCTTTGATCAGCGTTTGATGCAAGCTGGACTCTTGATTAACAAGATTAACCAGATCGTACACCACCCTGCGCTCGCACCCCATTATAAGATCGAGGTTGCGCAGACCGACGTCGAAGTCGATAACTACTGTTTTGAATCCACGTTGAGCAAGGCCTGTTGCTATGGATGCACTTGTGGTTGTTTTACCGACCCCACCCTTACCTGAGGTCACAACAATTGTCTTGGTCAAGCTAACACTCCCGATAAATTTGTATCAACCAAAGGCTCTATGTTGAGCCTGTCTTTATCCAGCCATATTTGCGCTGGTTTACCACGCAGTTCGGCGGGTATTTCCTCAAGTACTCTGAAATTGCCAGCGACAGAGACCAGTTCAGCCTCTAAAGACTGGCAAAATATGCGCGCAGACGTGCTGCCTGAAACCCCGCATAACGCCCGGCCTCTTAACGGGCCGTAGACATGAATATTCTGATCTGCCAGCACTTCAGCACCAGCGCCGACGGACCCGGTAATAATCAGATCGGTATCTCTCGAATACACTTGTTGACCCGAGCGCACCGGGCGCGTAACCAACATGGGCGATTTGACTAATACCTCGACTTCCTTGGCGATGGCAATATCCTGAGCAATCTCTTCAGCGG
>CAYTJF010000037.1:14755-28936 GCA_964437945.1 uncultured Granulosicoccaceae bacterium
GTTTCCGCTGTTTCCGCATCTGCTTTAGATTCAGCACCGGCCTGGGCCTGATCACCATTACCAGCACGATCAGCTGATTTGCTGGATTCTGGTTTAGATTCCAGCTCAGTTTTTTCCAAAGAGCCGGACCCAGCGGCTTTTTCGGCCTTTGCGTCATTATGCTGACGCTTAGTGCCCGATTCAAGCAATGGTAACGCGATTCTCGCTGCAAACGGTGAAGATTTGTCAGCAACACTGGCAACGATGGGCAAAAGCTTGTGTTTACGGATTCGTGCTATCAATTCGGCTGTATCAAAACTCTCACCATCGGCAAGCTCTGACTCCAGGCCACACAGATCGACCACCACGGGGGAATTGTTGAAAAACCCGGGCGCCTGTTGCACTTTATCAGCGATCTGTTTATCAATGACACCAAGATCAGCCGTGTGCAGTTTAAGTGACATGAAGGTGTACATGCCACCTTTTAGTTCAACCTGTTTTTTGCCTGACACTATCGGTATTTTCCATGTGAGGTGAGTAATAATGCAAAGGCGGTTGCGGTTGCGGTTGAACGACGACGTCTCATTTTTTCAAACCGTTTCGCGCATCGCATATGTGAACCAACTCTATAGATTTTTCGATCCGCTAATTCTAAAGCAATTGAGTAGTAAACATGAAGCGACATCGTGGCCAATGGTGACAACCAAGCCAGAAGCAGCGTTAGAAGCACGCAAGATTATTCATGTCGATATGGATGCGTTCTATGCATCTGTTGAACAACGCGACAATCCAGCATTGCGAGGACGCCCGGTTATCGTTGGTGGAAGCCCCAGTGGACGTGGCGTAGTTGCGGCTTGTAGCTATGAAGCGCGAGAATTTGGCATACATTCGGCCATGCCAAGCAGTGAAGCGGGCAGACGTTGCCCAACTGCCGAATTTGTGCGCGCGAGATTTAGTGTTTATCAAAGTGTATCTCAACAAATACACGCTGTATTCCGGGAATTTTCAAGCCTGGTTGAGCCTTTGTCACTCGACGAGGCTTATCTTGATGTGACCAATAGCACTTTGCTTGACGGCTCGGCGACACGTATTGCTCAAGAAATTCGTTCAATTATTTTACAACGTACCGGTCTGAATGCATCTGCAGGTGTGTCCTACAATAAGTTTTTGGCAAAAATTGCATCAGATATCAATAAACCCAATGGTATGTACACCATTCTGCCGGCTGATGGCGAAGCATTCGTGGCCGCATTACCAATTGGGAAATTTTACGGTGTCGGAAAAGCGACCGAAACACGCATGCACGAACTCGGCATTACGACTGGTGCCGATTTACGCACCTGGACTTTGTCAGAATTATCTATTGAATTTGGCAAGAGCGCGCAGTATTACTACAACGTTGCGCGCGGCATCGATCTGCGACCTGTTCGTTCTTCGAGAACACGCAAATCGATCGGTTCAGAAACTACATTCGGTGAAAATTTGACCAACACCAACGACATGCTCGACGTGCTCGAACGCCTGGCTGATCGGGTTTGTAACGAACTTTCCGAAAAAACCTTGCGCGCATCAACACTGACTATCAAAGTACGCTTCGCTAACTTTGATACGTACACACGAAGTCACTCTTATGCAGGCGGATTCTGTGATGCGACTATCGCGAAACGTATGCTGCCATTTTTGCTGCAGCGGGCGTTACAGCAGCGCAAACACGTGTCAGTTCGACTACTCGGGGTTTCGTTAAGTGGTTTGAGTTCGGTTGATGAACTTGCTCAGTTGCAGCTGGAACTACCACTTGAACAGTGACATTGAATGGATTCATACCCTGACACAATTAAACTAGACGCCACTAGTGCAGGCAAAGCCAGTCAGGCACATAAAACAAGATCAGGAAACGTGGTCGGCGGCATCGGCTCACACAAAAAATAACCCTGAACACGATGACAACCCAGCGCCGCCACCATATCCAGCTGCGGCTGATTCTCTATACCTTCAGCGACAATATCGGCACCAATGCTTTCGGCGATAGCGACAATGGCACGAATAATATCCTGACTATTGCTGTTAGTGACCACATCTTTAACGAATGCTCGATCTATTTTAACTTCACTGATTGGAAAATCTCGCAGTTCGAGTAAAGACGAATAACCTACACCGAAGTCATCGATGGACAGCTTCACACCAATTTGTGTCAGCTCATGCAACATTTTTTTCATTGCTGCCGAGTCACCATAGATAGCTGTTTCCGTTATCTCCAAACACAAACAGGCCGGATCAAATCCGGTTTTATGCAACACCTTAGCGACATCTCGAACAACCACACCATCTTCGAACTGTATTCGTGACAAGTTAACCGATAGTACCGGGGGAGACATGCCGAAACGAGCCAGTTGCTGGTAGTCTGATATTGCATGCTGCAAAACCCAGGCACCAATGGGTTTGATAATGCCCGACTTCTCGGCTATATCGATAAATTCAACCGGTGACACGAGCCCAAATTCACGCGAGTTCCAGCGCAGCAACGCCTCCATTCCACAGGTCATATTAGTCGCAATATCGATCTGTGGCTGATATTGCAAGGACAGTTCGCCTTTGGGAATCGCTTGCTGCAGCGCCACTTCAAGCTGATGACGACGTTTGGATTCGAGTTGCTGTTCTGAGTTATACACCACCAAGGTGTTGTTACCGAGCTGCTTTGCATTGGCACACGCACTATCGGCGCACTTGAGTAAAGACGATACGGTATTACCATGTTCAGGAGCGAAAGCAATACCAACGCTTGCGCGCACCGGAACATTAATGGCGTCTACATTCAAACCGTGGCGCAAGGTCGCCAAAAAGCGACCGACGCGATCCTCAATCTTGCCACGCGATTGATTAAATTCAAGCAGTACGGCAAATTCATCACCCGCTGTGCGAGCAATGAGTGCATCCTGGGGCATGCAATGTTGCAGGCAGATGCCAGTCTGCTTTAACAACTCATCGCCGGTGGCTCGTCCATAGGTATCGTTTATCTGTCGAAAGCTACGCAGATCAACAATAATCAGTGCAAGTTCTTTTTTGGTTTTGCTGCAACGTTGTGCCAGCTCATTGAGCAAGCGAGCTCTGTTTGGCAACGCGGTCAACGGATCACTGAGTCGAGTAGTAACCGGTTTATACGCACCATAAACACTGATTGCTGTGCCCCCGTCGTCTGTTGCCCGCTCTTTAACTAATAATGAACGACTACCAAAGCTGGGCACTTCGAAACTGATCGTGGAGTCCGGATCATCTTTTGTTTCTCTTGCCTGGTTACGGGCACGCTCAATGGCAAGATTGTCCGGTGATAACTGTGAAAAAAGATCACTGCTGGTCATACAGTCCAGAGCAACATCAGGCATATCTATCTTCAGAAAGCCACGCAACTTTCCATTCACGGCCATCAACTGACCTTTGGTATCGAAGATCGCCACCGCATCGGGTAACGCATCCAGCATTCGCTGAGACGCGGTTAGCGCGACTTGCTTGCGTCGTCCACCAAACCACATTAGACCGATCATCAGCACGGTAGCCACCAGAGCCAAAGTGATCGTCATTGGGTACTCGCGCCACACAGCGACCAATCGATGCCAGATGCCCTTTAATACGGTTGGAACAACAGGGGCTTCAGATGATAGCGTCGGGGAATAAACTTGCGTAGTTACGGCTTGCGTGTGAACTGGCGATGCTGGTAACTTGTCGGGCTGCTCTGACATACGAGAGATGGTCAGGTTCTCTGACCGACCCGACACTTTAAACCGTACGATGCGTGGCTCCGATGGAGAGGATGCCGGTTTGAGCTGCATTTCCTCCAGATAGTCATCGCTACCCAAGTCCATTACATCTGCCACAGCCTGTCCCGGCTGCACTGTCACACAAAGCGCCAAAAACACAGCACTGACGCCGTACCGAGCACGACGCCTAAAACCAATCAGTAATTTGAACGAATAGTTAATGTCCACAAATCCAACACAGGCCAGTTTTCTACCCTAACTTTATTACCTAGTACATTTGGCAAAAATAAGGGCTTAGGGTATGAAAAGTAGCAGATAGATTTGAGAACAAAAGGGTGTTTCACGATTTTTTTTATTTTTGAAGTTATATTGCGATTTCCTGGCAAACGGATCCCTAGCTACTTCCACCACGACACGGTGGCGAATCGGGAACGACACCGCCTTTGTCGAGCCATTCTTGTTCTGTGTGAGTGTGCATACTTAGCGCATGCACCGGGCCTGCCAACTGCTCGGCCAACAACTCATTCACGGTTCGATGTCGTTGCACCAATGTCTTTTTTGCAAAATCTTCGCTGACCACGACAACTTTAAAATGCGTTTCCGAATTTGCAGGAACATTGTGCTTACTGCTTTCATTGAGAATGTCTAAATGCACCGGCGCCAGCGCATCGACCAGAATATTGTTGATGGTTTGTGCAACCGTTCCCACAGGCTCTGTCATGGTGATCACTATTCCTTAAATTTGCTGGCAGTTCAGGCACCTTCTTTAGCCGCTGGTACGGTTTTCAATTTACTCGAAAGCCGCGCTGGTTTTTTGGTCAGATGCCACTCATAAATTGCAGTGTACGCCATTACGGCGCGAACATATCGACGCGTTTCGGTGTACGGAATGGCATCAATCCAGATATCGGCCGGCATATCGGCTGGGGGTAGCCATATGTCTACGCGATTAGGTCCGGCGTTGTAACTGGCTGTTGCCAAAACTTGATGATCATCAAATTTATCCATTACATGTCTTAGATAAAAAGTCCCGAATCCGATATTAGTTTCAACATCGGTCAAATCGCCTTTCCAGTTTTTATCACCCTGTAACTTTGCAACGTACTTGGCCGTATTGGGCATTAACTGCATCAAACCAACGGCACCAGCACTCGATTTTATATCGCGGATATAGGCACTCTCTCTGCGCATAACACCTAAAACCCAGGCAGACGGGATGCGATTTTTTTCCGCTGCTGTATCAACTTCACTTCGATAAACCACCGGAAAACGCATGGTAAGCGCTTTTTTCTGTTCCGCGCGACCGGCACTCAATATGGCTCGATCGTAAAGCCCCCAGCGCCCTGCTAATACCGCCATTGCTCCCAATTTTTCCGGACTGGCGTCTTCAAATTGTGAATTCCACTCGCGTCGCCCCTCCCAGGGCACGTTAACTTGAAAATACTCTCTGGCCCGCACCAGTGCGATATTATTTTCCAATTTACCCAGCAATGATGCATCAGCTTCGATAGGTTTATCGGTGATCGCATACTCCGACGACATTTTATCGGCCGCAAGAAACCCGTAATAAGTTGGCAACAAACTCAGCTCCTGGAACATCTGTGTTGCCTCAGGTTGTCGGCCAAGCTCCTCCATTGCCCGTGCCTCCCAATATGCCCAATGGTCCTCTTCCTGCTCCTCTATGGGTAATTGCTTCAAGCTACGCAACAAGTTAGTCCAATCCTGTTCAAACAATGCAGCGCGAACGCGCCATTCGAACAACTCAAGATCGTCCTCTCGAGCTTCAAGGCTGTTCAACCATGCGTACGACTCAGGTAGTCGCCGATAGGCCCCTCGCATAGCGAGCAATCGATGCGTTTCGTAGTAGCGATCGCTATAAAACCGGTAGTTTTCATAGTTGTCGAGCCAATAATTCATGGCGCTTACCGGGTCTTCCTTCGACCACAGCAACACAAGATCGACCAGAGCACGACGATTAAACGACGTGTCTTTATTCAATGCACCACTTTTCAGATAGGCTTGCGGGGTTTCTCTTGCCTCAATCCAGGCCCTGACCGGCTTTCGATCGCCTCTGCCCAAATAGTGCAAAACGGATTCAGCGAAATCGGGTTTACTGGCGCTCATCGATTCGTAGATTCGCTGCCAAATCGCCTTGATTGGGGGTGCTTTACTACTCTCAAGTTTTTCAAGGAGCGCAGCGCATCGCTCTGGGTGTTCTTTGGGCTGAACCCAGAGTTCCAGTGCTTCGCTGTTGAAGGTGTCGAGATTGCCCGCACTGGCTTGAGACTGCAATTTATCGCACACCATATCAGCCGCGTAAGCTGATTTACTCAATCCATCGAACAAGGACCAGTTTTCTTCCGACGCAGCGCGACGCTGCAAATGCTGGGTCAGTTGCTTTGTCAGGCTTTTGTCTTTGGTATCGCGTTCAAATTGATTTAATAACCCGGCATGAGATTCTTTGGGCTTTTGCTCTGAATAGATTTTTTTAAGTTCGATGAAATCGAGATAGTGGGCAATGGGGTATGAATTTCCAATTTCGTTGCGCAAGCGATTGAAATCATCTTGCTTACCGTCCTTGAATGCTTCGTGCGCTTTTATAAACAACGCTCTTTCTTCGTCGAATTCATCAGGCACTGCGGCCAATGCGGCGGCCGGAGCAGCGGCCGGAGCAGCGGCCGGAGCAGCGGCCTGTGCAATTGCACCAAGCGAAAACAACAGCAGCGCCGCAATCAGCGATAAGTGTATTTTTTTCATGACGACGTACTCTTTAAAAAGGCGACAGCACAACCAAAGTGACAATAAAAACTGGTCGGTAACCAATCCGACTCGATATTAGTTCTCACAATGCACTCGCCACTAACACCAATAAGCGAGGGTCCCTCCCGAAATACTTCGACACGGCAAGCAAATGGCCGAAAAACGGATACAATTATAGTTATATCGCTAATCGTAGTACATGTAATTGAAAATGCCATCTAATCTGCAACATGAACAGCCTGCTGAAACCGACGACTCAGTCGCAGAACAATCAGTCGCAGAACAAACTGTCAATATTTCAGGATACCGCTTCGTCCATATTGACAATCTGCCGGTGTTGCAAGCTGATATGCGCACTGCTTTTAACGATATTGGCGTCAAAGGCACGGTCCTGATCGCTGAAGAGGGTATCAACGCAGCGATGGCTGGTACAGCAGCACAAATACAGCGTGTCAAACAATGGTTCGAAACCGATCAGCGGTTTAGAGACCTGTGGCTCAAGGAAAGTTTCTCCGATACCCGACCTTTTTCAAAAATGAAGGTCAGAATACGTCCTGAAATTATTACTTTTCAGCCGAATGAAGAAAATCCAGTGTCGCCAGCCACAAATCCAGCCCCCAACATGAGCCCCGCGATGCTTAAAAGCTGGCTGGATAAAAACGCTGATTTCACTCTACTCGATACGCGCAACACCTACGAAATCGAATCAGGCACTTTTGCACAATCAACCGATCTGAAATTGAAGACCTTTAGCCAGTTCACTACCGCTGTTCAGGAAGCGGTGGCCGAAGGCAGCTTAAAACGCGACACACCGATAGTCACCTTCTGTACAGGCGGTATTCGCTGCGAAAAGGCCGCACCTTATCTGATTGAGCAGGGTTTTAGTGAGGTTTATCAAGTGGAAGGCGGCATCCTGAATTATTTTGAGCAATGCGGTAATGCGCACTGGGAGGGCGATTGCTTTGTATTTGACGACCGCGCCGAAATCAATCCGGCGCTGGAACCTACTGGTGCACAAATGTGTGAAGATTGCCATCGAGCTGTGCATCCTGGTCGAACTTGCGCGTGCGGGGCGCTCAGTCCCGCGTTGCCATTGAAATAGTGTAATTTTTCCCCTGCTTGATCTTCTTGTAATTTCCAAATACATCGGTAAACGCACGCTTAACAAATTGGCGCAAGCCATTGATGGTGACTACAACAATAGTCGCTCCAGGCTGCATACGTTGGTGCGCATCGTAGAATGAGATGTAAAACAATTCGTTGCCCACCTTGGCTGGCAGGTTCGATACCACCATTGTCAGCGCCAGGTCCCGCGGAACCGCACTAAAACCGTTACTCAGATACACATGCGTGTTGTGCAGATTGTTGCGTTTGGCGTTAGCGGTCGTGTAATCGACCGCAACAAAATCTTTGTCGACCAGATGTACCTGACCATCCGGGCACTGTGATGCGATCGCCAGACCCAGTGGACCATAGCCGCACCCCATATCAAGAACGATCTCATCACTGGCCAGCTGCAGGTGGTCCAACAGCAGCAACGTGCCATCATCGATAGCACGCGGTGAAAATAGACCCCATGTCGTGTGTAAGGTTAAGGGTGTACCCAGAAGCTTCGTCCTGAGTATCTGATCAGGACGAAGCTTGTCGACATCGGCCGCAGAAGTTGATTTGCTCGGCATAATTGACTAGTTTTATTGGCTATTTTCGCAAAGAGTGCAGCTCAAGTGTGCTTTTGACCCACGATAATGGCCACTCTACAAACGCGAACCAAATAATATGCGAATTTGCACCGGATAACTGTGCAAAATTGCTCTGATTTGGTTATCGTCTGCAAGCTGCAAATAACGCACAAGTTCAGGAGAATTGAATTGCGGTTGATTTTATTAGGTGGTCCGGGCGCTGGCAAAGGCACTCAGGCCGGTTTTTTGACCACTGAATTCCAGATTCCACAGATTTCCACGGGTGCGATGCTTCGCGCAGCGGTGAAAGCCAAGACATCACTGGGTTTACAGGCCAAGGCTGCAATGGAAAATGGCGATCTGGTATCCGATGACATTACCCTGGGACTAGTCAAGGAACGCGTTGCACAAGACGATTGTAAAAACGGTTTTCTGTTCGACGGATTTCCACGCACCATTGCCCAGGCAGAAACGCTGAAAAACGAAAATATCATGCTCGACGCGGTCATTGAAATCGATGTTGATCACGAAACCATTATTAATAGGATGAGCGGACGTCGCGTACACGAGCCTTCAGGCCGTAGTTACCACATTGAATTCAATCCACCAAAAGTCGATGGCATCGATGACGATACCGGCGAGCCGCTGGCTCAACGAGAAGACGATAAGGAAGATACCGTTCGATATCGACTTAATGTTTACGAAGAGCAAACCGCACCTTTAAAAAAGTATTATCAGGACTGGGCTGCCACCGGTGACAAGGCGGCACCCCGATATGTAAAAGTTAATGGCTTGGGCAAGGTTGAGGACGTTCTTGGGCGAATTCTGACCCAACTTAAAGTCCAGGCTAGCTAACGCACCAGTGCCTGTTTCAATGCCAGCAATGTTGCCTCTGGCTGCTCAGACATCATCATGTGTCCGCAGTCTTTTAGAAGAGTAAATTGTCCGTCGAGCGCTTTTGCAAGCGTTGCACCAAGTTTGGTTGGCGTCATACGATCAGCATCGCCGGAAATAACCGTTGACGTCACCTTACCTGCAATACTGCGCGCCGCAGTCTCACCGTTTTTGTATTCATTGCACGCATTCATATCGGCAAACAATACGCCATCTTCTGCTCGTTCGAGTAAGGCTTCCATGGTGTTATAGGCGCTGATGCCAGACACCGGATTGTTGCCAATGCGAGAACCAAACGCGTGCCCGAACATATTGATCATGTCGATCGCAGCATGATCATTGTTGCGAGCAGCGTCGAGCAAAGCATCGCCAACAACCATGGGTACAGCGCTGCCAAGTAAAACAAGGTTTGCCATTTTTTCCGGTTGCATGCTGGCCGCCTCCAGCGTTACCAGAGACCCCATACTGTGACCACAATAAATAAGCTCATCAGTGGCTATGGGGTGGTTCTGCGCCAGCTGCTCAACCAGGCCGTTTAGCCATTGTGCATTTGCCGCAATACTCGTCAGCGCTTGCCCGTCACTGGCGCCGTGTCCTGGCAGATCGGGAATTACCACGTTGTATCCGTGTCGCGCAAAATACCGGCCCAATAAAACCCAAACGGTTCTGTCCAACGCGGCACCGTGTTGCATCACAAGCGTTGGTATACCCGCACGCCATTGAGAGCCACCTGAACCTACAAAAATAGCCTGATTGTTGTACTGAATTATCATTGGTGATCCTTCGTTGCCCGCATAGCACTGCGTAATGCACCAGACAAATCACTTAATAAATCGTCAATGTCCTCCAAACCAATGGAGAGCCGTACAAGCCCTGCGGATACACCGGCCTTTTCAAGATCACTATCATCCATGCGCGAATGGGTTGTACTTGCCGGATGAATGACCAGAGACTTTGCATCACCAACATTGGCAAGGTGGGAGAACAAATTAAGCCCTTCGATAAAAGCACTGCCCGCAGGCTTACCTCCCGAGAGTTCAAAACTGAAAACAGCGCCACAACCTTTTGGCAACAGTTGCTTGGCAATTTCATGATCAGGATGATCAGGCCTGGCCGGATGATGCACTTTCGCGACCGCTTCATGCTGGCCGAGAAAGTCAACCAGCTTTTCGGTGTTGCTTACGTGCTTATCCATGCGCATCGGTAACGTCTCCAGGCCCTGTAGCAGATGAAACGCATTTGCCGGCGACATACTTGCACCAAAGTCTCGCAAGCCTTCTTTGCGAGCACGCATGATATAAGCATAGGGTCCAAATTCTTCAACAAAGTTCATACCGTGAAACCCTTCATAGGGTTCTGAGAGCCCCGGAAAACGCGTTGACTTCTCCCAACGAAACCGACCGCCATCCACCAGTACGCCGCCAACAGCGACGCCATGTCCACCCATAAATTTGGTTAACGAGTGCATGACTATATCGGCACCTTGTTTGATCGCCTGCATGAGATAGGGTGTTGTCAAGGTTGCATCCACCATGAGTGGCACACCTTGTTCATGAGCAATAGCCGATACACGCGGGATATCAACCACTTCGCATCGTGGATTAGCAATGGTTTCAGCGAACAGTAATTTTGTGTTTGGCTGTATTGCGGCAGCGAAGCTTTGCGGGTCACTTGGGTCTACGAAGGTGGTTTCAATACCGAATCGCGGCAAGGTATAAGTGAGCAAGTTGTGCGTACCACCATACAAAGACCGCGACGCCACGATATGATCCCCTGCCCCGACGATGGTAGTTAGCCCTAAGTGTATAGCGGCCATGCCACTGGCGGTGCATACCGCACCAACTCCGCCTTCCAGGGCTGCAACGCGTTCTTCGAGTACACCCACGGTTGGATTGGATATGCGTGAATACACATGCCCTGCCCGGGCAACATCAAACAACGACGACGCTTTGTCGCTGTCATCGAACACAAAAGAGGTGCTTTGATAAATGGGCGTTGCGCGTGCGCCGGTTGCGCTATCAGGTTTCTGCCCTGCGTGCAGGGCAAGCGTATCAAAACGCATGTTTTTCGGGGCACTCATAATGTTAATCCTGTCATTTCTACTTTGGGCTTCAGAACAGCATCATGTGACACTGAACTCAGCCTCTCTTTCACGTTTAACCACGTCGTAGTGTTCAGCTAACAAGTCGCTTTTGGTGACTACGCCGAGCAATACTGGTTTTTCGATATTGGTATCATCAACTACCGGTAAAAACTCAACTTGCTGCTCAGCCATAAGCTGCACTGCGGTAACAATATTCATGCTGGTTCCAGCGCTGAACTCGGCATCTATCGCGGCAGCGCTTGCCGGGTGATCAAGACCTTCCTCCATGGCATGTGCCACGACAATCTGCAGTGTCAGACTGCCGTAAAACACGCCCTCTTCATCAACAATCATCGCCAGACGTTGTCGCTGGGCCCCCATTTTCGATTCCAGCTCACCAACCGTGCTTTCCGGAGATACAGTAGTAAACCGCTGGTGCAGCAAATGTTCTATGCCATGCGTCATCAGCAAGCTGATATCACGGCCGGCCGATATATTGACAGCACGTTGCGATAACTGCCAGCGAAAAAATGACCCGTGACCTGTCAGTGACATTGTCGTACTGGCAAACGCCGCAGCCGTCATCACACCCAGAGTAATTTCATAATTTCGGGTTAGCTCGAACACGATAAGAATGGTTGATATCGGCGCGCCCAACATTGCTGATGCCACAGCAGCTGTACCCACCACTGCATACACACCTTGTTCTGCGAATGACAAACCGGTGAGCAGTGAGGCTAATAGCCAGAACACACCGCCAAGCAGCGCGCCTATATACAAAGCCGGACTGAACACACCACCGGCGAAGCCACTACCAATGGCAATACCTACCATCACTATTTTAAAAAACAATAGGGCGATTAACATATTGGTTGGCATCTCGCCGCGTAAAGCCAGAGCAGTAGCTTCGGTACCTACACTCAAAATAAGCGGTAGTTCAACCGCTATCATGCCAATCAGACAACCGGCTATTGCGGGGCGAATCCACTTGGGTAAATCAATAAGCTCCCATCCCTTTTGGCACACCGACACCAATTGGATAACCAACCATGATACACCGGCACCCAGAATTCCCAGTATGGCAAACGGGAAAAGCTCCCAATAAGATGAAAGTGAGTAGCTTGGCAGATAAAACAAGGGCTCACCACCAATAAACATATCACGCACCACCACGGCAACCATCGTAGCGATAACAACTGGTGCAAACACCCGCAAGGTGTAGTAGCCAACAATAACTTCGAGCGCAAATATCACAGCAGCTATTGGCGTGGCAAACGATACAGTAACCGCTGCTGCCGCACCACAACCCAATAACGCTAACGACTGTCGTCGATCAAGTCCTATCTTTTCAGCAATCCAGGCACTTATCGATGAGCCGATATGCACCGCTGGCCCTTCGCGACCTAAAGGTGCACCCACACCAATGGACAATGCTGCAGCAACAGCAGCCCCGATGCCTGAACGCACAGACATGCGCGCACTGTTCATGGCACACGCTTCCATCACATCAGCTATGCCGTGATAACGCTTGCCAGGCAACCATTCCATTAACAAACCAACAAGCAAACCACCAATAGTCGGTATTAGAATCAATCGCCATGCAGGCAAGTCTGCAGCAATTTGTGCGAAACGCAATTCTGATGCTTGCCCATAACCAATCCATTGCACTAGTAGAATAAGATTAATGAGTCCAATCGTTGCCAGCCCGACAACACCACCGATGATGGCCGCAAAAATAAAAAAAAGGATGCGGTTAGTGACGGGTGATTTTAATGATTCGCGAAGGTTCATCAACAGCACAAACCAGAAAAATGTGTATAAGCGTTATAACAAATGCTCACCTGCTGTGGCCCATGCTTTGTGCGGTAAAGCGATTGCGTAGCAAGGGCAGTCGATCAAGCCCAAGCAAACCCAGTGCTCGCAGATGGGCAGGCATTGAAGCTTGGCCACGAAAAATGCGAGCTAGAAGATCAGTCATTCGCACCACTTGTTGGTGATCTGAAACACGCGATTTCGCAAAATCAAGTAGAAGAGTCGAATCACCCGGGTCGATTGCTGTGTTATCGAGTACCGCTATTAGCTCGGAGACATCACGCATCGCCAGGTTGTACCCCTGGCCTGCAACCGGATGCAACAAACGCATCGCATTACCCATAAGCAATAAGCGCTGTGCATGTTGCCGTGCCGCTTCAATGCGAACCAGTGGCACATAAACACGTTCACCCAAACCAGCAAACTTTCCTAATCGATACCCGAATGCACACTGCAGTGCATCAAGAAACTCTGCATCGCTCATGGCATGCATCGACTCTTGCATATCTGGATTAATGCAATAAACAAAACTGGCACGATTATCAGATAATGGCAATAAAGCCAAAGGGCCACTGGGTGTAAAACGCTCGTACGCCACCTCGTGATGAGCCTGTGATAATTGCACTACGCCCAATATGCCCACCTGGTCGTAATCGGTGTGTAATGTGGCTATACCGGCTGCATCACGTAACGACGAGCTAACTCCATCAACAGCGACGACCAATTTACATTTCACTGTGTGCGAATTTCTATTGCACGTGTAGTGTATCCGAGCAAAATGGTTTTCATATTCAACTTGATCGACCTTCGCACCAGCTAGCCGTTTCACAGTACTGTCGTTCAATGCCAATTGAAACGAATCAAGAAACACGCCATTGTCTACAACATACCCCAGCGCATTAACGCCGTGTTGTGCACTATCAATGCAAGTGCTGCCAAAATAACCTTTGTGACTAACGTGTACTTTACGAATGGCACAAGCATCGCGCGATGCCTGGCTCCACAATTGATGTGTTTTTAAAGTTTGAACGGTGGAATCAGATAATGCGGTATACCCTTTGCTGCCTGGCGTTGGTTTGTTCTGCAACTGTTGTTCGAGTAACGCGACAGACCAGCCCAAGCTGGCAAGCATAATGGCTAGCGGTGTACCTACCAGACCACCACCGACTACGGCGATGTCGACAGCGCTACAATTACTCAACTCCGATTACCCACGACAGAT
>CAYTJF010000037.1:29036-31865 GCA_964437945.1 uncultured Granulosicoccaceae bacterium
GATTACCCACGACAGATCACCCACGACAGTTAACTCACGCCAGACCAACCACGCCATATTACTCACGCCGGATTCATTAAACTCTCGATTTGCTGAACCGTTTTGGGTACGGCTGAGCTAATGATCTCATGACCTTTTTTGGTCACCACGACATCGTCTTCTATTCGTATGCCTATATTTCGATACCTTTTAGGAATCTTTCTTGAGTTGTTCAAATACAACCCGGGCTCTATGGTGAGCACCATGCCAGGTTCCAGCAAGCGGAAATTGCCATCGATTTTATATTCGCCAACATCATGTACATCCTGACCAAGCCAGTGTCCGGTTGTGTGCATGTAATAAGGTTTGTGAGCCTGATTTTTTAACAAACTCGATAAGGAGCCTTTAAGTACGCCCAAATCCTTTAAGCCTTGCGTTAGAACCTTGACTGCCACATCGTGCGGGTCGTTCCAGTGGTTACCGGGCTTGACCGCATCAATGGCCGCCAATTGTGATGCCAGTACGATCTCATAAACGGCTTTCTGACTTTTGCTAAATCGACCATTAACCGGAAAGGTGCGAGTGATATCACCTGCATATCCAGCAAATTCTGCCCCAGAGTCGATAAGAACAAGCTCACCGTCTTCGAGCACATCGGAATTTTCGGTGTAATGCAATATGCAACCGTTCTCACCACCACCAACAATTGGTGCAAACGCATGACAGGCGTTGTTACTGCGATAATGATGGATCAGACACGCTTCAAGCTCATATTCATGCATACCAGGCTTACACGCCTGCATGGTTCGTTTGTGAGCGTCCGCACTGATTTTCGCAGCCTTTTTTAACAGCGCTTGTTCCTGTTTACTCTTATGAACACGCATTTCATGCAGGTGATAATCAAGTGAAATGAATGAGTCTGGATCGCTACCACTGCGCCGGCTCGAACGGGCCTGCTTCAGCCAGCCCAACATTTGCGCATCAAATAATTGATCTTTGCCAAGCGTATGGTAAACATGTTGCCTACCCTCGAGTAAGCCAGGCAGAATGTCGTCGATGTCACTAATCGGGAAGGCATCATCGGCACCCAATGCCGATGGTGCCCGCTCTACACCCAGCCGTCGCCCGTGCCAGGTTTCTTTTAACGGATCGCGCTCTCGACAGAACATCAGAAACTGGCCAGCTTTTCGACCCGGTATCAATACCATCAAGCTATCTGGTTCGGTAAAGCCGCTCAAATAGTAAAAATTGCTATCGTGTCTGTACGGGTATTCTGTATCGCGTGATCGAATAGACTCTTTGGCCGATGGAATAATGGCAATAGCGTTATCACCCATCGTTCGCATTAAGGCGCGCCTGCGTCGCTTGAGTTCTGATGCCAGCGCCTTGCTTATTATTGTCATACTTTAATGAATCCGATTTTCTGTTGCGGTTACTGGCTGTAACTCTTCATTTATCAGCAAAACACCTACTCGTACATACTCGCTCAGCTCGCTTAACGTTTCCTCGTCGGCATCATCAATATTGCTGGTGGCAGTGGAATCGATCTCGTTGAAATCATTAATCAACTCAGCGGTATCTTCTGGCAACTTGCCACTGCTACGTCCCGCTGTACCCAAACCAATTCCGTAACAAAAACCTGCACAAAAATCTCCCAATGCTCTGGTTCTCTCCCGCAAGACTGTATTGTCTTCAGGTAGCAATGGGTTAAAATTTAAGTCGGGGTCGTTTAACGATTCAAGTACTTGCGAAAACCAGGTGTCCAGTGCCCTTAGTTCGTCCACCCGTCCGCTAAGCGAATCGGCAGTTATTGCTGCGGCATCCAGTAATTCTGTCAACCAGACACGTTTTGCCATTGCCGAGGGCTGAGCGCTGAGCAGACCACACAGCAGGCCATGCGCCTCAGATACGCTCACCGGAACCTCTAAACGACTCAATAGTGCGGAAAGATCGTCAAAATGTGTGGTCAAAGACACTGTAAACTTGCCTGTAAGGGATAGGTCAAGTATACAATGCAGTTTGGCACAACGCAGGCCCGAGCATGAGTCATTCAACACTCAACAAAGAGTTAACATTAATGCTGTCCAGAGTGCAGGATGTGGTGCAATTGTGCGTACGGTTGCGACAGGAAAACAAGGCCTTACTGGAACAGCAAAATGAGCTGGTCGAAGAGCGATCGAGACTTATCGAAAAAAATGAGATGGCGCGCGCAAAAGTTGAGCAAATGATCACTAGACTCAAATCCATGGAAACTAGCCAATGAGTACTGGAATGAGTACTGGAATGAGTACCAATATGAGTAGTAATAAATGAGTACCAATATTTTCAGTGATGACGATGACAGCAAGCCGGTCAAGCTTCGCATCCTGGACACAGAAGTACAAATTGCCTGCCGGCCCAGCGAAGAGCGTGATCTGGCAAAAGCAGCTGCGCATGTGGACAAATCCATGCGCGAGTTGCGTATACGCAATGCATCTTCCAGTATTGAAAAAATTGCTATAGTCACAGCAATTAATACTGCAAACGCACTATTGCAATCACGCTCCCACCAATCTGACGACGCATCAATGACTGATCAAATTGCTACAGTCAATGCGAATCTTAAAGAACTGCTACAGGAATAATCAACCCAGTGGTAAGGAAGTTATAAAAAAAGTAATACGTACAGTGCAAGTCGCAGTTTATAACCTCTCATTCACATACACAGCGATAATGATCGTGCTACTCTTTAAGCGTATCTTCTGTGGTGTTTGTCATTCGGCTGGGTATATCCCTTGAGCCTAATTTCTCACCCCGGGAACTTCTGGTCACTGTTGTTGTGCACGTCCGCTACGGCGGAAAGCCTGATAC
>CAYTJF010000038.1:0-30844 GCA_964437945.1 uncultured Granulosicoccaceae bacterium
ACTTTGTTGTTTTTTGTAGACACATTGATTTCTGGAAATGGATCCCACAAACAACAAATACTTCGCCAATAGCTGTTTACAACAGTGCCAACCTTACTTCGCTGTAATTACAGCGCGTCAAAAATAATCACTTAAAAGTAAAACCACTTTATTGAGTTGATTTCGTATCGCGTTGGTTAGTAACTCTTTATTCAATCTAAAAGAAATTAAGCCGTACTCGGTTTAGTTTTTGACCTGATCTCACCATGGCTAAAGCTAGCGTACTAGCGTTAGCTGCAATTGGCGTCATACCTATGTCGCGTCATTCCGTTAACGTGAACTGGTGACAACAAAAACAAGAAACATGTTACAGAAATTAAAAAAACACACGCATCTAACTCTGGCAGATGATACCTGTTATATGTAACACTACGTACGCGGTATAGGAGCGTTGCAAACAGGAGTAAATTTTGAAAAACCTAAGGATATCTAGATTATGTTTAAGAGTAGTGACGCTCGTAACCAACCAACCACTGTTGCATTCAATCGCGCCAGAAAAAAGTTAAACCAACCTGGAAACATTGACAAAGCCGCCTATGTCCTCAAAGGCATTGTTGATGGCGTAAACGTTGATGAAAACCTTGTTGATACCGAAATTCTCTACCTCGATGCCTGGATGAGGAGTCAGGACAGTTTGGGCTTGCAGATAGTAGCTTTTGATTTATATCAAGCAGTTAATCGTGTTCTGGAAGATCAAAACGCGTCTGCTGATGAGCATGCAGATCTTAATCAGTTGATACAAAGTACATTAGAGGTTGACGGTGAAAGTCGAACCCCTGATGACGAATTGCCCATTAAAGAATTCGTGAACATGGTAGAAGCGATTTGCACGGACGGCATTATAATGCATCCAAAAATAACCGGAGTTGAAGCCTGGCTTACTGCCAACAAGGACATATCCAAGGCGCCAACCACTAAACCTGTTTATTGTAAAGTTCACGATGTCTTAAAAGATAAGATTATAGATAAAAACAAGCCTGCCGGGCTTGATGAGCTGGTTGCAGATATGTCAGGTGACGCTCCCGTTTCCCAATCAGGTGGGGGATGGTAACGCAAACATTAGCCAATCAGCTCAAACATGCGCGTAGCTGATTGAGAAAAATCGAATTTTGGCTGCCAGCCCCAGTCATCTTGCGCGCTTTTATCAATGAGCACGTTAGGCCAATTGTTGATTAGACTCTGTACCGTGTGATTTATCTCGAAGCTGTACTTGAATTCAGGGTATTTTTTTACTATCTCATCAATGACCATTTGAGTGGTCAAATGATACGCGTGCAAGTTGTAGGCATGTCTGGTTAGATTTTCATTGGGCGCGTGTGAGTAATCCACTATGCTACTGATCACATCTTCTAAAAACAATGTAGACATACCTGCCTGTGCATCGACCGGAAACACAAAAGGCTCGCCATTAACAGCCGCCCGAAACGCGTGCGATGGAAAAGCGGTTACGGCTGTGGGTGGTGCGAATGGCGATATGACCAACGGAAAGCGTAAAATGCGAAAGTCGAGCCCGTGGGTTTGCTTGAAAAACACTCCCAGACGTTCAACGGCAACTTTTGTAGCACCATAAATATTTTCCGGCCACTGCTCTGCCGCTTCCGGTAACGGATCGTCGACCTTACCACCATACGATGCATTAGTGCTGGCAAAGAAAAAACGATTGACTTTATGATCAACCGCTAATTGCATCAATTGAAAAGAACCTGTTGCATTGATGTCCCAGGCGGCCTGATGATCAGCAGCCGAGCTGCCTGAAAGCAAAGACGCAAGATGATAGATTGTATCCGGTTTGTGCTCTGTAATAAGAGAATGCAGGGTCTCATTGTTTCGCATATCACCAATTACGATAGTTTCGTTTTCATGCGTTTGATCTGGCTCAGTTCCCGGGATATCGAATTTAATTACCCGTACACCACGCTCAAGTAGTTGAGCAGCAACCAGCCGCCCCAAATTGCCATTACCACCAGTCAACAGCGCTGTTTTAATGTCGCTTTCCATGTTATGCGTACCCGTCTTATTTGAAGATTGCGATGGCTGCTATCTTATACTGCGCCCAGGCATTTGTGTGTAGCCCTAGCGATTTGACTATGTATGCAAACCAGATACTGTTTAGTTTAATAACGAGGATT
Organism: uncultured Granulosicoccaceae bacterium; assembly: GCA_964437945.1. Classification (GTDB taxonomy): domain Bacteria; phylum Pseudomonadota; class Gammaproteobacteria; order Granulosicoccales; family Granulosicoccaceae; genus Granulosicoccus. The sequence goes on from CAYTJF010000038.1 coordinate 2,169, forward strand.
TAAATTTGTAGTCGGTAAAATCAAAAACGCCTCCGGCCTATTGCAGGACGGAGGCGTATCTTACAGGCTACCCGAGGGTGAGTAGCATAATACTCTTAGCTCTGAACCAACTAGCTCTAAACCTACTGGTTCTGAACAAACTGCCTTATTGTACTGTCAACAGTTCAACACGACGATTTCGACGTCTGCCTTCAGGTGTATCGTTGGTGTCTATTGGTTGCGTTTCACCATAGGCTTCTGAATTCAATCTGCTACCGTCAATGCCACGAGACTGCAAGTAAGAGGATACTGAATTAGCACGACGCTCAGACAAGCTCTGGTTATAAGAGTCTGCACCAACACTATCGGTATGTGCACTGATTCTCACCGGTACTGAATCACACTCACTCAACCGAGAGGCCACTCCATCCAGCACTGCCTGTGCATCACTAGTGAGCTGTTCAGAGTCTGAATGGAAGTTAACACCATCCAGCGTTCCAGAAAATTCAGAACAAGTATCAACTGGCGCTGGCTCTGCTACAACAACAGCCGGAACTGGAATTGGCGTTGGTGTTGGCTCCGGAATTGGTTTCGGCTCCGGGGCCTTAACAATTTGAACTGGCCTTCTGCTTGGGCGTTTACCAGTACGGTAAACAACACCGAGTTGTCCATACTGAGCATCTTCTTCATACGCAATTGCTTCTGCACGAACACCTAAACCAATACGCGTCATATATTCAAGACCGGCACCAACCAACACGTGTGTGCTGTTGTCTCGCACAAAATTAACAGGGCCATCTACTGAGTTATCAAGATACCCAACACCAAGGCGACCAAAACCACTAAATCCGTGGCGTTTAAAGTTATGCCGATTCTTTCCCGCATAAAGTAGTGCACTAGCACCATGAATGTGATAATTGATTCGGCTGGCTGGAGTCACACCCGCACTGCCAAGATCGGCCGAGTGTAATTCAACCGCTAATTGCCGACTCAAATCCATACCCAGGGTAACCTGACCGCCTGGTTCGATACGATCGTTCACATTAGCACCAGGTACTTCACTGGTGTCTGGCTCCATCCGACTTCTTCCTAAACCCAACCCTGCGTACACATGGCGTTGGACTCTATTGGTTGAAGCGTCATAAGAAGCGGCGTCTTTGCTCCAAAGCCCGCTTGCGCCATTACTTGCACACCCGGAAATCCCTAGAGTAACGACAATAGCGGACACCGCCATAGTTGTTGACTTAACTAGATTCGTAATCTGTTTCATATCCTTCATCTGCCTTTCAATTGGTATGGACTCACAAGCAATTGTTAAGCCTGCAAGCTCCGATAGCTTTTTAGCTGGTGATCGGTACATGCAAGAACCGGGTCACTAACAGAATCAGAAGCGGCTGCATAGCCTGAAACTGCAGTTTTGTGAGTTAGTTGTAATGTAAACTATTGAAATGAAGTAACTAAATAGAGGCTCGCACCAGCAGTATTAAACAGGCAATGCAATACAGCACTGCAATATATGGCCAGTTTTGCATAGCACCTCGCCACGCTACTATGCCAAAGCGGCCTTGCATAACCAGGTTAGTTCCAGAGAGTGGGCTGATACATGTGCCAAGACTCCAACCAAATAAAAACGTTAAGCCCAATAAAACTGCGTCTGGATTTATCGCCAATAATATTGGCGTAACCGACACAATTAGGATGACAGGATGTATTCCCATCGCGGCAATGACCAGTAACACTGCCAGTAAAATACAGGCTGTCAGACCAGTAAATTCATCCACCGGTGCGCTAAGCGTGCCCACTTGTACAAGCGATTGCAGACCAGATGCCAGTATCCCGGCAGATATAAACAGCTGAAGCTCGCTTACCATTTTCGGTAAATCTACACGTACATACTCAATCATACGATTAACCGTTGCAGACAAACCTTGACGCCACATTAGTACAGTAAATGTTAATAGAATCGCCGATAGTGAAATAACACTTAAAATCGGTATTCCTGGAAACAATCGATTTGCCAAAAACACCATGACAGTTAATGATACTGGAACAAAAAAACTCTCAATCTGAATCGGATAGCCATGAAACGAATCTAATTTCTGTGGAACGAACAACACGCCCCCGACATACACAACTACAAGAAAACTCAAAGTCAGTGGAAGACCATATGACATGATACTGAGCACGTGCTCATCCCCAACGGCCGTTAACACCACCGCCATACCACCAAAAAAAGGTGACCATGCAGCACAGGCAGAAAACGCCTTTACCACTGTTCCAGCAGAAAAATAGTCCAAGGGTCTATTCAAGCTGAGCCTGTCAGCTATCACAATCATGGCAGAGATATTAATAACCGATCCAAAGCCGGTAACACTGATCAGTGTCTGTAAAAAAGCCTTTCTACCAACAGGCAGTTTCTGCTCAGCCGCAGAGCCTGTGGTTACGATCAGTTTCAACAGACCAACAGAGAACAACATGCACAGCAATCCGGTGTTCTGCGATAGTAAACCTGGCCAGTGAACATCTGCACCCAAGTTGAGTCCGAATAGCAATAGTGCAATACCAATCGTCACCAAAACACTGAGCTGTATTCGCTGGGCGAATCGGGTGTCAGACAATAATAGAATAGCGGCAGCTCCTGCCAGTAGCCCGCTGGGCCAAATTGCTTTGTAGGAATCTATGGAGGAACTTAACCCGGCATATAGCGTAAACAGCATCATCAATGCTAAAAGAACGCCGCTAACGGGTTTTCGATATTGAGTTATCTTGGCAAGCACAAACAGCCGGCATCAAAAACAGGGTAAGTTATCAGGAAAAATCCGGCTTACGCTTTTCGACAAACGCTCGCATGCCCTCTTGCTGATTTTGCGTGCCAAACAATGAGTAAAACGCTCTACGCTCCATGCTGATGCCTTGTTGCAAAGACATATTCTGCGATGCGTTGATACTCTCTTTTATCAAAGCCACCGCAGGCTTTGACCGCGAAGCTATGGTTTGCGCGACTTTCTTGGCCTCATCCAATAGCTCATCGACGGGCAACACTCGTGCCACCAAGCCGCTGCGCTCGGCTTCCTGCGCATCCATCATGCGGCCGGTCAGGCACAATTCCATTGCTTTTGCTTTACCAATCGCCTGAACCAGGCGTTGTGTTCCGCCCAGGCCTGGCATAGTGCCAAGTTTGACTTCGGGTTGACCGAATTGAGCGTTGTCGGCAGCCAGTATAAAGTCGCACATCATTGCGATCTCACAACCACCACCAAGAGCGTAACCTGCTACTGCGGCAATAGTGGGTTTACGACACTGTGCTATCCGTTCCCAGTCACCCAGAAATTGAGTTGACATGGCGCTAAGATAGTCTTGTTCGACCATCTCTTTTATATCAGCACCAGCAGCAAACGCCTTGGTGTTACCGGTAAGTAAAATAGCACCAACAGCACTATCAGATTCAAACCCGGTTAACGCCGCTACCACATCGAGCATAAGTTGCTCGGACAGCGCGTTTAATGCATCGGGCCGATTGAGCGTGATGATGCCAACACCCTGCTCTACTTCACTGAGGATGGTGGCATAGCTCATGGTTTGGTCAACACTACAGCTGATCACTCTAATTACAACTGATCAACCGATACTGAGACAGTGCTTTCTGCACTCTCAGTAATAATGGTTTTGCCCGACTCTACCAACGGTAGCATTCGCTCGGCATAATATCGAGCCAGCATTATTTTTGCATCAAGATACGGCTTGTCCGCACCATCTTCATTTTTTAACGTATTTGCAGCCAATGCTGATCGGACCATCATCCAACCGCCGGCAAGACGACCCATCATCATCAAAAATTCAACGGAGGTTGCCGATGGCATGGTTGCATCGTTCTGACCCAGCATCCACTTGCCGGATTCTTCAGCCGAGGCCATTGCAACTTCAAACCGTTTGGCGATCGCCTTCATATTAGTGTTGTCTGTGCTTTCCAACTGACTCAAGGTCTCAGTCATGTCAGCCATTAGCTCCATAAGCCCTTGACCACCATCTCGTGCTGTTTTACGTCCAATCAAGTCGTTCGCCTGAATCGCTGTGGTGCCTTCATAAATGGGCGCAATTCGCGCATCTCGTAAATATTGTGCAGCACCAGTCTCTTCGATAAACCCCATACCACCATGCACCTGCACACCGAGTGAACATAGCTCAACACCAAGTTCTGTAGACCAACCCTTAACCAGTGGTGTTAGCAATTCACCCCGACGCTGGCAACGCTTACGTGTTTCCTCGTCCGGGTGCTTTTCGGCCATATCGAATGCAGCTGCGCATTCAAGGGACAATCCGCGCATGGCTTCAATGCTTGAGCGCATGGTCATTAGTATTCGGCGCACATCAGGGTGATTGACAATGCCTTGATCGTCTTCACTGGTGCCCAAAAGTGTTTGGCCTTGCTTGCGGTCTTTTGCATAGGATAAGGCTTGTTGATAGGCACGCTCGGAAATACCATAACCCTCAACGCCCACAGCGTGTCGCGCCTGGTTCATCATGGTAAACATATACATCAAACCGTGATGCTCTTTACCCACCAGATAACCAATGGCTCCATCGTTTTCACCGTAGGCCATTACACATGTTGGACTGGCGTGTATGCCAAGTTTATGCTCGATGGATATGCACTTGACATCGTTACGCTCACCCAGTGAGCCATCATCGTTAATCAGAAATTTAGGCACCACAAATAGTGAAATACCTTTGACACCTTCGGGTGCATCTGGCAATCGGGCAAGCACCAGGTGAATGATATTCTCGGTTAAATCCTGCTCACCGTAAGTGATGTAAATTTTCTGACCTTTTATCAGGTAGTGATCGCCTGAAGGCTCAGCACTGGTGCGAATGGCTGCCAAATCAGTACCGGCTTGCGGCTCTGTTAAATTCATGGTGCCAGACCAAACGCCTTCAACCATTTTTGGTAAATAACGTTGCTTCAATTCATCTGAGGCATGATGGTGAATAGCATCAACAGCACCTTGCGTTAACAACGGACACAGACCAAACGACATGTTCGCACTGTGCCACATCTCTTGTACTGCAGATGACACGCACATTGGTAGTCCCTGACCACCGAATTCGGTTGGAAATGCCAGCGCACCCCAGCCAGCTTCCACAAATTGTTGGTAGGCGTCTTTCCAACCATCTGGAGTGGTTACACCATCCTCACTCCAGGTAGAACCTTGTTGATCACCAATAGCATTCAACGGAGCCAGTACCTCACCGGTGAATCGTGCAGACTCCTCTAATATGGCCCCCACCATTTCTTCGGTGGCATCTTCAAAGCCTTCAAGCTTTGCTATGTTCTCCAAACCAATAACGTGGTTCAACACAAACGCAATGTCTTTTACTGGTGCTGTGTAGGTCATGGCGAGATCCTCTTAAGTGGAGTTGTTGATTGCATTAGTCGCATAAGACGGCAAACCGGTACCAACGCTACTTTACCGAACGCGTTGGTACCATTCTATAAACCCAGTCTACCTGATTATGCGTCCAGTGCTTTACTAAACTCTGGTACGGCGTCAAACAAATCGGCAACCAGGCCGTAGTCTGCAACCTGGAAAATGGGCGCTTCTTCGTCTTTGTTTATGGCAACAATGACTTTACTGTCTTTCATACCAGCCAAGTGCTGGATTGCCCCGGATATGCCCACCGCAATGTATAAATTCGGTGCAACCACCTTACCGGTTTGGCCTACCTGATATTCGTTGGGAACAAAGCCTGCATCAACGGCTGCGCGCGATGCCCCAACGGCTGCATTGAGTTTTGCAGCAATCTCATCGAGCATGGCAAAATGCTCGCCGCTTTGCATACCACGACCACCGGATATAACGATATCAGCGCTGGTCAGCTCTGGTCGGTCAGACTTTGAAAGCTCTTGGCCCACAAAGCTGATCAGATCGCTTGGCGCAACTGCCGCAATGGTTTCTACAGACGCGCTGCCACCGGTTTCACTACCTGCTTCAAATGCCGTGGTTCGAACACCAATCACTTTGACCTTGTCACTGCTTTTGACGGTTGCCATGGCGTTACCAGCATAGATAGGACGAACAAAGGTATCCTCAGAAACTACTTCTGTGATGTCTGAAATACCCGATACATCCAGTTGTGCTGCAACGCGTGGCATCACGTTCTTACCCGCAGCTGTTGCCGCAAACATAACATGTGTGTAGTTACCGGCAATACCGGCGACCAAAGCGGATAAATTTTCTGCCAACTCGTGTTCATAAGCAGCGTCGTCACAGTGCAATACTTTATTTACACCGGCGACTTGTGATGCTGCTGTTGCAACATCTGCAGCATTTTGACCTGCAACCAATACGTCAACATCGCCACCGATTGCCTGAGCTGCTGCTACTACACTTAAAGTGGCTGGGCGCAATGCGCCACCTTCGTGTTCTGCAAGAATTAAAATACTCATCTGTTTTATCTCCCTTGGTTGTTGGTTAAATGACTTTTGCTTCGTTACGCAGCTTTTCAACAAGCTCGGCAACGTTGGCAACAATAACGCCTGCTTCTCGCTCAGGCGGCTCATTTACTTCAACAACTGACAAGCCACTACTAACATCTACGCCAGTATCAGCTACGGCAATCACTTCTAATGGTTTCTTTTTGGCTTTCATTATATTTGGCAGCTTCGCATAGCGAGGCTCGTTCAAACGCAGGTCGGTAGATATAACTGCAGGACTTTTTACCCGAATGGTTTCAAGACCTGCATCCACTTCGCGGGTAACATTCAGATGATCGCCGTCCACCTTCACTTCTGATGCGAACGTGGCTTGCGACATACCGGTTATAGCTGACAACATCTGTGCAGTTTGATTGTTATCACCATCGATCGCTTGCTTACCGAGTAGTACCAGACCCGGTGATTCTTTTTCAACAATATGTTTGAATAATTTTGCAATAGCCAATGGTTCCAGCAAATCACCCGTTTCGATCAGAATGCCTCTATCTGCTCCCATGGCCAATCCGGTGCGAATGGTTTCCTGACTCTGACTTGGCCCAATAGAGAGCACGACCACCTCTTCCGCACTTCCCGCTTCTTTTAATCGCAGTGCTTCTTCTACTGCAATCTCGTCGAAGGGGTTCATCGACATTTTTACATTGGCGAGTTCAATGCCAGACTTATCGGCCTTGACTCGGGCCTTGACGTTGTAGTCCAGTACGCGTTTTACGCCTACAAGAATTTTCATGAATTGGTCCTCGAACGAGATTGACTTAAAGCGGCGATTTTACCCGTTTTTAGGCAGGAGCGGCGCCGGTCGTGCTTACAAATTGACGTTTCTAATACCCAGTTGGTCGGTGCTAACCCATTGTGGAATTACGGGTATAGCTGAAGCAATTGCGGGGCCGTAACGGGTACTATTTGTCCTGCAACGGTTTTAAACCCCAATATCTTCATTCCAAAGTTCAGGTTTGTCGCGAATAAAGGCTTCCATTAGCGCTATACATTCAGGGTTATCAAGCACCTCCACCTTGACACCACGACTGCTCACGTAGCTTTCAGGCCCTTGAAAAGTACGGTTTTCCCCAACAACCACATGCTCAATGCCATACAACAAGGCGGCACCGCTACACATATCGCACGGTGACAATGTGGAATATAAAATAGCGCGACGGTAATCACTGGCAGGCAGTCGGCCTGTGTTTTCCAGACAGTCCATCTCTGCATGCCGAATGGCACTGCCAAGCTGTACACGCTGATTATGGCCACGGCCAATGATTTTCCCATCCAGGACCAGTACTGAGCCAATAGGTATGCCACCCGCCGCCAAACCCTTTTTTGCCTCGTCGATGGCAGCCTGCATAAATTCTGTGTGTTCGCTCATAGCAGTTCCGGTATTGACCTTACTTAATTCTTTATACAGCTAACGCTTCCAAAGCTAACTCTTCAGGAGATTACTCTAACTGAATTTGACCATTGACGTGTACGGTGACCGTGCTGGTTCCGGCTTCAATAGCCGGAGCTGAAGACTCGGACATTGCTGCCTTGGTACCACGCGTATACTCCTGCCGATGATTAATATGGCCAGCGCCATTAGTATTAATTGACAGACTCATAACCCGATAACCTCGTGCGCCCATATTCGTTTGCACTAACTTTGCACGTCGCTTAAACGATTCAAGTGCCGTATTGATCAATTGCTCTTCAGCACTGTCTCGAGTGTCGGCTTTGGCCTTAAGCTGCATACCCTGAACCTGCATACGCTCTTGAAGCAACTGAATGGCATCGCCAGCTTGTTCGAAGTTATCCGTTTCCAATTGAATTGACTGACTGGCTACCCAAGCCTTGATGCGCGAACCATTACGTTCATATTGCGGGCGGGTTTGATAATCAAGTGTTTTAGTTTTGATTGCCGTAAAAGGCCCAAGCTTGTTAACCGCCCAACCCATCGTAGCGTTGATCCTGTTGGCAAGCTCGCTGGCATCACTGCCTGTTGCTGTCGCAACCAGGTTAACGGTCATAAGATCGTTGGCAACGTCTATCTGCGCCTCGGCGCTCAACTGATAAACATCGTATAGCGGCTCGTTACCACCCTGAGGCTGAACCTGAGCAAACAACTGTGCGCTGAAAAACAACGACAGTAATAAAATACCTATAGCGCGAACTACTACCACTGCTGCGCGATTGACTGGGCCGCTCATTTATTTCTCCATTATCGCTGTTACACCCATTCCACCTGCGGTGCATACAGAAATAAGTCCGCGTCCACTGCCGTTCTCATCAAGAATTTTTGCAAGCGTACTGGTAACTCGTGCACCCGTTGCAGCGAACGGATGACCAACAGCAAGGCTACTACCATTAACGTTCAACTTTTCACGATCAATGCTGCCCAGTGGCGCATCACGACCCAGCTCGTTCTTACAATACGCTGGATCTTCCCATGCCTTTAGCGTGCATAACACTTGCGCCGCAAAGGCCTCATGAATTTCATAGAAATCAAAATCCTGCAAGGTTAACTCGGCGCGATTCAACATATCGCTAACGGCAAGCGTCGGGGCCATCAGTAACCCTGCACCACCGACAAAATCGACAGCGGCAGTTTGTGTGTGCGTAAGGTAGGCCAAAATCGGTAAATCACGCTCTTTGGCCCACTCTTCACTCGCTAGCAATACACCTGCCGAACCATCGGTTAACGGTGTGCTGTTACCTGCGGTCAGCGTACCTTTGTCACTTTTCTCATAGGCTTTTCTTAATCCGGCCAACGCTTCAACGCTGGTATCAGCGCGCATATTGTTGTCACGCAACACACCTTCGCAAGGAATGAGCAAGTCGTCGTAGAAGCCACGTTGGTATGCAGCGGCCGCATTCAGATGGCTGCTTACTGCGAGCGCGTCCTGATCTTCACGCGTTATGCCCCACTCCTGAGCCATCAATTCGCAATGCTGACCCATACTCATTAACGTGCGGGGCTCGTTAACCGATGGTGGGTTAGGCGCTAATTCTTTAGGGCGAAAGCCCTTGAACAACCGCAGTTTGGATTTTAGATCGCGCGCCTTACCCAGCTTTACCAATCGAGAAGAGAACTTTTTACTAAAGGTGATGGGCACATCACTAACGGTGTCAGAACCTGCCGCAATAGCACTGTCTATTTGTCCTGAAGCGATTTTTGAAGCTGCGATTGCTGCGGCCTGCAAACTGGTGCCACACGCCTGTTGCATGGTAAGCGCCGGGGTACGTGGTGACAATTTTGTGCTGAGCACCGCCTCACGAGCCAGGTTCCAGTCTTTGGGATGCGAAATAACGGCACCGGCATTCACCTCGCCCAATTGTTCATCGCCTAAGTCATAGCGATCAACCAAACCATTCAGAACGGTTGACAGCATCTTTAAATTGGATATATCAACGTAAGCAGAACCACTTCTGCAAAATGGAATACGCATGCCACCAACAACGGCAACGGGACGTAGAGTTTGATTAGTCATGAGCGTTTTCCTGTTTGCTTTGAATATTCGTTTGTTGAGATGCGAGATAGTTGATTGGACCGCCGGTAAACGGCGCGAAGCCTGTGCCAAATATGATGCCTGCATCGAGCAGATCGTCGTCCTCAACAATACCTTCGGCCGACACCGCTTTGCATTCATCCAGAAATGGCTTCATCAATCGCCTGGCTATTTGATCGCCGTAGGCATTGTCAACGGTGGCAGGCTTACGATCAGCACGCCCCTTTTCCCATTGATAAAATCCCTCACCGCTTTTCTTACCCAGCTTATTATCGTCAATCATACCTTGCAGTAGTTTTCGATGTTCTTCAACATCACCCTTCGCCAATGTTTGAGCAACATTGATACACACATCCAGACCAACAATATCGGCCAGCTCAATTGGTCCCATTGGCATACCAAAACGAATTGCCGACGCATCGATTATTTCTTTGTCTATCCCTTCGAGTTTCATGCTTATGGCTTCCATGAGATACGGTGCCAAAACGCGATTAACCAGAAAGCCTGGTGAGCTTTTGGTAGGCAGTGGGAAACGATTAATTTGCGAACAAAAAGCAGCACCTTTGGTTACCCAGCTTTGAGCCGTTGCCTCACCATGTACCACCTCAACCAATGGCATTTTCGCCACAGGATTAAAGAAATGCAGACCAATCAGGCGTTGCGGATTTTTCAAATCCCGGCTTAATTCTTCCAACGGCAATGCCGAGGTATTGGTGGCTAGCACAGCATGCTCAGCCATACGTGGCTCTAATTGCGCGTAAAGTTCTCGCTTGGCATCGGCGTTTTCATAAATGGCTTCGATGATCACATCGGCACGTTCAACACCGGTTGCATTAACATCCGGCATAAGCCGGGACAAGGCAGCTGTTATGGCAGGTTTCTTTTTCAGTTTTCGTTTAAACAATTTTTTAGCGCGAGCAAGTGCCGGTTCGATGTATTTCATTTCGCGATCTTGCAGCGTCACTTCCATTCCCTGTACAACACACCAGGCAGCAATATCACCACCCATGACACCGGCACCAACGACATGCACACGACGCACTTTGAAGTCTTCGCTTTTGCCCAGCTCTTTCATGCGTTCGGTTAAAAAGAAAATTCGGCGCAGGTTGGTTGCTGTTTCACCGACCATTAATTCACCAACTCGCACAGCTTCGCTTTCAAACATCTTTACGCGGTTGTCGCGATGTTGTTCCCACAAATCGATAAGTGAAAATGGTGCAGGATAGTGTGCAGGATTGGCCTTTTCTGCTGTCTTTTTACGCAACATAGCGGCGATAGCCTTGCGCATAGGTTGCCTGTTTGTAAGGGTCGCAGCGGTACCGGGCCCGCGACTTTTACGTTTCTTTATAACGGCCCGGCGAGCGCTCCAGTGCAAGCTGCCAAATTCACTGACCAACTCATCAATAATACCCATGCCACGCGCCACTGGAGCTCGCAACATACGGCCGGTAAGCATCAATTCCATGGCTTTCAGACCGCCGATCTTTTCACTTAAACGGACCGTGCCCCCAAGGCCTGGGAAAATCCCCAATTTAACTTCGGGTAAACCAACCCGAGTAGCAGGTGTGTTCAATGCGATGATGTAGTCGCAGGCCAATGCCAGCTCTAAGCCGCCGCCAAGGCAGAATCCGTGAATAGCAGCAACCGTAGGGCACGTTAAATTTTCCAGTCGTGCTAATACGGCGTGTCCTTCACGAATTTTCTCGCTGACAGCCACTGCGCTGGTGAAACTATCGAATTCACGTATATCGGCACCAACTATAAAGCTATCAGGTTTGCCGGACTGAATAACGACACCGGCCAAATCGGTGTTCTCCGCATATTCCATCAAGGTATCAAGCTCTTTAAGAACAGCTTCGCTAAGTGAGTTGGCGGACTCTCCTTTACGATCAATGGTAAGCCATAAAATTTCGCTGGCATCTGTTGATGCCTGCCAATGATCGAACTGCTGGTTTTCCAGTGTATTCATGCGCGTTTCACCGTTGCGTTAATTGAACTGCTTTTCGCTGATCTAATGGTATCAAGTCGATAAGCTGTAAAAGTATACTAATAATTAAAATATCAGGTTTGAAGAGATATAAGTTTGTGCACGCTGCCGATCCGAGTCCCAGGCAACATCGACTCTGACATCAGTATTCGAAAAATTCCGCAGTTTTAAGCGGATGCCGACACCAGAGCGTGCTTGTATTTTGCTCAAGTCGATCTTCCTGACCTTATATACGTCACCAATATCGGTAAATACGACCATACGAAACTGCGGATGGTTGTATAGAGCTTGCAGATATTCAAAATTTAACAGCGCCATCAAATCGCCACTGCGGCTACCTTTCTCAAGGCCTCTAAGCTTCTCCCCACCACCAATACCGTAACTGCTTTCACCAAACGCAGCACCATCGCTCACACCCAAACGCAGCTGAACATTCAAGTTACGAATACCACCGCGCAGCGGTAGGTATGCTTTTGCATATAAATCTGCGCGTGTATATTCAAAGTTAGAACCGGTTACCTGATTGGCGGTTGTCAAACTGGCTCCAACTATCGTGCCTCGGCGGCGATACGTATCCTGATGGACCTGTTTATCTTCCAGACCGATAGTGACACTAAAATCACGACCACCCCGATAAGGTCCGGCACGTCCACTAAGCAAATCGAGTGAGCGCGTTGAGAACCGTACACCGAAAAAGTAACGTCTGCCCTGAACCCCTCTGGATTGGTTCATCCAGCGAGAAAATTGCAACCCGATAGTTTGTGTTTCCGATTGAGCCTGACCCAGTTCAGTTCCATTCTCGCTAAGATTTAATTGCCGTCGATCACTTGCCAGTTCAAAACCAAGACCGTAGTCACTACTAAAAAATCGCGGCACGTTGTAATCAAGACGATGTACATAGCCGCCTGGGCCTTCACCATCGTTCTCTTTACGGCGCTCAGACGTTATTCGCATTTCATGTAAGCGGCCCAGGAAATTGTCGAAGCGCAATTGTGCTCCACCACGAATCTCACCATCTGAGGTTCGAGAAAGTCGTGGGACAAGAAAAAAAAAGTGTTTTTCTCTAACGGTGAACTGAAGTTGCAAGCCTTCATTAGCCAAAGACAGCTCAGCGTAAACAGATTTGAACAATCCCAAATCCATGATGCCTTGCGTGCTGTCAACGATCTGATCGAGGGAACACGCTTTATCGATCTGCTGGGCTATTTCGCGAAGTAAAACCTGCGCTCGGGTAACGCGGTTGCCTGAGAAGACTATGGAATCAACGTTGCGATCACACAACTCTTCGCCGGGTATAGCATCGGCAGACACAGCGATACCTGCCCACAAAATACTGCTCCAGGCGATCAGGATTAATAACAAATGTCGAATTACCGGGTTCAACGCTCACAACTGCAGTCGTTGGCCTCAATGGAGTTGGGCCTATCTGACTAACGTAGAAAGGATCGTGCCGAGTCTGAACGGAAGACCAAGCGACTTACGAAGGCGGCAATCAAGCGGAAATCAGGCGAGAATCAGGCAGGAATTTCGGATTTACAAGCTGGGCAGTGCATTCGTTTCAGATGTACCAGGCCCATCTTCCTGAATTTGATCAATGGCTTTTTTCAGAATGGCTGGAATCTGATCTACTGCCATTGGCTTGACACTGCCGGCTGGCCGGTATTGTTGTGCGTCAATCGAATCGAAAGCACGTGTTAATTCGGCTGAGTTAAGACGTTCTGCTACTGATGATATGTGGGTTGGCGCATTGTCGGGCCACACCATTGCCGCCCATGACAACACTTCCTTCGAAATTTTTGACGCATCGCCAGAATCACAGGCCTCTTTGATGGGGTTTAATGCGGCTCGTGAGCCAGCACGACGCTGAAAACGCATGGTGCTAGATTCATTGTTAGACCGCTGGGTACCGGCTGGGTCTGAATCCAAAGAATAACGCTTGCGCATCCAAAGCCATAAGCCCAGCAGGCTCAGCGCCCATCCAATCAACAATGCGATAACAATGTTGCGCCATCGACTCACTGCTTGTAATGCGGTTGCATTAGCGACATTGCTCAACGATACAGCTTCATCACTACTTTCTGACGATGTGGTGTTCAAGTTCGTCATCGGCTCAGCCGGTGCATTCTCCAGGAGTGCCACCGTGTCAGAATCATTGGTGTTGTTTGTTTGAACTCCTTGATCAGCTTGATCGGTCGCTGAATTGTTTTCAGAGCCTGTTGAAGAACCAGAATCACCATTCGTTTTTGATGCTGCTGAGGGGGCTACGGTAATAGTTTCAGCCGGCAGAGTAGCCACTCGCGCTTCACCGGTGACTGTATCAAACCAGTTAACTTTCATTTCTGGCAGAACCAACTCGCCTGCTTGTTGCGGGATGACAGCCCAGGTGTTGGTTTGTTGGGATACCAGGCCTTGCTCGGTAGTGCTCGTGGCGGCGGTTGGGTTATCGGCGTATATGCTGATGTTGTCTACTACGGGCACGTCGAGCTCTGGTAGTTGTTCATCTCCCACACCCGTCGCCATTAACTGGATGGTTCGTGTCACTGGCTGATCAACTGTCATGGCATCAATGGGCGTTGACCATTGACTTTGCAAATTAACTGCTTGTGCAGGTAGCCACCAACTGCCCGCCATACCATCCGGTCGCGGTTTTACATTGAGTTCAATCTGGTTTGACCGTCGCTTTAAGCGCCTGGTTCTGGTACGGGTATTAGGCACTTGATTTTTATCTGCAGCTATAACCGCTTGAAGCACGAATGCTGGAATGATCACAGTGCCGCTTTGTTGTGGAAAAACCGAATAGCGAATTTCGCTCACTACATACGTTCTGCCCTCAACCGTTTCCTGATAGTTCTTCTCCTCAGATATTTGCTGAATAAGCACATCATCAACTTCTGGTAGTGGCAGATTTGCCTCAAGAAACCGAACGTCCTGGTACACGCGAAGTGTATAAATAACCTGTGCCTGCACGTAGGGGTCACTGATATCAACACTCGCCTCCAGGTACATATCCCGTCCAGGCCCGCTGGCAGGCGCTTCAACCAATAACGTTAAAGGTCGGGATTGTTCAGAACCAACGGTAATTGGTGGTATTTCCAATGCACCTGCACGTTTTGGCGATAGTTCAAGCACCCATTCAACCAGGCTGGTGCGTTTACCATTCTCAATGGAGACTTGTCGGGAACTGGATCGCTTGGCCACGTCGAAATCTTTGTCTAGCGCGGACGTGATAATCTCGGCGTCAAGACCATAAGCACGCACGTTAAGTATGACTGATTCGTCGACGCTGACACGATTTGAGTTCAGTTGAACTTCGACACGCTGCTGCTGTGCCTGCACATTCGCAGGCATCGTTAACGTCAATACGGCTAACCCAGACGTTGCTGCAAATACCAGCAACAAGCCCAGAGCGTGGATAGTTCTACCAGGGTTGTACACTGTCAATTACCTTTGGAAAATCGGTTACATGTCGATTGTGTATTTTACGTTCTAACAAACCAGCCGGGTCATCAGGAATTTGACGTAACCATTGTTCGTTAGCTTGCTCGCGTTCGCTCAAGGGCTCTACTGATGCAGCCACTTCGGTGTCTCCTGGATTTTCTGTTTGCTGCCCATCTTGCGGTGCGTCGACCTGTCGTTCTCGTTCGGCCTGCATTGCAGCCTCAGCAGCAGCATCCTCTTCCGCCTGCTGTTCAGCGGCCGATGCTGACGCTTCGTCAGGTTCGGTATCACCGCCCTGACCATTATTATCAGATGCTTGCTCAGGTGGTTGCCCATCCTGTTGCTGATCATCATTCTGATCAGAGCTATCGCCGTCTGACTGATCATTTTCCCCTGATTGCTGGTCTTGCTGCTGATCTTCTCCATCACCTTCACCCTCTTCGCCATCTGACTCAGATTGGTTTTCGTCGCTTTGTTCTCCCTGTTCACCAGATTGCTGCTGTTGCTCCTGCTGTTGTTGATCAAGCAGCTGCAGTGCTATCTCCCGGTTATGTTTGGCATTGGCATGCAATGGATCAGATTCGAGCAGTTCATCAAACAAACTGATTGCTGCCGGGTAGTTTTCTTCAAAAACATGTGCATTGGCCTGATTGTAGATAGCCCGTTCTGCGTCCGCGACGAGCCCGGCCCCCTCAGCCTGCCCGCGCAGCTGTTCGAACGACTTTGCCGCTGCCGAGTAGTCGCCTTTGCGATATTCACCTAATCCGCGCCAGTAAGCATCGGGGGCATTATCGATAAGCTCATCGTATTGTTGTTGTTTAAATTGTCTGGCAGCACGTTGCTCTGCGCTGGACCACAAGTCTGACCAGTCGAACGCATGGGCAGGTGCGACAATCGCCAGGCTTAAGCCCAGCATTATGCTTAACAATAACGAGTGCAAATATAACGAATGCCGTACACGCACTACCAGATTACCCCACGACGAAAGAACAACAACGACAAAAGCAATAAAAACACAACCGCATAGGGACTGTACTCAATCCAATATTCATTCGTGCCCTCTTCTTCCGAGATATCACCGGCAATAGTTAACTTTTTCTGTACACGATCAATTTGCCGGATATCATCATCGTTGTTTGATAACACGATAAATTCACCTCCACCAGTGTTTGCCAGGGCGTTCAGTGCGTCCTTTTTTAACTGAGGGACAACAATAGCGCCACTACTATCTTGTAAAAAACGACCATCATCACCACGTAATGGCGCTCCCTCGGTTGTTCCAACGCCAATGACCGATAGTCGATGACCCGCAGCAATAGCTGCCGATGCTGAAGCAATGGCCTTTGCACCAGCATCGCTATCAGTAATCAATACCAGCTGCCCCTGCTCAACTCCCGCCTGTGCCAACAGCTCAATGCCTTGCTCAATAGCCAAATCCAAACGACTTCCCTGAGCTGGCATTATTGACGGGTCCAGTGATTCTACGAAAGAGGCGATCGTGTTGGCATCATCCGACAGTGGACTCACGACATAAGGTCGTTCAGCAAATGCGATAAGTGCAACTTGTAAACCACTTGCAGCGTTTAGCAGATCGAGCAACTTGAATCGAGCCCGAGCAACACGCGATGGTTTTAGATCGTCGCTGTACATTGAGCGCGACAAATCAAACAGCACTACTTGCGCCTGTTGTCCTTTGTATACAGGTACTTCCTGCTTATCCCAAACCGGTCCGGCTAGCACCACCAAACAGATCAACCAACCAAGCACGAGCAACCAGCGCGTACCTGACGAGCCTTTTTTTGCCGGCTCGATAACGTAGGGCTGCAATGCGGGGTCAACTATGTGTTCCCAGGCACTTTCGTGGTAACGAAGCTTTAGCATGTGCAGCGATGCTAACAGCAACGGTATAAATCCGAGCAACCATAGCGGTCGCATAAATTCAAAGCCGAAATCAAACATGCGCAGCCCCTGACGTGAGTCGTCTTAGCACAACCCAGACAACATTGAAAAACAAGGCAAGGCCCAATGGCCAGGCAAATAGTTCCCGCAAGGGTCTGAACTCAATGTCATCCATCTCTGTCGGCTCAAGCTGGTCAATGGAGCGATAGATTTGTTCCAGCTCCTGTTGGTCCCTGGCCCTGAAATACTGACCGCCGGTCTGTTCTGCTATCGCTTTCAAAGTGGTCTCATCCAGCTCACTGTTTTTCATACCCAATGCGCGACCTATCAGGCTTCCACTGGATTCAGAGCCAACACCAATGGTATGAACCCGAATGTCATTATCTGCCGCCAGCCGGGCAGCCTCCAGCGGGTCGACTGCACCGTCAGAGTTTTCGCCATCGGTGAGTAACACCAGCACGCGAGCCTCAGCAGGGCGCTCACGCAATCGCTTTACCCCAAGCCCTATCGCATCACCTATCGCAGTTGATCGACCGGCCAGCCCAACTCGCGCTTCACCAAGAAAATGCTGAACAGATTCATGATCGTGCGTGAGTGGTGACTGCACGTAGGCTTTGGTACCAAACATGATCAGACCAATTCGGTCGCCAGTGCGTCTGGATACAAAGTCCTGGGCGACGTTTTTGACAACCGACATTCGCGTGGCCGGTAAGTTGCCCGAATACAGATCAGTTTCGTTCATGCTTCCCGAGATATCGATGCACAACATAAGATCACGCCCAGTAATCGGCACACCCAACGGTTCACCAAAGGTT
The DNA here is from genome assembly GCA_964437945.1 of uncultured Granulosicoccaceae bacterium. Classification (GTDB taxonomy): domain Bacteria; phylum Pseudomonadota; class Gammaproteobacteria; order Granulosicoccales; family Granulosicoccaceae; genus Granulosicoccus. The sequence continues at coordinate 20,259 of CAYTJF010000038.1, forward strand.
TGCGGGCGGGCGGCAGCAACTATCAGGCTGGCCCACATAAGCAATAGCAGTAACGCGCTAATTATACCGCGACTGTTTTTAGCACTACCTGATGCCAGACCTGCATAAGGCGTTACATCCGGGACACGCAAAGCCCGTTGCAGCACAACACTTGCCCTTGGCAATAATAGATAAGCTACTACGGGTAGCGGTAACAGGAAAAACATCCATGGCCAGGCCCACTCAATGGAATCAAAACTGATCATGTCGGGCGCTTGTTACTGGCAGAAAAGTGTTGCGGTGCTGTCGATTGGTAACTGCCAGCAGAGTTGATCAGCACATCCATTGATTCGAATAACGCGTTGAGATCTTGTTTAGCCAGAACGGATTGCTTCTGGTAAGGCTGATCGAGCAGCAATCGACCGATGCCCTGAGAAAATTCAGGCTTGTCGCAAATATCATCAAGCTTCGCTAACCAGGGCTCACCATGTAAGCCCGCTACTTGATCCCGATGATCGGTCGCAAGCACCACTTTTCTGGCCAATTGCGAACAGCGTGACAACAAAGCGCTGTCAGGCTCAAACCCGAGCTGTTGACGAATGTGCTGCAATTCCAACCGTGCCTGTCGTTGCCATAGTCTGGTGCGCCAACGGCGATAGAAAAACGCCAGTGCGACCAGCAGCAACACAAATAAAAGCAATAACAACCACCAGCCGATCGCAGGCGTTGCCGAAACTTCAGGCAGCGCTACATCGCGCATTTGATTTAGCAGTGCCTCTTTCTCGTTCATCAGCTAACCGAACGCTCTGCATGTTGGGTGACTTTGTCCGGTATTCGCGCCATTATTCGTGATGCTACATCCAACAACGGTTGATTGGTTTGCGCCTTCACGTACAGATGGCCATGACTTGAAAAAAACTCTGACACACTTTGCTGATGATGAATTTGATCTTGTAGGTAGCGCTGAGCTCCAGCCCTATGACTTGTGTCTATGGATATCAGCTGATCGCCCTGTGCCTGTGACCCTTTTACCGCATACCGACCAGACTCTGGCAGTTCACATTCAATCGGGTCAACGATATGTACTGCCAGAATATCCAGCCGTTGCAACAAGTTGCCCATAGCAAGCCTGGTTTTCTCATCGAAACCAACAAAGTCGCTCAATATAACAACGGTGCTACCACCGCGCACAACCGAGCGCAGTCGCGACAAGGTATCGCTGAATTGTCCGCGGTCACCAGTGGGTGCATGCATTTGTGCATCTATAATTCCACGAAAAAAATTCATCAGACCACGACGACCCGTCTGGGGGCGTATCTCGCTGTGCCAGTTATCGGTAAAGACGAACCCGCCAACCCTGTCTTGATTAAAATTCGCCGTCCATCCCAGCAAGGCTGCCAGGCGCGCTGCCATCACAGACTTGAACATACCTTGCGTACCAAATCGCATATGCGAACGAAAGTCGAGTACCAACATAACCGGACGCTCGAGCTCTTCTACAAACAACTTGGTATGGGTATTTCCGGTACGTGCTGTGACCTTCCAATCGATCATGCGCACATCGTCCCCTGCCTGATATTCGCGTACTTCGGCAAAGTCCAAACCACGCCCGAGACGACGGGACATGGCAGGGCCAGTAGCCGGTGCTGCCGACTTTTTTCTTGTGGTTCGGCGCAGGGCCTGAGCCTGATCGCGCAGTCTGACCAACTCGTCCAGAGATGTGCTCGCAGGTGATGCAAACGGCTGAGCTTTTATATTGCCTACATTGCCTACATTGCCAGCTGTGACAGTTTGCGCTGTGTGTGTGGAAGAGCGCTTTTTATTGAACCAACGTTTCATCATTGGTAGGGACGGCCGTTATGGCACTGCAATAAGTTGCAGCAACCGATCAACTATATCAGCTGACTCAATACCATCAGCTTCAGCTTCGTAAGACAACAAAACACGGTGCCTAAGCACATCATGTATAACTGCCTGCACATCTGCTGGTGAGACGTAATCACGACCTTCAAGCCAGGCATGTGCGCGAGAGCAGGCATCCAAGGCAATAGTGGCGCGTGGACTGGCGCCGTACGATATCCATCGTCGCAGTTCTTGTGTATGGTTTTCTGGTGTACGCGTCGATGTAACCAGCCGGACAATGTAGTCTTCAACATTTTCTGCCAGGTGTACGTCAAGCACTTCCCTTCGAGCAGCGAAAATGGTCTCTGCCGTTAATATATTGGCAGACGCATTCGTTGTGCAGCGTGCACCATCGCGATTTTCGCTACGCACCAGACGCAGTATCTCTGCTTCGCGAGACGCATCCGGGTAGTCGATCATAATGTGCATTAGAAAACGATCCAGTTGCGCCTCTGGCAATGGATAGGTGCCTTCCTGTTCTATCGGATTCTGAGTAGCCATGACCATAAACAAACCTGGTAACGGATAAGTCTGATGCCCTACCGAAATCTGTTGTTCAGCCATAGCCTCTAGTAGCGCCGACTGCACTTTTGCCGGTGCACGGTTTATTTCATCGGCCAGCACAAGATTATTGAACAAGGGCCCACGCTGGAATACAAATGAGCCGTCAGCCGGTCGGTAAACCTCGGTACCAGTTAAATCAGCAGGCAGCAGATCGGGGGTGAATTGCACCCGCTGGAAATCGGCTTCGATATTGTCGGACAATGCCTTGATAGCACGGGTTTTTGCCAGACCCGGCGCGCCCTCAACCAGTAAGTGGCCATTTACCAGTAGGGCAATCAACATTCGATTGATCAGCATTTCCTGACCAATAACCGACTGTTCCAAACTATTTTTTAATAGCGCGAGGGATTCACTAACACTCATTGAATGTAACTTCAGGTTGTTCTGCTTAGTACTTTAGCTTGTTGTATTTTAGGGACGTTGCTTTTGTGTTTATATAAGTTGAACGACTATAGTCAGGGTTGCCTGGGCATCAGGCACATCATCACCTTCCCCATCCACCAATACTGTTACCTCCGCAGTGTCCGTAGCGCCTGAAAAGTCGTCAGTGGCGTTGTTCAAGGCAGTAATCTCGCCGTTATTTCCCGATTGAAACGCTACAATGTTCGCCCCAGATGAGACGGTGAATGTCGTATTAATATCGGAGGTTATATCATTTTCTTCATCGTAAATCGACCCGGTTGATACTCTCAATTGCAGGGATTGACCCTCTGTTATGGTTATGATTGGACCGTCTTCAAATGCCAGATTACCTGAAGCAGACCCATCATTCTGTATAACAACAACGTTTCTCATAGCAGTTGGATCCATTCCGCAGGCGGCAGTGACATTCACGTTTCCAACTGCATTACCGGTAACCAAACCTTTATCAGATCCTTCGTTCGACACGGAAGCAGCGCCGTTGTCTTCTAGTAATGACCAAGTTACAGAATCAGTGATGTCAGAAATCGATTCACCTCCATCTCTCATGTACGTTCCATTTGCAGTCAATTGCAAAGTTGTTCCTGCCATCAAACCAGCCGTGTCCGGCGAAATATTAATGCTCTGTAAACTGGGCACTACTTCAATAGACTCGGTCGAACTCACCACATCACCAGTGTCCATATCAACAACAGTGGCAATCAAATCAAGCATTCCAGCTTCAAAAGCGGTCACCGTAGTGGAGCCGTTAAGTTGACTGCCCGCTGAACCCAATGCCGGATTCGAAGTGCTCCACTCGATGTTCTGGTTCTGCAATCCGCGCGTCGACATACCGGTAGCTGATGTGTCTGTGTAAGTGCCAGAAGCCACGTACATTTCTGGCAAACAACGTTCAAGCGAGTTAACGACCGCTTCACCCGTTTCGGGATCAACCACACTCTCAGCCGGGTTAATAGCAATGTCAGTTAACACACCCTCAGCAATGGTGACCGGAAAACTATCCGTCAAGCCGCCTATTTGTAAATTGACTGTTACCACACCGTCGGCTGTGCCGATGAACTTGCCATTGTCATCAATAGTGGCGCGGCCTGTAGTGGCATTGCCTACCCCATCCACCGACGCCACCGACCAGCGCCGATTAGCCACGGAAAGCGGGAGCTCAACAACGGGCTCACCATCGTCACTCTTAGTGGTAGCCATTACCGAAAAGTTGATTTGTTGGCCCGGGTCGACGAACAGAGGAGCTAGCAAGCCCGTGGGTTGCTTTATTTCTATAGATCCTAGTTCGAGCTGATTCGTCTCAACCGCTTCTAGCAATGGACGACCATCCCCTGAACAGGCGGACAACGCAAGTGCTACCCCTAGAAACAGGCTAAATTGAAATTGTCGGGTGCTTTTTAAAACATTCATTTGAGTATTCATCTGGTGCAATCTCATGGCATCTCGTACCTGAGTCCAAGACTGAGCCCGTCAACGGTTATGCCTGAATCAGAGAAGTCGTTGCGATACTCGACGCCGAAGATCAGTCCATTGACCGATTTTAATCGTTGATGCACGCCGATACCAACACGTACGCCATTAAAAGACGACGACACCAATCGTTCATCAAAATCGCTCACTTGTTCCAGATTAAAATTCACATAGCCAAGCAATATATACGCTTCCAGACCACCAAGTTGTGCCGGAGACTGGAGGCGAACGGCAGCACCAGAGGACTGGGTGACATCAAGATCAAAGCCATCTGCTTCGTGAGACGAAATAGAAGTGCCAACAAAACCTTCTATGCCAATGTTTTCAAATACAAACGCACCAACAGAAAAGCTGCCAAATGTGGGGTAAAAATCCAGCTCTGAATGGCGTACGCCACTAGCGCCCAAACGGGCTTCCCCATAGAACTTAATGGCCGCCTGCGACGGACTCGCGGCGAGTAAAAGGAGTACAGCGAAGATCAAGCGTGACACAAGACACCAGGAGCAATAACCAATCAAGGCGTAACGATAGCATTGCTCTGGCTGGAATGCTTGTGTCGGTTTTGCAAAGCTGACCATTCGGGTAGGCGAATTGTCACGGGCAGCGCGCAGCTCCAAGGATTGCACCAAGGCGTTCTCGCTGGATAATTACGGCACAGCCTCGATTTTCCCCGCCAGAATAGGATACCTGAAGTGGCTCGTCACCGCTTTGCGCCACAGTACCGATAGATTGCATATCGACAACAACATTGTGATTTTCCATGGTTTTGTCATGGTTCTCACCTGCGGTTATCTTGGTTGTGGTTTTCTCGAGGTAGTTGATCAGAAAAATGTGGGCGTCCGCAGCAGCGTCCTTCTGACCCTCAAGTTGGATATTCAGCGTGGTCGCGTCGGCACGCGCAATGCTGACCGACACGGGTCGCTCATTGGGTATTTCGAGCCCGGCTTTCAATGCACGAGCATTGGAACCAACGTGCCCAAATACCCCATTGATCACAGCTTGAGGGGTATAAACCCCATTTTCACCACGAAGACCCAAGCCACTGTATTGACGCTGACGCTGGGTATATTCAGCTGCCGAGTAAGGATCTTTCCAAACACCTGCACTGCCATATCGCAACTGATCCCAGTAATCAACATGGAATTCCAGATTCAGTATATCGGGATCGTTGGCGGCCATTTCCGCAAGCAGTTCATCGGCGGGGGGACAAGAATAGCAACCTTGTGAGGTGAACATTTCAACGACTTTGAGCTCGCCTGCAAAAACCAGCGAATTGCCGGCCAGTAGAGCCGGCATTATGGCCAAATACCTCAACCACTTGTGGCCGATTATTTGCCTGGTTAGACTTGCTCTGCTGAATGATAAAAACGGTACGCGCATGTTTTGTGCCTGCTGTTGTGAACAACTTAAGATTCAGACGAGTGCGCTCACGAAAAGTTCGATAAAGGACAAGTGATGTAGTGCAAACTATCTGACCAGTAGGCAATTTTTGCTGAATTTTTAGATTACGCCGGGGTTTTTATTTCATCGAACGCCGCCAAAGCACGCTGTCGACTTTCTTTTAAATCGACCAGCGGGTCTGGATAGTTCAACAAGCTACGCTGATCAATGTCCCATTCCCACGGTTTATGGATGAACTTATCTGGCACATCGGCGATTTCGGGTACCCATTGCCGAACATAGTCACCCTGTTTGTCAAATTTCTCACCCTGCAAAACCGGATTGAAAATACGAAAATACGGAGCAGCATCAGCACCACTGCCAGCTGCCCACTGCCATCCCATGGCATTGCTGGCAAGGTCTGCGTCCACCAATGTGTCGCGAAACCATTTTTCACCTTCCTGCCACGGTATCAGTAAATTCTTGATCAGATAGGATGCCACGATCATTCGCACACGATTATGCATCCAACCGGTTGCATACAACTCACGCATGCCTGCATCGACGATGGGTACGCCCGTCTTACCTTGCTGCCAGGCGGTTAGACTCTTTTTATACCGCTTCTGCCATGGGAAGTGCTCGAAACGTTTATCCAGTGGCTTTTTAATGGTATGAGGAAAATGAAACAACAGACTGTAAGCGAATTCACGCCAGAGAACCTCTTTGGCAAAGGTTTCTTCTCCACCATTCAGACCGGATAAATCACTTGCGCCTTTGTTCAGAGCATACATGATTTGGCGCGGGCTAATTTCACCAAAGTGCAAATGCGCTGACATTCGTGATGTACCCGGTTGCGACGGAATATTGCGAGCGTCTGAATAGTCGTGAACGGCCGTTTTTAAAAATCGCTTCAATGAAGCCCTTGCCGCTTTTTCTCCCACTTGCCAATGCGACATCATACTGATGTGCCAATCACGCTTTGGTAGCAGGCCTAATTCTGCAATTGTTGTCGGTTTAAATGACACTGAAGATTTTGTGCCTTTTCGAGTATTTTTTACCCCTGGGATGGTGCGCGGAGCACTCAAGGGCTTGATGCCGGGTAGTGATTTTGAACGCATGTTCCAAAACGGTGTGAACACACGGTACGGCGTACCATCACCTTTCAGCACGTCCCAGGGTTCTGCATTTAGCAGCGCGTTAAAACTCTCAGGGTGTAAGTCACTAAGGGATTTTTTTATTTTTGTGTCACGTTTGATACTTACCGGGTCATAACAACGATTCCAGAAAAGCTGTGTTGCCCCATAGTATGCACCGGCTTGCGCCAACACTTCTTCACTGTTGCCAACCGCCACGACCAATTCGGCTCCACGCTGCTCTATCGATTGCTGCAAGCTTGTCAAACTATGATGCAACCACACACGGCTTGCTGAACCCAACTGACTGATGGTTTGATCTTGCGGGTCGTCAATGAACAGACACACTACTGAATCGCAAGCCGCCACGGCTGCATTTAAGGCAGGATTATCAGCAACACGTAAATCTTGTCGAAACCAGACAATACCCAGACTCATGTATTTTTCACTAGAAAATTAATTATCACTAGACCTTATTTTTTACACTGAGCACGTTCGCATGTGCTTTAGGTACATTTTCGTACACACTCTCGGCTGTATCATCAACATCAGTATGTTGTAGAGCACCCGTGGCTCCTCGCCCCAGCTCGGCTGCATTGGCTTCATCTGTATCAATGTGCATTTCCAGTGCATAACTGTCTTTAACACGAATAAGTACATCTCCGAAAATCAAATCTCTTTCACCACCAACGACGGCTATTGACACTTCATCCTTGTCTTTTACACCAAACTGTTCAGCATCATTGGAATGCATATGAATATGTCGTCGCGCACAGATTAAGCCTTCGCTCAACTGCACGGTACCCGCCGGCCCTTCAACAGTGATAGGCGCAGAGCCCTGCACTTTGCCAGAATCTCGCACCGGTGCATCCACGCCTAACTTAAATTCATCGGTGCGTGAAATTTCTATCTGATCCACATTACGCAACGGACCAAGTAACCGCACACCATCAATACGATCACGTGGCCCGATCAGATTTACACGTTCCTCGCATGCAAACTGCCCGGGCTGGGAAAGCGGTTTGTATTCGGTTGGTTTAGCCTCTTTGCCAAACAGTTTTTTAAATGTCTCTTCGGTCAAATGGCAATGTCTGCCGCTAATAGCAATGGGTATTGCCTGAGCAGTTTTGGCAGTGGACGCATTAACCACGCGTCGCGATTCACGCGCTATCATTAGTTCTTCATTGGTTTTTACAACAATGGCTTCAACACGTGATCGTTCGGTGGTTATGCGGGCAAAATCTTTATCTTTAACCACGCTGGCGTCACGATTACGATCCTCATCCAGAACCACACCTAAAAATTCCAGGCGCTGCAAAATTCGACCACGCATGCTAGCGCTGTTCTCGCCAATACCGCCTGTGAAAGCAATGACATCAACACCACCCATGGCCGCAGCATAAGCACCAATGTATTTTCTGGCCCGGTGAGCAAATACATTTATGGCCAGCCGTGCACGGTCGTGCCCGTCCGCAGCAGCCCGCTCAATCTCTCTTAAGTCATTACCCAGTCCCGACAATCCAGCCAGACCGCTTTGATGGTTCAGCAACTCATCGAGCGCATCGATGTCATAGTCGCCACTGCGCAGCAAAGATAACAGCACACCTGCATCAACATCGCCCGATCGAGTTCCCATGACCAACCCTTCCAACGGCGTGTTGCCCATACTGGTTTCGGCCGATCGTCCAAACTCGACGGCACAGGCACTCGCACCGTTGCCTAAATGCAACGTAATAAGCCGCAATTCATCCAGCGGGCGCTGTACAAAAGTCGCGGCAATACCAGCCGCGTACTGATGTGAGATGCCATGGAACCCGAAGCGTCTTATTCCATGATGTGAGGCCACATCCTGATCGATTGCATAGGTTGTTGCACGGCGTGGCATACTCGAATGAAATGCAGTGTCAAAAACAGCTACGTGCGGTACTCCCGGTACCGTAGTTTGCGCCGATTCAATAGCCGCCAGGCTGTAAGGATTATGCATCGGCGCATCTGGAATATGCCGCTCAATTGCGGCTTTGACGCGATCATCGAGCAGGCAGGCCTCGTGACATTCTTCGCCGCCATGTACAACTCGGTGACCAACGACATCTACCTGGTGCGCACCCAATTCGCCAAAGATGGTGGCGATAGCTTGTGCATGCGTCTCACGTCTGTCATCCGATTTTTGTCCCAGACGCTCACGTTTACCGCTGATCAGTAAATTTTCGTCTGCATCGAATAACGCGTATTTGACGCTAGATGAGCCACAATTTATAACCAGCACATTCATGTTAGTGATCCCTCGGTAGAGATTGGTAGAGATTGGAATAATTACAAAGACTTCCTGAGAATAGCAGTCGAATTACTCAATGGCAGATTTACAAAAAGCTCGAGACCAATTTGATCACCAGAAATTTCATAAGTCCAATTTTAATTAAGTCTGCTCATATGATGATTAGCTACATCAACGAGACCGACAATAATTTCGCGGTTGTTGCTGCTGTGGCAGATTTATCGACTGTAAAAAAAATGGCAGAAAAATAGGAGAATCCATCTGTATTGGTTGTAAGCGGTATAGTCAAAATTCTGGAAGGTGAATAAAATAATTTACAAATAGCTTGCTAAGCAAATGTATTTCAAGGCTGTTTTACAGGATTAACACAATATTAAAGGACAACATTACGCCGCCTCTTTACTGAATATGCGCTTGCATAACGCCGATATAGCACTATAATTGGGATATATATCCCAATTAATTTTTACAAAAAGTGGTCCGCTATTCGAGCATTCAAAGGAGCGAGTTCATGATTAAGAAAACTCTGATTGCCAGTGCCATCGCACTGGTTTCGGCTTGTTCTGATAATGATGGAACAGAAACAAGTTCCGATGTCAGTAGTAATGAAACCCAGCAAAGTCAAAGTTTCCACGAAAATGTTTTTGGGGTAGGCGGTGTCAGAGTGGTTAGTAATACCAGTTTATCTGAGTTGCCAGAAGCTGCTTCTAAGGTAGAGTTCGCTTCAACTATTATTGATAGTGGCAATAACCCGGAAATTTGTATTGGCGGAGTGGATGGATCGCTCCCGCCTCAGTGTAGCGGACCAATAATTGAAGATTTAGTTATGGGTGATTGGGCCGAGACAACTTCCCAGGTGTCATGGGGTGTGCGTACTGTCGTAGTTTCGTGGCCGCCAAACCAGGACAGAAAATTGACTTTGTTTAGTGACCGTGAACCTGATGAAAGAAGCAATCAGATTCACAATGGTTTTCCGCTGCCTGATGAATGTGTCAATCTTGATTGGAAAAATACTGTTGATGTTGAACAGCTAAATAACTGGGCTAACGCCAACCCTGACATTGCTGGAATTGCCTATTTTTCTCGAGACTTTGACGCGTTGGAGCAACTTTCTCAAGAAGAAAAAGATCAATTAGCTGCAGATGTGGAACAAGCTATGGCCGAAGAACAAGAAGCTGTTAACACACTAGGCATTGGGGTTCTTCAAGTTGTTAAAGGCTACGTTGAAAATGCAAAAGAAGTGCTTGAGGTGGATGGAAAAGTCCCCTGTATTACTGAAGTGGATAATTCAATGGCAGATTTACAAAATGCTCTAGAGCAAATTAGTAGCGAAGAGCTTTATAACAATACTTATATATCAAGTATCTCCATTGGAGGGGTAAGTAATAGGCTCTCTGTTGCGGTTGCTGTGGCAGATTTATCAACTGTAAGAATAATTGCAGATAAATTGGAGAATCCATCTG
>CAYTJF010000039.1:0-29778 GCA_964437945.1 uncultured Granulosicoccaceae bacterium
CAAACAGCAGAGCTTCTGTCCATTGTCTGGCAGTGCCGGCTTTATCGGTATTGTTAACTTCCTGAGCAAAACTGGAAGTTGTTAGGAGAATCGTGAAGCTGAGTACTAGTGTCTTGGCCAAATATTGCATTGGTTTATTTTGATAAAGTGCTTCTAAAGTGCTTCTAAAGTCAATTGCGTATGCATGTTCAAAGAATTACTAACGACGGGTGTGTTCAATCACCGTCAGTTTGTGTGAAGCCCATCACATGAAAGCTTACCGCAGCTATTTTAATTGATAAGTTCTTGAGCGGTACGGGTTACGCAAATTTAATGTTCTGAAAATTCTCTACTTGATACTGCTTAGCCGCTTTATATTACGAACTAATTGTGATGTGCCAAAAGGGAAGTTCTTAAGCCATTACTTTAAGGCTGCGTAATGCACATAGTCAGTATTTTTCACAAGTTAAGTATTAGAACCGCAGACAGCAGTTGGCAGCAATAGCTACACAGTAGCGACTTCCAGGCAATAACAATTCGAGCATAAGCTTCAGGTGTAGGTGAGCTTATGTTCATGATGCTCTTAGTTCGCGACGGGCTTCGATCAGATCACGAACCACCACCCTCGGCACACCTAGAGCACGCAGTGCTACTGCAACAACGTTGTCGATCGAGCTGAGTAAGTGGAAGCTTCGCCCGTCTTCACCATCTACATACGCTGGCTGATGTGCATCGATCAGCGACACTGCCGACCCACCTAGCTCACCTTTAATGTAGTCGACTGTCGGTTGCACGTTCTCTATGTAGAATTCGAAGCGACTGTTCAGTGCATCGGTATTATCGTCGACGCGTCCACGTTTTCCAGCCCGAGCACGCATTTCAGCTTTGCTAATAGACAAGTGCAGTACTTTTAGTACTGGGATGTTCTCTTTATTCAGGTAACCGATCAAGTGTTCTGCAGCGGCGACTGTTCTTGGATATCCATCAAGAATGAAAGGGCTGTTGAAAGCATCGGCATTATTATCTGATTCTGATTGGATGATGCTATCAATAGCGGCGGAGATCAAATCCTGTGTCCAGCGATTGGGAATGAGTAAGCCATGAACAGTACAAAATTCCAACCATTCCATCTGGAAGACATCGGTATTGGATGAGTCAGCATTGTGGCCGAAGTACTGCTGCAATTTTGGTTGGTAGCGACGCACTTTCTGCGATAACTCTTCGCTTGTGTCTATGCAATCGAAAATGCTTACATTGTGAGACAGTGAGTATTTTTCAGCCAGCATGGCAGCAAAGGCTTGATCTGTCTTTGCTCTTTCTACCGTAGTGCGCAAAATGCCTCCCATTGACAGATGGCGTGTTGTGTCGATTGAAAGCAGCTCGCACAAGGATGCTGCGACCTCACCTTTACCGCAGCTGGATGGTCCGGTCAGGATGACGACGCCCGGGCCGAGCAGAGAAATTTTCTCCACTCTTACCAAAGAGGGCGGTAGGTAAGACATTGAGCTCATAAATAGAGGGTCCGATCAGTCTGTAGAATGCACTATGGTAGCTGACGGTAGAACTTGTCTGGCGATGTTGAACGAAATAACTTGTGTCGAAGACTGACTCTGTGCAACATAATCGCTAAGGTCGGCACAGACAGCCAGAAGCAATTGACAGTTTGTTAATGTAACCCCGCATCGTTGCAATTTTGAGCATAGTTTTCTTAAGAACGTTTTTGGGCAGCAGATAGGCAGATCAGTTTTAAGGTTGTATTAGGTTGAAACCGCAGCGCCAAAACTTTCGGCTTGCGTGTGCGCCCCCGTTGGGCAATTTGACCCAGATCCGACCGAAACAGCTTAACGCTTAAAAAGTGATTCTTGCAATGTGAATAAAATTTACTTACTGTACTTGTGGAAAAAGTGTGGTTTTAAGTAACTTGCGAATATTTATCTGCGCAAGTTGTTGATCTATATGTATAATTAGGTGCCTAATAATGGTATCTACAACAGTAATTCTTTGGAGGAGCATCATGCAAAAGTCTCTGCACATCGATCCGGGTAAATGCACCGGATGCCTGCAGTGTGAATCGGCGTGTTCACTGGAAAATGAAGGTCTGGTTAATCCAGCGAAGTCGCGGATCAAGGTCTTCACTTTTCATGATGAAGGACGCTTTGTTCCGTATACGTGCACCCAGTGCGATGAAGCCTGGTGTATGCAAGCATGCCCGGTCGATGCCATTGTAATCAATGCAGAAACCGGCTCTAAAGACGTACTTGAAGATGTTTGTGTTGGTTGTAAAGTCTGCACCATCGCTTGCCCTTTTGGCACGATCAACTACAACACGTCATCTGGCAAAGTCGTTAAATGTGATTTGTGCGGTGGTGACCCAGCCTGCGCTGATGCTTGTCCAACTCAAGCCATCACTTATGTTGATGCGAACGCGACCGGTCTGGATAAAATGCGTGCCTGGGCGTCAAAAACCGACAACGCTACAACTAGCTAAAGGAGAATACTTATGTCGTGGACTAAGAAAATACTGCGAGTCAATCTCTCCAGCGGCACGTGCACTGAAGAGCCGCTGAACATGGAATGGGCCAATGATTATCTGGGTCAACGTGGTCTGGCAACTCGCTACATTGTTGAAGAGACTGACCCGGCCTGTGACCCACTCGGGCCTGACAACAAGCTCATAATGGCAACTGGACCGTTAACCGGCACAATGGCGTCCACTGGTGGCCGGTACTCGGTTATCTGTAAAAGCCCACTAACCAATGCAATTGCTTGTTCGAACTCTGGTGGTTTTTTTGGTGCTGAGCTCAAATTCGCTGGTTGGGATATGGTGATATTTGAAGGCCGTGCAGCATCCCCGATGTACTTGAGTATCGAAGACGATGTGGCTTCACTGCAACCAGCTGACGATCTGTGGGGACAATCCTGTTGGGAAGCAGACAAAATTTTGCGAACCAAACATCAAGATCCGCAAACACGCATCGCCGTGGTTGGTCGAAGCGCTGAACAGGGTTGTTTGTATGCAGCGGTAGTGAACGATCTTCACCGCGCTGCAGGTCGAAGTGGCGTGGGCACCGTTATGGCATCTAAAAACCTCAAAGCCGTTGTTGTTCGCGGTACAAAAGGCCTCGCTAATATAGATAATCCTGAAGCTTTCATGGCATCCACCAAAGCCGGCAAGGCCGTATTGGCTGAAAATGCCGTAACCGGTGAAGGTTTGCCAGCCTACGGTACTCAAGTTTTGATGAATGTTATTAACGAGGTTGGCGCACTGCCCACACGTAATATGCGTGAAACGGCATTTGAAGGTGCCGCCAGTGTTTCTGCCGAGGCCATGGCAGAGCCCAGAAAATCAGATGGCAAACCAAACCTGACCACTAACGGCGCTTGCTTTTCGTGCACTATTGCCTGTGGTCGTATTTCAACGATCGATCGCACGCACTTCTCTGTTAAAGACAAGCCTGAGTACTGGATTAATTCCGGTGGTCTTGAATATGAAGCGGCATGGGCTTTGGGTCCGGATACCGGTGTCGATGATATCGATGCGCTTACGTATGCCAACTTCCTGTGTAACGAAGATGGTATGGATCCAATCTCACTTGGTGCAACGATTGCAGCGGCAATGGAATTGTTTGAGGAAGGCGCTATAACCACCGCTCAAACCGACGGTGTAGAACTGAAGTTTGGTTCGGCTGAGGCACTTTGCTGGGCAACAGAGATGGCGGCTAAAGGCGAAGGTTTTGGACGTGATCTCGGGCTGGGTTCGAAACGTTTGTGTGAAAAGTATGGCCGACCTGAATTTTCAATGACTGTTAAGGGTCAGGAATTTCCGGCTTACGACCCTCGCGGTATTCAGGGTATTGGCTTGGCTTATGCCACTTCAAATCGCGGTGCTTGTCACTTGCGAGGTTATACCATCGCTTCTGAAATGCTTGGTATTCCGGTTAAAACAGATCCGCTGGAGTCTGATGGTAAGGCCGAACTAACCAAAGCCTTTCAGGATGCAACTGCGGCGGTTGATTCTGCTGGCTTGTGTGTATTTACCACTTTCGCGTGGACAATGGACGACATTGCACCACAAATTGATGCGGCTTGTGCCGGCGACTGGACTCCAGAGCGCTTGGTTGAAGTGGGTGAGCGTATTTGGAACATGGAACGCGAATACAACACCAAAGCAGGTCTTACCGGAGCTGACGACGACTTGCCCGATCGCCTTAAAACCTTGCCTGCCAATACTGGCCCTGCCACTGGCAAGGTGTCAGAGGTTGAAAAGATGCTGCCGGAATACTATGCGTTGCGTGGCTGGAACAGCGACGGCACGGTTACGAGCGAAACTCACCAACGGCTGGGATTGCCTGGATAACAACACATGCACCACGTAATTATTGGCGCGGGCCCGGCGGCAGTTTCTGCCGCCGAGCAAATCAAAAAACTCGACTCGCGCAGTGAGGTGACCATGCTGGCAGCGGAGGATGTGCCTCCTTATTCCAGAATGGCAATTCCATATTACCTGACCGGCAATATCACACCAGAAGGCACGTATTTACGTAAAGATGCCACTCATTTTGAGAAACTGGGTATCAACGTTCGCCATGCGCGAGCAAATTCGATTGATACCAATGCAAAGCGTGTAGTAATGGCTAGTGGTGACACTCTTGACTACGACAAGTTGTTGGTGGCAACGGGTGCAACTGCTACCAAACCGCCTATCCCTGGTATCGATCTTGATGCGGTATACAACTGCTGGTCTTTGGCAGATGCACACAAAATAATTGATAAGGCTACACCCGGTTCCAATGTCATTTTAATGGGGGCAGGCTTTATCGGTTGCATTATTCTTGAGTCTTTAGCGGCACGTAACGTTAATCTGACCGTTATAGAAATGGAAAACCGCATGGTGTCACGCATGACCAATCGCACTATGGGAACCATGATTAAAGACTGGTGCGTTGCTAAAGGCATCCGCGTCATGACATCCACCAAGGTGGATAGCATTAGCGAAGAGTCAGGATCGAAGTTGGCGGTTAGCACTAGTACAGGTGAAACCATTGAAGCCGATCTGGTTATCTGTGCCACCGGGGTTCGCAGCAATACCGCGTTTCTCGACGGCAGTAACATCAACATTGATATGGGTGTAGTAGTAGATGACTACATGCAAACCAGTGTTGCAGATATTTACGCTGCTGGGGATGTCGCGCAGGGCAAAGACTTTTCAACCGGTGAATACTATGTGCAGGCTATACAACCCACTGCGGTTGAGCATGGCAAATTGGCCGCGCAAAGTATGGTCTATGGCAATATTGTGGCTAATCCTGGCAACGTTAATATGAATGTTCTCGACACCGTTGGCCTTATCTCTACCTCTTTTGGTATGTGGATGGGCGTTGAAGGTGGTGAAGAGTCAGAGCTTGTAGACAAAGACAACTATCGGTATCTGAATCTGCAGTTCAAAGATGATGTACTTGTTGGAGCCAGTAGCCTTGGTATGACACAGCACGTGGGTGTTATGCGCGGGCTTATTCAAACAGCATCACCGTTGGGAGCATGGAAAGATAAGCTAATGGAAAATCCTGCGCGCTTATCCGAGGCCTATCTAGCTGGCGCCCAGTCCCAGCATCAAGCCAACACTGCTTGAGTCTGTTTTAAATTAAGTTTAATTCGTATCACAAGCTGTCCATGAAAATCACCTTCAAGCTATACGCAACGCTTGGCGATTTGTTGCCGCCTCATGCAAAACGCAATATCGCTGAAATTGAAGTAGATGATGACGTGACTTTGCATTCCATCATTGATCAGTATCGCGTGCCACGTGAGCTTGCGCACCTGGTTTTGATCAATGGTGTGTTTGTTTGCGATGCAGATCGTGATGAATCCGGGCTCCTTAAAGAGGGCGATGTGCTTGCCATCTGGCCTCCTGTAGCCGGTGGGTAATTTACTTGACATGGGTGATGCCTGTTATGGGTGAGTTACCTGACATAACGTACACCGACGACATGGCGGTCACACATGCGGATTTTCTCAGATTGGTACCATCTGCAATGGGCGAGCACCCTTTTCGAATAGAGGGTATGACGGTGTACGGTAAGATAAACAATGGCACTGTAGAAATCGCTGTAGGCGAGCAACAAGAGCGGCGTATTGCGTTAATGCGAATATCACATGCATTGGTCAGATTTCATTTTCGAGGTGTAACCCAAGCAGAGCAAGCGGCTTTTAAAACGTACTTTGATCTGCGATTTCAGCGCGGTGGAGGCTAACTAAAGTGACTAATAGATCTATAGGTCTATTTTGGTCCGAGCATCGCTAACACGGTGGGCGGATCTAGCGGGTCGAACTAGCGGGAACTGACCTGGTCTGAGCGCAGTGAGCTACTGCCATTTGGTTCAGTTGTCATGCCAGCCAGGGCTCACTTTGCGTTTAAATCAATTGCTCAGGCCGTGCACACTCAGGTACATTAAGACTTGGCGAAAAACTGGCCAATCAGGGCCGTCGCGTAGCGACCTGGCAATCCAGGCAAGGCATAACATGCAGCACGAAGACCAATCCGGACTAAAGTCTGGCCAGCAGAGCAGCAACGACGGTTATGCCGTTGTTGACAAATTACACAGACCTCTACGTGACCTACGCGTGTCTGTGACCGACCGATGTAATTTTCGCTGCGTCTACTGCATGCCGAAGTCGGTATTTAACAAAGACTATAAGTTTCTGCCTCGGGCCGAGCTACTCAGCTTTGAAGAGATTACTCGTGTAGTGAAGGCTGCAGCACAATTTGGTGTAACGAAAATCAGGCTTACTGGTGGTGAGCCATTGGTTCGCAATGATCTGGAAAAACTGGTTAGCAGTGTGGCCAACGTTAGTGGCATTTCTGATATCAGCCTGACCACTAACGCGAGCCTACTCACCAAAAAACGCGCCGACTCGTTACGTAACGCTGGTTTAAAACGATTGAACATCAGTCTGGACGCCATCGATGACGAAACGTTCAAACGAGTTAATGATGTTGATATTGGTGTTAAAAGCGTACTCGATGGTATAGAGCACGCGTCGGTTGCCGGATTTGATTCCATCAAAGTCAATATGGTCGTCAAAAAGGGTTTGAATGATCACAGCATTCTGCCAATGGCCGAGTTTTTCCATGGAACCGGACAAATATTACGCTTTATTGAATTTATGGATGTGGGTAGCACCAATGCATGGGATTTGTCTCATGTGGTGACCAGCCAGGAAATTGCCGATCGCATTAATGCAGCAATGCCTATCCAGCCAATTGAAGCGAACTACCGCGGAGAGGTTGCCAAGCGTTGGCAATATGTCGATGGTGGTGGTGAGATTGGTATTATCACATCGGTGTCCGATCCTTTCTGTGGTGATTGTAGTCGTGCGCGATTGTCTGCTACAGGCAGCATCTACACCTGCCTGTTTGCCACATCTGGACACGACTTGCGTCCCGTCTTACGTAAACAAGACGATACAGCGCTTTCCAAAGAGCTACATCGTATATGGTCTGTGCGTGAAGATCGATACTCTGAGACGCGAACACAAGTGTCTGTGATCAGGCCAAAGGTAGAAATGTCCTTCATTGGCGGATAGCTTGGTAGATAAGACTGGTGGCTAACGAAGTGAATACAAACGACGAGAACAAGCCGCTGGTTCTCGACGATGCCAGTAGTGATGCGTGGCAGGCTTACAACGCCATGTTTGATTCGAAACAGCAGCACTATGAGTTTCTTGAAATCCTTGAGAATAAAAAAAAGAAATTCAATATCTCTCCCTCGGAAAACGACAAGCAAAAGTTGGCCGCACTGTTAGCAGAGCATGACAGCTGCGTAAAGCGTTTTACCCAGCTATCACAGGAGCTCAAAACAGCCAATCCGCAATCACACCTGAACCTGTTCAAATTTATCGCCCAACTTGGCGATGGAGAACCTAAACAGAAGACTCCTCACTAAGACGTAAGTGTTAACTGATAACACCCCCCAAACTGGGCCGTTTAGCACTACACTGTCTCTAAATTGAAATAGAGATAGACCTTCAATGAAAGTTTGGATTCTACTTGTTACCTACGCGCTTATTAGTGGGTGCACCGGCCTACCCAAGAACGTAAAACCAGTTACAGGTTTTGATGCTGATCGATATTTGGGTACCTGGTACGAAATAGCCCGTCTCGATCACCGATTCGAGCGTGGTTTGTCAAACGTTACCGCTACCTATTCTGCTCGTAAAGATGGTGGTCTGGTGGTTAAAAATCGCGGTTATTCTGAAAAAAAAGATGAATGGAAAGAAGCACTGGGAAAAGCTTATTTCGTTGGCGATAAAGCCACGGGTCACTTGAAGGTGTCTTTTTTTGGTCCGTTCTACGGTAGCTATGCCGTGTTCGAATTGGATAAAGACAATTATCAGTATGCGTTTGTCAGTGGCAATACCACCAAGTATTTGTGGTTGTTATCCAGAGCGCCTCAAGTATCGGATGAGTTATTGGCAGCGTTTAAAACTCGCGCTAACGAATTGGGCTTTGATGACACGAAGCTGATTATGGTTAATCATGAGTCGAAAGGAGAATAAAATGGCTGAGAACGGTTGCGTTATATTTGCTAAAGACGTTGAAGCGATGTCGGTGTTTTACCAGTCAGTGCTAAACATGAGACCGTTGGAATCATCAGACTTGCATTGTGTTATGTCGAACGGTTCGGTCGAACTGGTTGTTCACGGCATGCCAAAACAAATAGCCGACAGTATTTCGATTAGTAGTCCACCTGAACTTCGTGTAGCAATCGCCATGAAGCCTGCCTTTGTGGTTGAGTCCCTTGAAAAAGTGCGAATAGCCTGTGAAAAAACTAACGGTGGACTTAAGCCAGAATCGGACATCTGGGATATCAGAGGTGCGAAGGTAATTGATGGTTGGGATCCAGAAGGCAACATTATTCAATTTAAGCAAGTAGTCGAATAAACACGATGTTATACATAACAACACTAACCGCTGCTGCGCTCTCTTTATTGTGCGTCATGATGGCTCTTAAAGTCATCGGAATTAGACGTCGGGACAAGATCAGTGTTGGTGATGGTGGAAGTGATGAGCTGCTGAGGGCTATGCGCGCCCAGGCAAACTTACTCGAGTATGCCCCCTTAACACTTATCTTGTTAGCTTGTGCAGAGCTGAACGGTGTTCACTGGATTATTCTGGTCTTGCTTGCAATGGTCTTTGTTGCGGGCCGCATATTACACCCGGTAGGTATCAAAGATGCGAACGCACCGGGTAAGGCCAGAGTATTAGGAATGATCTTGACACTAAACGTCATGCTGGCATTGAGTGTTATTAACATAGTATGGGTCGTGTGGCGCCTGGCAACATGATTTTTGATTATGTCATTGTCGGTGCTGGATCAGCTGGCTCGGTATTGGCAAACAGACTCAGTGCCAATGGTCGAGATTCAGTGTTGTTACTTGAAGCGGGCCCAAGTGATCGTCGCCTCTATGTGCAAATGCCTATGGGATACGGCAAGGTCTACTACGATAAAAATGTTAATTGGAAATACCAGACAGAACCGGTTCATGGTTTAAACAATCGACCCTCTTATTGGCCGCGTGGCAAAGTGCTTGGTGGTTCCAGCTCCATTAATGCCATGGTGTATGTTCGAGGCCATCCAAATGATTATTGGGAATGGTCTCAGGTGGCAAGTGGTTGGGAGTGGTCGCAAGTAGAGCCTGTGTTTCAGCGAATGGAAGACTGGTCTGGCAATACGGGCGGTACAGGCGGTACAGGCGGTACAAATAAGCTTCGCGGTACGGGCGGACCCCTGTCTGTACGAGATATAACTGATGACGCGCATCCGTTGTGTGAAACCTATTTGAAAGCTGCTGAACAGTGTCAAATTCCGTTTAATCCAGACTATAACGCGGCATCCATGAACGGCGCGGCACTGTATCAGATAAACACAAGAAATGGCCTGCGAGCTTCATCAGCAACTTGTTATCTTCGCCCGGCAATGCATCGCCATAATCTTCACGTTGAAACGTCATCGCAGGCATTGCGAATCCAATTTGAAAATAAAACTGCCGTTGGGGTAAGTTACGAAAAAAAAGGCAAACAATACAAAGCGACGGCTCGCAGGGAAATCATCATTTGCAGTGGAGCAATAAACTCTCCACAGTTGCTACAGTTATCGGGTATAGGACCTAAAGGATTACTGCAACGCTATGGGATACCTGTGGTTCATGCTTGTAACGATGTTGGCCAACATTTGAGTGACCATTTGGGAGCCGACCTGGTATGTCGAACCAGTGTTGATACGCTTAATCAGCAGCTTCGTCCAGCGTTGGGTAAATTAAAGGTAGGCATACAGTTTCTGTTAACGCGCACGGGTCCTTTAACCCTAAGCCTGAACCAGGCTGGTGGATTTGTATCAACGAGTGAATCGTGTTCAGCACCAGATTTGCAATTGTACTTTTCACCTGTTAGTTACACACGTGCGCCTGCTGGAACTCGGCCGTTGATTAACCCTGACCCTTTTCCGGGTTTTCTAATCGGCTACAACCCCTGTAAACCCACCAGTAAAGGATATCTGGAAATAGGTTCTCCCGACCCTAAGCAAGCACCACGATTGCAGCCGAATTATATGGACACACAGCATGATAAAGACTTAATGCTGGCCGGTATACGCTTGATGCGAAAACTGACCGCAGCGCCGGCACTCAAGGAAATTATCCAGGAGGAAATTCTGCCGGGGACCGAGTGCAATTCTGATGAACAACTGATGTCTTTTGTGCGCAATAATGCTTGGACAGTATTTCATCAATGCGGTACGTGCCGTATGGGAGATAATGCCGAGAGTTCTGTGGTGGATGCGCGGCTCAGAGTTCACGGTGTGCAGAGTTTACGCGTGGCGGATGCATCTGTGTTCCCAACCATACCAACAGGCAATACCAATGCTCCGTCGATCATGGTTGGCGAGCGGGCAGCAGATTTCATATTGCAAGATAATAAATGATAAAAATTAAGTGTCCGTACTAACTACCTTTATTTAAGTGATCGCATAAGCGAATTTGTTTAAACGAACTGGTTAAAGCGAACGAGTTTAATTGCGCACATTGAATACCGCCTATATTGAATATTTATGACTAAAGACAAACACATACATTACCAAGCCGCACAAACCGTAACTCAGGCAGTGAATACCCGACGTTCACTGCGAGCCTTCACTAGCCAGATGCCACCGGAAGGTTTGGTTACCCAAATATTGCAAACTGCCGGGCGTGCACCGAGCGGTACAAATATACAGCCATGGAATGTATACGTTGTTACTGGAGAAACCAGAGATAAGCTGTGTGCTGCTGCCTGTAAGGCTTTCGACAACCCTGACGACAAGCACGAAATTGAAGTTCCGTACTATCCGGAAAAGTGGTTCGAACCTTTTCTCGCTCGACGTCGTAAAATTGGCTGGGATTTATACAGCTTACTGGGTATTGGAAAAGGTGAGCGCGAAAAAATTCACGAACAACACAAGCGAAACTACCAGCTCTTTGATGCACCTGTTTGTTTAATGTTTACGTTGCACCGTGACTTAGCCACCGGTAGTTGGCTTGACTATGGTATGTTTCTTCAAAATATTATGTTACTGGCAAGGGAAGCCGGGTTACACACTTGTCCTCAGGCTGCCTGGTCCGATTATCACCGCGTGGTTCGGTCAGAATTGAACATAAGTCAATCTGAGGTCATCGTTTGTGGCATGGCATTGGGCTATGCAGACGAGTCGGCGGTTGTGAACACACTGGTGGCCGATAGAATGGATGTTTCCGAATTTGTGCATTATCTGAACTGAGGTAATATTGCTTCATGGTTGTAACAGTGTGTTCCGTGTTTCGTCTAGCGTTTCGTTCAGTGTTTTATATTTCGTTAAAATGTTCCATGCGTCAATCGCATTTCTGTGATTTTAGTGGCAAGCTTTTCGAAAGAGCTACAAACGAGGCAGCAGGGGCAGATGCAATGAATAACCATTTCACCGGCGAGCAGTCGTTTGCCCGGCTATCCGTTGCCTTACCTATAGTTATCCAACGATTTGGTATTCAACGAATAGTTGCCCCGATATTTGTTACTCCACCGGTTGCCTCGCTGGTAGATACATCACTGGTTGTTATATCACTATGATGAGTCGCATGAGCTTTTTCCAGGATCTGCTGACATCGGTTTTTTATCGAGATGACACGGACGAGCTGGACGGTGATGCTCGCACATTCGAAGAACTATGCGATGCGTTGTTGTCAGAGCGCGGAGAAATATCAGGAAACCGAATTGCCAATAATATTCTCAATCGCTTTTCGCGCTCTAACGATGATGAGCAATTAGCTTTTTTTAAAATGTTGGTTCAGCGATTCGATATCGATACACACCAGGTTCAGGCTGCTGCCAATAGACTGGCCGCAGATGATACTGCCAAGAATCTAAAAGCACTACTCAACTGTGTCGAGCCCAAGCGACAAGAGCTATTTCGCCGACTTAACCGTATTCCTGGTGCCACAGGCATGCTGGTGAATATGCGGGCAAGCCTGCTTAAGCGCAAGAAAGAGCATGCTGAGCTGGAACGAATTGATATCGATTTGCAAAAGCAGTTTCGCGCCTGGTTTAATCGTGGATTTCTTGTGTTGCGTGAAATCGACTGGCAAACACCGGCTAACATTCTGGAAAAACTTATTGAATATGAAGCAGTGCACGAAATCTCAAGTTGGGATGCGTTAAGACGACGGCTGGCCCCGACTGACAGAAAGTGTTTTGCGTTCTTTCATCCGTCCATGTTAGACGAGCCGCTAATTTTTGTAGAAGTGGCGCTAACTCAATCTGCGCCAGATTCAATCTTTGAAATATTATCGCAACGTCGGGAAATACAACCAGCAGAAGCGGCTAACACGGCTGTGTTCTACTCTATATCCAATTGCCAATCCGGTCTGGCGGGCGTATCTTTCGGTAATTTTCTAATCAAACAGGTTGCGCAGGAACTTTCCGGTCAGCACAGTGGTTTGAAATTCTTTCGAACGCTGTCTCCGGTACCCGGATTTATGCGTTGGGTTGAAAATACTTTAGTTGAAACTGCAGACTACGAATTGCGAGGCAAGCTTGAAGTAGTCAAACGTATTGCTACTAAATCGATAGAAGATCCTAACGATGAAGAGCTGCTCTTGCTGCGAAAACTAGCGGCGCAGTATTTAACCAATGAAAAACGTAAAGATGATCAACCTCTGGATCCTGTTGCCCGTTTTCATTTGGGTAATGGAGCAGCGCTTGATCAAATATTACCGCGTGCAGATATATACGAAAAAGGCCTTGCTCAATCCGCTGGAGTTATGGTGAGTTATCTATACGATCTGGATAAAGTCATTCAAAATCATGAAGGCTATGCAACCAATAGAGAAGTGGTTTATTCGTCAGAGGTTAAGTCCTTGTTGGGAGAGAGGCGTAAATTTCCCAAACGAGCCAGTTGAATGGATTTATCCGTTATCCGCCTGGCTCGTTCGACAGAATTAAAGATCGTTTTCCTTTTACGAATGCACTAAGGCCGTACCAGTAGAACCGCATTAACTTATCCATACGATATGCCCCGTAAACACTGCTTAAAGGAGCTAATCTTCTCGCGATCACAGCGTAAATACTGACCCCCGGTCCAGTGCATCTTTCGGAGGTGAGCGCAGGGATTGAGGGTATGCGAACCGTCATCCGGGACTGTTACAATGTCAGCTGGTGTGGTCGCTACCGACGTTGCACCCAAAGCGGATTTTCACACGGCGGATTTTCACAAGAATGACGAAACAGACCTACCTAACTGGAATAACAACATCGGGTACACCGCAT
This sequence comes from uncultured Granulosicoccaceae bacterium, assembly GCA_964437945.1. Lineage (GTDB taxonomy): Bacteria > Pseudomonadota > Gammaproteobacteria > Granulosicoccales > Granulosicoccaceae > Granulosicoccus. Next base: position 13,811 of record CAYTJF010000039.1, read on the forward strand.
ATTGGAAACTATGCGGGTGCTATTCGGCCAGCTATTGCCGCTAGCAAGATGGCAGAAAATGACAGCTATTACTTTCTTGCTGACTATCACGCCCTCATAAGCAGTCACGACCCGGCAGCTGTGCGTCAGTCCAGGTTGGAAATTGCGGCGACTTGGATGGCATTGGGATTGGATACCGATAAATCAACCTTTTATCGCCAGTCTGATATCCCTGAAATTTCCGAGCTCAACTGGATTCTGACCTGTATGACTGCCAAGGGACTAATGAATCGTGCTCATGCCTACAAGGGTTTGATGCAGGAAAATATTGACTCCGGTTCGAGCGACCCGGACAAAGGCATTAGCATGGGACTTTTTAATTACCCAATTTTAATGTCGGCAGATATCCTGATGTTCAAGGCAACTCGCGTACCTGTTGGTAAAGACCAGGTACAACACGTCGAAATGTGTCGTGACATTGCGCAGCGATTTAACCACCACTACGGCGAATTATTAGTTGTTCCGGAAGTGATAGTAGATGAAGACACTCCGCTGATTACTGGTCTGGATGGGCGGAAGATGAGTAAAAGTTATAACAATACAATCGCCTTGTTTGGAACATCCAAACAATTGCGAAAACAGATTATGAAAATCAAAACCAACTCCCTGGAGCCAGGTGAGCCTAAAGACCCTGAGGGCAATACCGTATTTGATGTATATAAAGCGTTTGCCAGTTCAGATGAGATAGCTACAATGCGCGACGACTATGCGGGCGGTATTAGTTGGGGCGATGCTAAACAGCGGCTTTACGAATTGCTCGATGCGCAATTGTGTGAGGCGCGCGAAAAATATCAACAACTGTTGGCTAACCCTGACGATGTAGAAGCCGTGTTGCAGGCTGGTGCTGCTAAGGCGCGAATTCAAAGCCGGGAATTAATGCTGCAAATACGTGACGCTGTGGGACTGAGCAGTAGTGCATAAGCTACTTCTGGCAAGAACAACGTTGGAAATGGGAAATACGTGAATCCAGTACTAGTTAATTTATGGCGTGGTAATGCTATTGAAAGCAGACACCGTGGGGCTGTAGCAGTAGTGCAATCGGATGGTCAGCTAATTCTAGAGATGGGTGATGTTATGCATCACGTTTATCCACGCTCAGCAATTAAATTTCTGCAGGCTATTCCGTTGGTAGAGTCTGGTGCGGTGGAACACTACGCTTTAGCCGAAGAACACATTGCTGTGTCATGCGCATCACATAATGGAGAAAAGGTGCATTGCGATCTGGTATCAAGTTGGCTGGACACGATTGGTCTTGATGCCAATGATCTTGAGTGCGGCGCCAGCCTACCCATGCATCAACCTACACAGTTTGAAATGCTTGCCCGCGGTGAAGGTCCTACGCGAGTGCATCACAATTGTTCTGGTAAGCACCTGGGGCTATTAACCACCTGCCTTCATCTGGGCGATAAAACAAAAGACTATCGTAACTACAGGCATAACGCACAGCGTCGCTGGTTTGAAGTCGTTGAGTCAATGGGCAGCTCTCGGGTTATGCAGTTGCCATGGGGTTACGATGGTTGTGGTATTCCGTGTCTGGCTTTGCCTTTGCAGCGTTTGGCACTTGCTATGGCACGTTTTTCTGATGCCGCTGGCCAGGACGCCACTCGTTCTGTTGCTATTAGTCGTATTCAGTCTGCTATTGCAAAGCATCCGTATCTGGTTGCTGGGAAAGAGCGACTGTGTACTGATATCATGGCGCGATTGGCTCCAAGAATACTGGTAAAAGTTGGAGCGGAAGGCTGCTACACCGCTTGCATACCCGAACAGGGCCTGGGTATTGCGCTAAAGATGGATGATGGCAATGATCGTGGAGCCAGAGTTGCACTTGGAGCCGTGCTAAAAGCACTGGGTGTTCTTGGAGCTGACTTTGCCAAAGAGCTGGAAGATTACATTTCACCGCTGCTAACCAATTCTCGAGGCGACGTCATTGGTCGAGCCGAAAGCTCATCAGAATGGCAGAATGTTTCTATAAGGCAGCAGTTGCCTTTATCGTATAACTAAAAGCCCCGGTCATTTTGAGATGGCTTCAACCCTAGTCTGTTATCTGGGTACTTAGTACAGGATTGTCAGATTGAGACTGCCCTGAAAAAACCAGTGGTGTGTCTTCGCATGCCACCAACTTCTCGTAGTCACTAATTTGCGCAGGTGTTCCGTATTCGTAAAGTTGACGCTTTAGTTTGGCGATGTTGCGCAAGTGCAGCATCTTATGCATTTGAGTCAAATCCCGCTCGTTTTCCAACAGTTTCTGAACAATAGCTTCGTCCTTGTTTTGCAGATCAACCATCGCCTGGTAGTCGGGTTGTTCACGTAACCAGTTGGCAACTTGAATTACCTCGCCTGATGCAGACATTGCCTGAAACATAGCGGTGTATGGTTTAGCCAGCGATGGCCATTTAGATTCTGCTGCGGTTATTAATGTCTTTTGAGCTTTGGCTATACTCGATTGAAGGTCGGATTGCTGGGAAGTTAAATCGTCTGCAATATTAAAGTAAGATTGCATATTATTACGTATCGATTTTGCCGGATTTCCGGCTAGCGAAATATCATGGCGCCCGGCCAGCGCACGAAATAGTTTTGCATATTCGTTATTCTGTAAAATTGGTCTTTCGGTAGCCCATTTTAGAAACCAGGGCTGCCAGGTGGCCAGGTAGTCTTCACTGGTTGATCGGGGTAGGTCGGTGCTGTGGGCATTTTCAATTGTATAGAAGTGAGCCTCACGTAAGCTGACATTGCCATCGCCATTAGTGTCGGTTTCAACTGGTAATAAGTTTCCGTTTCTGTCGTAACCATCAAGTGCTGCAAAAAAATACGTGGTGTAGTCTCGGTAGTCATCAGTGTCCACTCCGGCCGAGCAACCTTCCGCCAGTCGATAGGCAGACTCGGCGGTAAATCCGCAACGGGTAGTGTCAGAGAGCGCTAAACCCTGTACCGGATTTTTATAGGCAAGACGATGAAACCCGCCTGAATAGCATTGGGTAAAAACAAAACGATTTGGTGCTTTGGAGGTGTTCAATATGGAATGCAGCGCGGTTGCTGTCATGCTTGTATCGTTCCACAATTCCATTGTAACTTTGTCCATACTGGTTTTAGATTGACGTCCATGCCCGTTGAATACAATTAAACCGGGCTCATCTGGCTTACTTTCCAGTATGTTTTCAATTGCCTGTGCCAGTGTGTTGGCATCCGTGCCGGCTTGCACATCTTCGATGTTGTGATTGCGATAGCGACGCTGATTCGCTAACTGATTTTGAAACAGTCTGGCAACGGGTTCAAGTTGTGCTGCCAACGTATCAATAGCACTGGACTCAGTGTTGTTGGAAGCCTGGTGTAAGTAGTGCACATCGGGGGTGGGATTGTCGCCGTCAGTGAAAAAAGTGGTAACGGGTAGATTGGCTTTCTTGAGTACGCTCTGTACCCATTTCACATTAAGCTCAATCTGACCTTGTGAGCCGTTAGGGCTATAACCACCTCCTATCAATATGGCTTGATCTGCTTGAGTCACTTTTATTGATGACAAACTAATTCCGAGCAATAAAAAAACCAGGTATGTTGATCGCATTAGTTACTCCTGTGCAGTCTGAAACCAATATCGATGGTCTTGTACCAAATCCATAGAACAAAACCAGTGGCGATAAAACCAAGTACAACTTGAGCAGGGTCTACATAAAATAGATAAGCAAGTGCAATGCAAAATATCGGCACACTGATACCGGCAAAAAAACCAGTAAGCCTGGATCTGGCAAGGATGAGGTAGTCAAGCGCGGCAACTGTCCCCAATGCGGCTGCAATAAGCGCGCTTGAAATATAACCTTCAATAAATGAGTCTACAAGCTTGCGTTTCGGTTCTTGATTCCACAGGTCAATTACTGAGCCTTCACCCAGAAAAAACCCTAAGGCAATATTGGCAAACACAAAAGCTGGCCAGGCAGCCAGCCCGACCAGCAGAAATATCAGCAGACTAACAAACAGATTTTTGGTTAAGTTACCCACGATCTATTACTATTTTTCTATTAAAAAGGAACCAATAGCCAAGAAATCCAGACCAGTGGAATAAAAACATCGAATCGCATCTCTGGGTGATTCACATACTGGCTCGCCTTGAATGTTGAAGCTGGTATTAAGTACCACGGGTACACCTGTTCGTTCGCCAAGCTGGCTAATCAAACTGTGATACAGAGGATGATGTTCGGACCGAACTGTTTGCAGTCGAGCACTGCCATCAACGTGAGTGATTGCTGGAATGACGGATTGCTTATCTTTTTTCACCTGACAAACCTTAAGCATAAACGGGGCTTCTACGTCGATGTCGAAGAATGCTTGTGCCGCCTCTACTGTTGCTGATGGTGCGAAAGGCCGATAAGCTTCACGAAATTTTACTTCCGAATTAATCTTGTCTTTCATATCTGGAAACGCAGGATTGGCTACAATACTTCGCGATCCAAGTGCGCGTGGGCCTATTTCCATCCGGCCCTGAAACCAGCCTCCAATTTTCCCAGCTTCAAGTAAGATAGCTGTTTCTGATGCAATGTCGTTAGTCTTTTTGTAGTTTAATTTGAATTTCTTCAAGTCAACTTCTATATTGTTATCGCTGTATTCGTTGCCAACATAGGGGTCGCTGTGTATAAAACACCTGGGCAGATTCAACTCCTGATGAAGTAACGTGTAAGCTGCTCCAATAGAGGTGCCGTTGTCACCCGCAGCAGGCATGATGTAAACATCATCAAACCCTGCTTCACGTAATAATCGCCCATTCATAACGCTGTTCAATGCAACACCACCGGCAATAATTAAATGGTTAGCGCCGGTTCTTTGTTTTAAATATGTAGCCATCTTTAATGCGCATTCTTCCAGCAGTAACTGAAATGCTGCTGCTACATCATGATGATGAGTTTTAAATTCACCGTTATTTTCGCGTGGCTCTCCAAACACATCATAGAATTTCTGCGCACATCGTTTGTAGCCCCAGAATTGATAGCTGAAATAACTGAGATCAACTTCAATTTGCCCGGTTTCAGAGATGCTCACCGTTTTGCGAGCTTGTTCAATGAATTTACTGGCATCGCCCAATGGGGCCAGACCCATGGTTTTACCTTCATCGTAATTAGGCTTAAAACCGCAAAATTCCGTGACTGATTCGTAAATTGATCCCAATGAGTGTGGAAATTCAGACTCGTTAAAACAAGTCACTTTATTCGCGTTACCTTTGCCCAACCATGCACATGCCCATTCGCCTGAACCATCAATGGCCATAATGGCTGCATCTTCATAAGGGGAAACAAAAAACGTACCAGCTGCATGCGATAAGTGATGCTCAATGAATGCTATGTTTGGTTTGTTGGCGTTACTGAACGTATCAGTCACCCACTTTCTAAATCGCCGTTGTTTAAAATAACCGTTAACCAGCTCATGTTTTATAAAGGGTGCAGCCTTATGGGGTTTCTTCAATGCATAGGCGACTTTCTTCTGCCAGCAATGGGTTGGTTTAATTGATACAGCAACATGATCGATTTGATCAGCGTTAATGTCACCGATACGCAAACACTCGCGAATGGCATTCTCTGGAAATTCACGCGTGTGTTTATTTCGTGTAAATCGTTCCTCTTCCAATGCAACCATGAGTTCACCATCGACTATCAGTGCGGCTGATGAATCATGAAAATAGTAGTTGATTCCGAGTACTATCATAATTTTAGGCCGCTTGCCTGAGTCGGCTTTTTACAACTTGCTTGATACCATCAAACTTGTGCAGTGCGGTGCCAATTGTTGAGCTGTTGTAGTGGTTGAGTTGCCAAACTGGTTCAATATCAGGGTGCCATCGTTGCGCCCAGGGCGGCGATGTAACCAGGCTTAATGTGTTAATACCGAGTTCCGGTGTTTTGTCCAGAATCGATTCAAGTAGTAAATAGCCTGGGGAAAACCGGGCATACTCTTCGTTGTAGCCAATTTTTAATAAGCTTAAACAAGCATCAGTACGTATGCCGAACTGGGCAGCTATACAAATATCGTTGCACCACAGTAGATTGATTTGAGGTGCAAAGCCGGCAATTGATGGACTTAACAGTGCCTGGTAAAACCCCTGTAGTGCAGGGTTAGCCGATATAGCCGGAGCTTCATCGCCAGCACCTTTCCAACCGGACGCTTCGATTGCTAAAAACTGTTCGTATGCATCGTTTAGTTGTTCAGAATTTACAACGACTTCAATTCGAAGCTCACCATACTCGTTTATCTGTTTTCGTAAACGCCGTAAGTTTCGCCGAAGTTTTCCCGTCGGTGCGCGTTCATCACCAGTACAATCAAAGCTGGCGGATTCTCTTGACTGCTTCAATGACCAGCGGATTGATGTGCCATCCTGATCCTTCTCCATACTGTCTGATGTTGTGCCATCTTCATTGGTTAAACAAAGTGATTTTGACAACATTTGGGTAAGAGCACTTTCGTGAGCAAGGTTGGATACTTTCCAATCCCACCAGCTGGTCCCAAGTGAATCGAGTGTGAGTTGAATGGCATCAAGTAATTGATTAGCATCCGCGGCTAACGAGGGGTGGATAAGCACATCATTTAGTGATAAGTGATCATGGAGTGGGTGTGCTCGACGTCGCTCTCCTGCTGTACCGCACAGTGGCAATACCATTTGCAATTGATCGCCCACGGTTAAGAAACCCAGATTCAATTGCTCTGGTAACAAATATGTTGCAATACACTGATGCCAGTGTGGATGGTGATAGAACCGGGCCTGAGGGGTTGAATCAAACAGCCGCCACCAGGCATCCAATTGAATTGGACTGATCCGGTTGGATTCGACTATTTCAACATCCATTGACTCGCAGCGTCTCTACTCTATGCACTGGTTCGCAAAAAACTTACGTTTCATAGCAGCATATCGGCACGTATAGAGTCAGCTTGATGGTAAGAATGTTATCAATTCAGGGAGTTACAATATTTTATAAACGGTATAGAGACTTAATCACATTGTGCAGCGGTGACAGCAACCAGATTGACGATGTCATTCTGGCTGCAGCCGCGGCTTAGATCGTTCACAGGCATCTTCAAACCTTGCAGGATGGGGCCAATGGCTTGTGCACCACCAAAGCGCTCAATGAGCTTGTAACCAATATTTCCAGCGTCCAGATTGGGAAAAATCAAAATGTTACATGGGTTTTTACCAGCCATATCAGGGGCCTTGCTGGCCAGTATCTCAGGGATAACTGCGGCATCAAGCTGAACCTCTCCCACCACACGCCAGTCTGGCCGTAATGCTCGCAGCCCGTTCGTTGCTTCGCGTACTTTGCTAACGGCCTTGTGTCGGGCACTGCCTGCAGTGGAAAAAGACAACATACCCACTTCGGGTTCGATACCGAGTAGTTTTTTCGCGCTGTCGCCAGTGTCAGCGGCAATCGATGCAAGCTCGTGTGCGTCTGGGTCAATAACCAGTGCGCAGTCGGCAATAACCAAAACATCTTTCACCGGGTGTGATTCACGCAGGCGCATTATAAAAAAACTTGATACCTGAGCAACATCGTCGCGTTTCTGAATTAACTGCATAGCGCCGCGAACAACTTCTGCGGTTGGGGTAATAGCACCAGCGACACAGCCATCTACAGCCTTGTCGTCCATCATCATACAAGCAAACACGTAAGGGTTTTCTAACGCTTCAGCTGCTTTATCAGCATTCATGCCTCGGTGTTCGCGTTTGGCAACCAGGCGGTTTATGTAGTGTTGTTTTTGAGTGCTTGTGGACGGGTCTACTATGGATAGTGACTCAAGCGATAGGCCCAGCGCCAGCGCCCGTTCAGCTATTTGAGTTGCATTACCGACAAGAATGGGTTGAGCCAGCTTCTGTTTCACTATTTCAGCAGCTGCGTTGAGTACGCGATCATCGCTCGCTTCAGGCAGTGCTATTTTTTTTTGTGTTGCAATTGCTGTTTTGAGGATGCGATCAAATGCGCTCATTGGTTTAAAATAAAATCCGCTGCTCGCTCGGCGATCATGATCGTTGGCGCGTTGGTATTACCAGATACAATCTCCGGCATCACTGACGCGTCAACCACGCGCAACCCTTCAACACCGCGCACACGAAGCTCATTGTCGAGTACCGATTGACTATCAGCACCCATGCGGCAGGTGCCGACCGGGTGATAAATCGTGTTTGAAATGTAGCGTGCCTGATCCAATAGCTCATCGTCTGTCCTGGCATTTGAATCAGGTAAAAATTCTTCTTTAATGTGAGATCGCATCGCATCAGATGCCATTACTCGACGAGTGTGCTTCAGTGATTCGATAGCGGTTTGACAATCCAGTTCTGTCGATAAGTAGTTTGGCGTTATGGTCGGGTGATCGTTGGCATTAGGTGACTTGATCATTATAGTGCCGCGACTTTCAGGTCGTAGTTGGCAAACCGAAGCAGTAATCGCAGAAAACGGATGCAGGCCCTCACCAGGACTATCGGCACTGAGCGGTTGAAAGTGATATTGAATATCGGGTCTGTCGTTTGATAAACGTGTGCGGCAAAATGCGTAAACCTGGCTTGCAGCCATGCTAAGCGGGCCACTGCGATTGGCTAAATAGGTGAGGCCAGCGCGCATTTTTTGCCAAGAGTTGGATAACTCATCATTGAGAGTATTTGCGGCGTTGGTTTTGTAAACCGTTCGAATTTGCAGATGGTCTTGCAAATTACAACCAACATCTTTTGAGTCAACAACCACATTGATGCCATTGTCTTGCAGCAATTGCCCAGGGCCGATGCCAGAGAGCTGTAGTAGTTGTGGCGAATTAATAGCCCCGCCACATAAGATAACTTCTCTGTTGGCTTTTAGGGTAAGCGGTTCATTCTTGTGTTTGATATCGACAGTATGGGCTCGACCTTTCTCAAACCCAATCCGTGTTGCCATTGCACGGGTAAGAATGGTCAGATTGGGCCTGTTTTTAATCTTTTTTAAATAGGCGACCGCTGAACTGCAACGTCGGCCGTTGTGGGAAGTGAGTTGGAAGTATCCAACGCCTTCCTGTTCTTCAGCATTATTGTCATCGGATATAGGTGTACCGAGCTCTGCCACACCTTTAATAAAATCGTCACAAATATCGCGTTTAAAAGTCATGTCACTGACATGCAATGGCCCATTGGCGCCGTGGTATTTGCTTTCACCACGCGATTGATTTTCGGCTTTTTTGAAGAACGGCAAAACATCATCGTATGACCAGCCGGTGCAGCCCATCTCGGCCCATCGGTCGTAGTCTTGATGTTGTCCTCGAACATAGAGCAGGCCATTGATAGAACTGCTGCCACCGAGCACTTTGCCTCGTGGCCACTTCAGGCTGCGTCCGTTTAGCCCAGGGTCAGGTTCAGTCTGGTAGCACCAGTCAGTGGCCGGGTTGTGCATGGTTTTGAAATAGCCAACTGGTACATGAATCCATGGATTCCAGTCACGATCCCCGGCTTCAAGCAATGCGACACTGTACATACCATTGGCGCTTAGACGATTGGCCATCACACAACCTGCCGAACCTGCGCCTATTACTACATAATCGAAACTGTCGAACACATTACATCCTGTCGAAGCCTATTGCTTACTACTATTGCTGATTCAAATGTTAAATCGTCGATAACGGTACTTAAAGTCTCGTTTTGTGTTCATTGTACCTTTATGGTTGTAAAAATACACCTATATCGGTACTTTGAGAATCAATATACGCAAGGGTTTGGGTCAATGTTTTCGAAGCAATGCATGAATCAGGCTGTTTCGTTAGCTGCATCACAACACAAAGTTAGCGGACGAACCAAGACCGACACCGAGATTACTCACGGTCGGACGGCGCTGATATGAGTGATGACCCGCAATCACCGGAACGACCTGTTAAGGGATCGACTGTCAATCGTGTGCTCGATATCCTGGAAACCATTGCCTCATCTGAGCGCTCATTGTCACCCACCGAGCTTGCGGCTAAGTTAAACATCCCAAAGGCCAGCTTGCATCGCCTTGTCGGTACACTGGAGCAACAGGGATATCTGCAAACGCGAATGAATCAGCGTGGCTTGCAACCTGGTCACAGACTACATCGGGTTGCCATGGGTGTTTTGGCCAGTGCACCTATGCAGGTTCAACGCCGGGCCATTCTTAGCGCCTTGTCCGAGGAGATCGGGGAAACCTGTAACATAGCGGTGCCAGATGGTGCTGAAATGATTTACTTCGACCGAGCAGAAACGCATTGGCCGGTGCGAGTGCAGTTACAAATAGGATCGCGTGTGTCCGCCTTTGCCACTGCCGGTGGTAAAATGTATTTGAGCAGTTTGTCTCGAGCTAAAAGAGAATCGCTTGTCAGTCACGTCAAGCTAGTGGCGTACACAGCGAACACAGTCATGGATGCACAGACTTTACACGCAGAACTCGATGCTACCGCTGAACGCGGCTTCGCACTCGATAATGAAGAGTACATTGATGGCATGGTTGCGTTGGCTGTACCGATAACCGATGACAATAATCGCCTGTATGCAACGCTTTCATTTCATGCACCATGCATGCGTGTGCCATTTGCAGCTGTTACTGATTTTTTACCGCAAATCCGATCTGCCAGTGGCAAGCTGTCGTCTTTGCTGAACGACTAACAATCTCGCTATGTCAACTAAGTATTGGAGTGCTCTTGTCGAGCAACTATCACCGTATGTTCCGGGAGAGCAAAGAGACGGCGAGAACATAGTAAAACTCAACACGAATGAAAATCCGTATCCCCCTTCCCCGCAAGTGCTTAGCGCCATAGCAAAGGTGGATGGTCACGCGTTACGCCGTTATCCGGACCCAGAGTCGTTAAATTTACGAAAGTCTTTAGCGGATTATCATCAACTTGATGTAGCCGAGGTGTTTGTTGGTAATGGTTCCGATGAAATTCTGGCGTTGGCTTTTATGGCATTTTTTACCGTTAAGCCTACCGGTGCGGCTGCATTACAGTTTCCCGAACTCAGCTACAGCTTTTACCCGGTTTATTGTGATCTGCTCAATATCGAGAGCCATGTGCTGCCGCTGCTCAGCGATTTTTCTATTGATATGGATAGGTTTGAAAACAACGGCGGTGGTATTGTTTTTCCAAATCCAAATGCGCCAACGTCCTTGGCAGTATCGGCTGCATCTATTGAAACACTATTAAAACGCGTGCCTGACACATTAGTGCTGGTTGACGAGGCTTATGTTGATTTTGGTGCGCAAAGCATGGTTAAGCTTATTAATCAGTATCCAAATTTAATGGTTACACAAACTTTCTCAAAAGCCCGTTCGCTGGCTGGTATGAGACTTGGCGTTGCGTATGCTAACAGTAGTCTTATTGAAGCTCTTATGAAAGTAAAAAACTCATTCAATTCATATCCGGTTGATGCACTGGCTCAACATGCAGGAATAGCGTCTGTTCAAGATCAGAATTACTATAAGCAAACCGTTGAAAAAATTATTACCACTCGGGACAAAACCAGCGATGAGCTAAAGTCACGCGGGTTTCGAGTGTTGGATAGCTCTGCAAATTTTCTATTTGTGTCGCCGCCACAAAAAAATGCTGCTGCTCTATTTGATAAGTTAAACCAGAATAATGTGTTGGTACGCTATTGGCCGTCCGAACTACTTGCGCAGTGGCTACGTATATCTATTGGTGCCGATGAAGATATGCAATTACTGTTAGCTGTTATTGATGAGGCAGCGACTGCTTGCACAAGTGCTGGCAAATAAAATCAATGCACCGCGAAAATTTGCACATAACAGGTTTTGGCATATCCGCATCAAAGCTTCGCTTGCAATTGTTTCGACTGTTTCGTTCATGTGTGCCGGTGTTTGCCGTGATGTGGTTGCAGTTGACTTATTCAATCGCGATCGCTGAAGAAAAAACGCAAAGCAAACAGGTGTTATCCGATGAAAAACCAGAGCCTGGAACCTTGTCCAGGGCAGGGTCATTGGTCGATGAAGCGCACGGTAATATCAGCGACCGATTCAGTCGTTTCATTGTTCAAATAGATGATTTCATTGGTGCGGGTGAATCCGGTGAAAAGCTTAATACCAGCTGGGCGCGTGTTCGTGTTGAAACAGTCAAGCCTGGTGCAGAAGACTTAAAGTTTGCAGCCACCGTTAAGTTGCGAGTAGTGCTACCCCAGTCTCAACAGCGATTTCGCCTGTTAGTCAGTAGCGAAGATGATGATGATTCGAGTAGTGCGGCGAATTCAGATGCTGCCCAACGTGAACAGATTGCCTCAGAAGACAACAATAACGTAGCACTTGCGCTACGCTTTATCCGAACTGCAAAAGACCGGTTTAGACTTAATTACGATGTGGGTGCACGTATTAAAGACGACAAGGCGCAATTGTTTGGCAGGTTTATTGTGGGGTACAAAAAAGAGTCGATACTCGGGTTTACTAACACTCTCACCAATAATCTTACCTACTTCTCGGCTTCGGGGTATCAGAACAGTTTTCGAATTGATAGTCGTCGAACCTTTTTTGATCGAGAAAGTTTATATTTTCGTAACACGATTGAATTGAGTTGGCTTGAAGGTAACAGCGGCGCTGGTATTGGTGAGACTATGGGGTTCTACGCAGATCTGGGTAAGCGTCGAGCACTCGCACTTGAGGGCATAACCGGTTACGCTACCTCTCTGAATGAAGGCATTGAAGATAAATACCGGGGAGCTGAACTTAGAATTCGGTATCGTCAGAATATATGGCGACCGTGGCTCTATTATGAAATCTGGCCTAGTGTCAGCTGGTCGTCATCGAACGACTATGAAATGGCATACGGTGGGCTTTTCCGAGTGGAAGTCACTTTAGGAAATGTATGAGTCAAGTTGGTATATTAGTACAGTTACTAATATTAACTTGAATTAACTATGTTAGTTTCGGTTATGAATAATAAGTTGAGATATAAGATACAGGTGACGCAATTGATGTTGGTGATGCGGGTAATGTGGTTGGTGAGTGCAAAACAGTGAAAATTGTTTGTATCAGCGACACCCATGGTTCGCATGAATCCGTGCGCCTGCCTGATGGCGATGTGTTAGTTCATGCAGGTGATATAACAGCGCATGGCTCCAGAGATGACTTTCACGCCTTTGTTGAGTGGTTCTCTCAACAGCCGCATAAGCATAAAATGTTTATTGGTGGTAACCACGATACCTATCTGGAGAAATATCCCGAAGATGTACTGTCTGTTTCCAACGCACACAATGTCATCTATCTCAATGATAGCGGTGTTGAAATAAACAACATTCGTTTCTGGGGCTCTCCCATTACACCACGGTTCCAGGACTGGTCGTTTATGCTCGACGAACCAGAGATACGCCAGCACTGGACAAAAATTCCTGATGACACACAATTTTTAATTACCCATGGTCCTGTATGGGGTGTGATGGATGAGGTAGTGCGTTCAGCTGAATTAACTGAGCATACGGGTTGTCCCGCACTTGCCGAACGCGTCAGTGAGATCAAGCCTGCGTATCATGTGTTCGGACATATTCATGAGGGGTACGGGCAACTATTCCGACAGGGCACACAATATTTGAATGTCAGTACGATGAACAAGAACTATGTCATTCATAATGAGCCAGTTGTCATCGAGTTGGAACATTCAGCCCTCGATAGTCACGTTTGATTCAAGTAACTTGAAGGTGTCTCATGACAAGCCAAGAGTGCTCAAAACACTGAAACTGCTCTGAGCATGTCAGGTGGTGTAACGTGCTTGCCAGGTGAAACGTGCTTGTCAGGTGAAACGTGAAAGGGGGCTTTGAATCTGGTTGATTCGGGTAGCTATGCGGGTTTGCTATACAAGTAGAGCGAGAGCGGCGCAGCCCAAACAAAGAGCTGCGCCCCCCAGACAGTTCTATGGCAATTTCATCGCTTCTTTTTCAAATGCAGAGCGTTCATTGATGGCTGCAATAACCCCTTCGTGACCGCCGGAAATACTGGTGCTTGTGCGGTATTTTCCGTTAATGATGACGGATGGTACAGAGCTGATTCCAGCCTTTTGTGCTAAGTCTATGGAGCGTTTTAATTTTCCTTCGACAACAAAAGAATCCATGGTACCCAAAAATTTATCTTCGTCTGCGCCAAGTGTGCCGGCAAGGGCTGCTATCTTTTTCTTATCCCTCATGGGTTTTTTCTTCTCATGGATAGCTTCAAACATGGCTGCCACAAATTCATGTTCTATGCCTAACAGTTGCGCTGCATAGAATCCTCGAGAGTGATTCTCCCAGCTGGGGTTTAGTGGGGGCGCTTCACGAACGAAGTGCACATATTCGGGTTTGGTTTTTTCCCATGCTTCCATAGAGGGCTCAAGCGCATAGCAATGCGGACAACCTAGCCATAGAAACTCAAGTACTTCAACTTTGTCAGGAATTGATGTGTTTTGAGGGGGATCGATTGTTTCGAATCCCGCTGCGTGACTGGTTCGCGATACTGTAAGCGCTGCCAGTATTAGCAGAAGTGCGCCCATACTGACAGCAAAGACTGCAGCAGTTGTGCGTACTTGTTTGCTTGCTATTTTCATTCGAAAAAACTCCAGAGTTTAGTTACGTTTTTTGTAATCCAATATTGTAAATTTCGCTAATGCGAGCTTAGATGAGTTTCGTACAGATTGGTTCACTTGCATGATTTTCGTTTACGTGATCCTCGTAGCATTATATATGACGCAAGGCGCATGCCTGTCGGGTGTAACGTGCCTGCCAGGTGAAACGTGGGGGCCTGCCAGTAGTGGCTAAACTAGGCAATGAGGCGCAAGAATCCTTTTTTAGATTTGTACTTGCGCCCACTAAGGCCCCAGTACTAGTACAACCCGCTAGCGAAATTTGCCAGCGCGTCGATCTCTGCGTCACTAAGTCGGTGAGCGAGTGACCTCATCATCTCGTTGGGGTCATTGTTTCGTTCACCCGATCGAAACAGTTTCAACTGTGCGACAAGATAATCCTTTTTCTGTCCACTCAGCATTGGGTAAGCTGCTGCTGGATTGCCTTTGCCGGATGGACCATGGCAACCGGTACAGGCTGCAACATTTGCACTGGTAACACCGCCACGATAAATATTTTGGCCCAGTGTGAGGTTGTCTTCTTCTGCCGCGCCTTTAATTGGCGTCATATCAGCATAATAGGCGGCCAAATCCAGAATGTTCTGATCAGACAAAGTAGCAGCCATGGGGGCCATTTGCGCATTGGCCCTGTTACCGTCTCGGTAATCGGTTAGTTGTTTGGCAATATAAGATGCATGTTGCCCTGCCAGGTTAGGGGCACCAGGCAAAACCGCTTTTCCATCTGCGCCATGGCAAGCCGCGCAGGTGGCCGACGCTGCTTCGCCTGCCGCCTTATCGCCTTGCGCATTTGAAGGACCTGCCACACAAAAACACAGCAGTGCGGCAGCTAGTGCGGCAGAAAAGGTCCGCTTGTTCATTAAACCTCCGGAAATTCAATAATAAAACTGGTTAAACTGTTACGCGGGTTACCCGCTTGCAAACAGCAATTTTAGCAGACTGCCAACCGCTTCCATGGTGTTAAAGCCCTGATGAACCGTATTTATTTTTCTACGCAATTTATGTGCAGTGCGGATCAACTGAGTCAATGCCCTGATTCTGTTGCCGAAGTTGCGTTTGCTGGCCGATCCAATGCCGGCAAATCCAGTGCCATCAATGCGATAACTCGCAACGCCAAGCTGGCTCGAACCAGTAAAACGCCCGGTCGAACGCAATTGATCAATCACTTTGCCGTTGATGAGCAACGCTTTATTGTCGATTTGCCCGGTTATGGCTATGCCCAGGTATCCAAATCCAAGCAAAAAGCCTGGCGCGCCTCCATGCTGCGCTATCTGACACGGCGTGAATCTTTACGTGGACTTGTGGTGGTTATGGATATTCGTCACCCGCTGCGTGATAGCGATTGGGCAATGATTGAAATTCAGCAGGAAAGTCATGCTGAATTGCAC
>CAYTJF010000040.1:0-1998 GCA_964437945.1 uncultured Granulosicoccaceae bacterium
GCAAGGGCAAGTTTGTGGACTTGCTAACAGAACAAGCATCGATGGTGGTTCGATTCCAGGGTGGTCATAATGCTGGTCACACGTTAGTGACTGGCTCCGATACAACCATTCTGCATCTGATTCCAAGTGGCGTGTTACGCGATGGCGTTGTGTGCGTTATCGGCAATGGTGTGGTGCTTTCACCGGAAGCGCTGGCCGATGAAATTGCCATGCTGGAAAAGCGTGGTATCCCTGTTGCTGATCGGCTCAGAATCAGCGGTGCTTGTCCGTTGATTTTACCTTTGCACGTGGCACTCGATCAGGCTCGCGAAAAAGCTGCCGGTAAAGATGCGATTGGCACAACCGGTCGGGGTATCGGACCTGCCTATCAGGATAAGGTATCCAGACGAGCCCTTCGCGTTCATGATCTGTTTAATCTTGACCGCTTTGATGAAAAACTAACTGGCTTGTTCAATCGCCACGAAGATAGCCTGGCTCGCTTCGAAGTTGAGACAGACGATCTTGATACTCTGAAAACCCGAGCCCGAACTTACGCAAAATTATTGAAGCCTTTTGTTTGCGATGTGCCGGGTTTGCTGGATAAGCACCGTCAAGCTGGCAATCGCATCTTGTTTGAAGGTGCACAAGGTACCCTGTTAGATGTTGATCATGGTACTTATCCTTACGTCACATCATCGAACACAGTTGCCGGTGCGGCTTGTAGTGGTACTGGTTGTGGCCCAAATGCCATTGAGTACGTGCTGGGTATTGTGAAGGCTTATACCACTCGAGTAGGTGAAGGTCCATTTCCGACCGAATTGTTCGATGAAGACGGCGCAGAACTTGCCCGCCTTGGGCATGAGTTTGGCTCAACCACCGGGCGTCCGCGTCGATGCGGCTGGTTTGATGCAATAGCGGTTCGTCGCGCGTGTTTGCTCAACGGTGTTACCGGGCTTTGCCTGACTAAACTCGACTGCATGGATACAATGGAGACCGTTAGTATTTGTACCGGTTATGTACTTGATGGTGAAACGATTGATCATCCGCCACTGGGCGCTGACGACCTTGCACGCTGTAAACCTGTATACGAACAGATGCCTGGATGGCAGTCACCAACGGCCGGGGTAACATCGATTGATGGGCTCCCGGAAGCTGCCGTAGCTTATGTGCGTCGATTGGAAGAATTAGTCGGTTTGCCTGCGCACATCGTATCAACCGGGCCAGAGCGCAACCAGAATGTTATCAGTGTTCATCCGTTTGCATGACTCTAATACAAGCCAATACAATAGATGCATAGTTCAACGGAACTCATCATTTTTGATTGCGACGGCGTTCTTGTCGACTCCGAAATTATCTTTAACCAGGTCATGGCTGAAGACTTGGGCGAACACGGCCTGAAACTCGATGTAAATCAGTGTATGGCATTGTTCGTTGGCGGTTCAATGGAAAGCGTGCAGAGCGCAGTTGAAGCCAAAGGTATAACATTGCCAGGTGACTGGATTGAGAATCTTTACGCAAAGGTACTTGAGCGCCTGGAACAAGGTGTAGACCCGGTGGTCGGTGTACCAGAAGTTCTAAAACAACTAAGCTCGCTCGGTATGCCATTTTGCGTGGCATCCAACGGTCCTATTAACAAAATGGAACTGACACTGGGGAAAACCGGGCTATTGTCGTATTTCAAGGATACAATGTTTTCGGCTTATGACATTAATTCCTGGAAGCCAGAGCCTGAACTTTTCCTACACGCAGCTGCGCACTTTTCGGCAGCGCCCGAGAACTGCATCGTCATAGAAGACAGCGAAAACGGTACCCTGGCTGCAAAAAGAGCCGGTATGCCATGTTTAGGTTATGCGCCTGAGGGTCATAATGAAGCTTTGGCAGCGAATGATGCCCAATGCTTTTCAGATATGAACGAGTTGATTGGCCTCGTTGGTCTCGATAAAGTCGGGCACTAGTAAGTTAAAGAGCATATGCTCACCGGAAGGCAAATAAAGAGCGTAACTTTTTTTGTGGTATTGG
>CAYTJF010000040.1:2098-29744 GCA_964437945.1 uncultured Granulosicoccaceae bacterium
ACGGGTCTCACGAGCATATGCTCACCGGAAGGCAAATAAAGAGCGTAACTTTTTTTGTGGTATTGGTGCCGAGAAAGGGACTTGAACGCGCCGTGCAACGGGTCTCACGAGCATATGCTCACCGGAAGGCAAATAAAGAGCGTAACTTTTTTGTGATATTGGTGCCGAGAAAGGGACTTGAACCCCCACGAGCATAAGCTCACTAGCACCTGAAGCTAGCGCGTCTACCAATTCCGCCACCTCGGCAAAGGTCGTATACAACTGGAAATCAGACCGCGAAATGTACCGAAGCTCAATCGTGCTGTCAATGCTGTTTAGATTTAAATGATGGAAAAGTCACTTTAGCGTAACCTTGCCGTACTTATTTTAAGTAAATAGTTATGAACAAACCCAAGAACAAGAAAAACAAGAAGAACAAAAAGCACCGCAAACCAGCTGATCCCCATCTGGCCAGAGAGAAGGCCAAATACGGGGAACCGATTGCCAGCCGTGAATTTATTCTGGAATTGCTAGGCAAAGAAAAAGCACCATTAAATTTTGATGCGCTTGCCAGTCGGCTCGGATTGTCCGGTGATTCGAAAGCCTTGGATGCATTGAGTCGCAGGGTTCGGGCGATGATGCGTGATGGGCAGCTCATTGAGAACCGCAAACGCGGTCTGGTGCCAGTCGATGCAGACTCCCTAATCGTAGGACGGATTAACGCACACCCGGATGGCTTTGGTTTCCTGATACCTGATAAAAATGATGGACAGGGGGATTTGTACTTGAGCGCCAAGCAGATGCGTCGGGTATTGCATGGAGATCGAGCAGTGGTCAGCCTCACTAGTGTTGATCGTCGTGGTCGTCGGGAAGGCCGCCTGATCGAAGTAGTTGAACGCGCTAACAAATCTATCGTAGGTCGGTTTCTCGAAGAGAAGGGTGTCATTGTGATAGCGCCGGATAATAAACGTATTCACCAGGACGTGATGATTCCCGACGCTGAACGAGGGGATGCTACGCACGGTGATATCGTTGTTGCAGAAATTATTGAACAACCCAACCGCCATAATCCACCAGTGGGTAAAGTGGTTGAAGTGCTCGGCAAGCATATGGAAGCCGGCATGGAAATCGATATGTCGTTACGTAGTCACGACATACCGTTCGAGTGGCCACAAGAGGTACTTGATCAGGCCAATGTGTTTTCCACAGATGTGCAAGAGCACGACAAAATGGGTCGTAAAGACATCACGCGACTGCCACTGGTCACGATTGATGGAGTCGATGCGCGTGATTTCGATGATGCGGTTTACTGTGAGAAAACCAGGAACGGATGGCAGTTACTTGTGGCAATAGCCGATGTCGCTCATTATGTTGAGCCGGATTCAGAACTGGATAAAGAAGCCGTGAATCGTGGTACATCAGTGTACTTCCCTGGCCGGGTTGTTCCGATGTTGCCAGAAGTGCTCTCCAATGGCCTGTGCTCAATCAATCCAGATGTCGAGCGTTTATGTATGTTATGCGAAATGACCCTCGATGAGTCTGGTGGCATTCAGCGCACACGCTTTTACAATGCTGTGATGTTGTCACACGCGCGTTTAACCTACTCGCAAGTAAACGAAATTCTTAACGATGATAAGAGCAAGTTGCATAAAACGTATTCTGAGCTTGTACCACACCTTCGCTCGTTACACGATCTTTACAAAGTGCTGTCCGCCAATCGCTCCAAACGTGGCGTCATAGAATTTGCGTCGACTGAGACGCGAATTTTATTTGACGACGATAAAAAGATTAGCGAAATCGTTCCAATTGTTCGCAATGATGCGCATAAACTCATCGAAGAATGCATGATTTTGGCAAATGTTGCTGCCGCCGGTTTTCTCGAACAGCACAGTGTGCCTGCGCTGTATCGTGTTCACCACGGCCCAAAGTCTGACAAGCTGGAAGACTTGCGTGCGTTTCTCTCGTTACGCGGGCTCTCTATTGGTGGTGGTGATAAACCCACTGCGCTTGATTACGCTGCTCTGAGCAATCAAATAGAGGACCGGCCTGATAAAGCAGTAATATCCACTATCATGCTGCGTTCGATGCAGCAAGCGGTGTATCAACCTAAAAACGAAGGCCATTTTGGATTGGCGCTATCACAATATGCGCATTTCACATCCCCAATCCGGCGATACCCCGATTTACTTGTTCACCGAGCAATTAAGCACGTACTCAAACGCGATACCATTATTAATTATCGCTACACGCCGAAACTTATGCATTCACTCGGGGAGAGCTGCTCTAACACCGAGCGTCGTGCAGAGGAGGCTACACGCGATGTGGTGAGCTGGTTGAAATGCGAGTACATGCAAGATCATATCGGTAGCGACTACCCCGGTGTTATCACAGCGGTTACCTCATTTGGTTTATTTGTTGAGCTAACCGATATTCACGTAGAGGGG
This sequence comes from uncultured Granulosicoccaceae bacterium, assembly GCA_964437945.1. Lineage (GTDB taxonomy): Bacteria > Pseudomonadota > Gammaproteobacteria > Granulosicoccales > Granulosicoccaceae > Granulosicoccus. Next base: position 4,522 of record CAYTJF010000040.1, read on the forward strand.
TTATTGCACGTTACCAATCTGTCCCACGATTACTATCGGTTTGAGCAAGCCGCACAGGCAATGGTGGGTGAGCGTACCGGAAAGCAGTATCGTTTGGGTGATGCAATTATGGTTCGCGTTGAAGCGGTAAATCTTGAGGATCGGAAAATCGATTTCGCCGAACTTGGTGCTGACAAGCGTGATGCCACGCATGATTCGAGAAGCGATAAAAAACGCAAAAAGCCAAAGAAGAAGTTTGCCAATCAGGATGACGAAGTCTCTGCTGCACTGACGGCTGATCAGGAGAAACCATTGGCAAGTAGCTCAACAAAAAGTAAAGTTAAATCGAAGAAAAAGATATCCAAGAAAAAGACAGGCAAGAAAACAAGCGCCAAGAAAGTTACTTCGAAGAAAACAGCTGCCAAGAAGAAAGCGACGAAGAAGAAAGCGACAAAGAAGAAAGCTACAAAGAAGAAAGCTACAAAGAAATTTGCTTCGAAGAAATCAGTTGGCAAAAAGAAAATGAAGAAGTTTAGTTCTAAGAAAACAGTGGTCAGGAAAACGGCAACGAAAAAGAAACTCGCTAAAAAAGCTAATTCCAGGAAAAAGATAGTCAAGAAAACAGCAAATAAGAAGAAAGCTGCAAAAAAATCCGTTTCCAAGAAAACGGCGACTAAAATGACAGCAAATAAGAAAGTCGTTGCCAGAAAAAAGACGGCTAAGAAGAAAGCTGGAAAGCAAGTGGTTTCAAAAAGAACTGCAGCAAAGAAAACCGCTGCCAGCAAGGTCGCAGCGAAAAAAGCGGCTGGTAAAAAACGCTAGTGCAGTGTAACGGACAAACAGCGCAAATCTGACTATGCCGCTTGTTTGTTACGCCACGCTGGATAGTCGAACGCTACCAGGAATACATCTTCAGTGACAGACATTACCTACGTAGGCGGTATGCATGCGGTTAAAGCATTGCTGAAGGCCAACGCTGCCGATACGCGTTTGTTAATGATTCAAAAAGGCCGCAAAGATTCGCGTATACGCGCAATTGTGTCGCTGGCTCAAAAGGCTGGCGTATCAGTGCGAGAGGTGTCCAGGCATGAATTGGATCAGATCGGTGGCGCGATTGAGCATCAAGGCGTGCTGGCTGAGTTCGAAGGCGAACCTGTGGGTAACGAGAACAACTTGTTCGAGCACCTGGATAAATGTCCAGGCCCAATGCTTGTACTTATCCTTGATGGACTGCAAGACCCTCACAACCTTGGTGCTTGTATTCGAAGCGCCGATGCCGCGGGTGTAGATGCTGTTGTATTACCAACTGACAACAGCGTGGGAATTACCCCAGTAGTCCGAAAAGTCGCTTCGGGTGCTGTCGAGACTGTACCAGTGTTTCAGGTAACGAACTTGGCAAGGGTTTTCAAGAAACTCAAAGATGTTGGTATCTGGATTTATGGCGCGGCCGGTGAAGCTGATTCGCCGATGTACGATATTGATCTGACCGGCTCGGTCGCTATTGTTATGGGGTCTGAAGGTGTCGGTTTAAGGCGGTTGACCAGAGATGCTTGTGACGGCTTGTTTATGATTCCAATGCATGGCAGCGTTAGCAGCTTAAACGTATCTGTAGCGGCCGGAGTTAGTCTTTTTGAGGTATGTCGTCAGCGACGTAAGTAACTATCGCTCCGCACAAATAACCCGGTACCAGGCCATTTTGTTTGGTATCGCGTGTTTCAGCAGCCGGAGCGCACCAGATGGACCTGTGGAGGGTTTGCGCAGTCTTCGATATCTGCTCAATGCCCGTATTGTCTGTCTGATCGAACTGGTGTAGAATTAACCGGCTAAGCAGTACGGCAATATTGCCATTCTCCTTGTTCTGGCCCATCAGACGAGCTAACTGCTCGCGTTGACAAAGAGTCAGACAAAACCCATAGGGAGCAACTATGCGACATTACGAAATCGTGTTCCTCGTCCACCCGGACCAGAGCGAACAGGTACCCGCCATGGTAGAGCGTTACCGCGGCATCATTGAATCTCAGGAAGGCATTATTCATCGCCAGGAAGATTGGGGTCGACGCCAATTGGCCTACCCAATCAACAAAGTGTACAAAGCGCACTATACCTTGCTGAACATTGAATGTAACCAGACTGCACTTGATGAGCTTACCAGTGCGTTCAAATTTAACGACGCCGTTATTAGACACATGGTTTTATCAACAGCCGGTCCGGTTACTGAACCATCACCGTTGATCAAGAAAGAAGAGACCCGTGGTGACGAAGAACGACGAGCGCGCAGCGCAGACGCTGACAGTGAGTCTTATTCATCAGATGATGACATCGCTCCTATGAATCCTGAAGCTGAAGCCATCGACCTTGTCGATGAACCGACTTCACCAGCCTCTTAATAAATTCTGGAGTTATTACTATGTCTCGTTATTTTCGTCGTCGTAAATATTGCCGTTTTACCGCTGAAGGTATTGCTCAAATTGATTACAAAGACCTGGAACTACTGAAAGGCTTTGTCACTGAAACGGGTAAAATTGTGCCGAGTCGTATCACTGGAACAAAAGCTCGTTATCAGCGACAACTGTCAACGGCGATCAAGCGTGCGCGGTACATCGCCTTGTTGCCCTATACCGATCAACACTAAAGCTTCATTACATTAGCGCTTGCGAATAATTCGTCAATTACGGGTATCTGGGCCGTGTTGGGATTAGCAAGAATAGCTGAAGTAGGGTTGTTTGCAGCCGCAGCAATTAGTGCGGCGATAGTTTATTTGGGTGTTTTGATCTTCGATATGAGCGTGGTGTTCGGTTTGCTCGTAACACCTGTTGCTATCATGCTCAGTGCGGCGGTTTTGGCTTTTGTGATGTTAAGGCACCAAGAGAGAGCGGCAGTATCGGCTATGCTGATAGCGGCTGTGTTTGTTTTTGCTGCATCACTGATGTTGCAGCACAATACACCTCCAGTGCTCATTTTTGTAGCATTGTGCTGGATAGCGACCTTAATCGTTGCCAGTGTATTGCGCAACTTGGTGAGCCTGAAAATGGCGGTACTCGCAGTAGTACCAGTTACTGTGCTGATTGGGTTGCTCGCCAGTGTGTTCAAGGCCGAGCTTGTGCATTTTTGGCAGGTTTTGGTAGCTGAAGCATTGAGTGTTCTGTCAGCTGCAGAACTGGAGAATTTGGGAGATAAGAACCTGGTCGTGATACGTGATGTCATGCCAGTTATGTTGGCTGAATCAGCGATTAGTTGGGCTTTGTTTATTGTTACCTGTGGCGTGTTTATCGCCAGGTATTGGCAGGCGCAATTATTTAACGCTGGCGGTTTTCAGAAGGAGTTCCATTCATTGCAGCTGGGAAGAGAAGCTGTAATAGTTTTTGTTGCAGCGTTCGGATTGGCTCAGGTGTTTTCATGGTCGCTCTTTACGCTAATAACATCAGCGATGATGTTTGTATTTTTTATCCAGGGATTGTCAGTACTGCATTGCTTAACCAGGCAACGTGGTCTGAGCAAGAATTGGTTGGCTGGCATGTACGCAATACTGTGGCTGCCACCAACTATGTTTGTATTAAGCGTATTGGGAATAGCGGACAACCTGTTCCGAATACGTAAAATTTGAATAGGTATTGGGGATACGCATGCAAGTCATACTTTTAGAAAAAATCGATAATGTCGGTAGTCTGGGTGATCTGGTCGACGTTAAATCTGGCTTTGCGCGCAACTTCTTGTTGCCTCAAGGCAAAGCTGAAATGGCGACTAAAACCAACATTGAGGCATTTCAGGCTCGTCGTGCCGAGCTGGAAGAGCAACAAACGAAAGCGCTTCAATCGGCACAGCAACGCGCAGCTTCACTGGAAGGGTTAAGTGTGACTATTACGTCAAGAAGTGGTACCGAAGGCAAGCTGTTCGGATCGGTTGGCACAGAAGAAATTCGAGCGGCCATCGAGGCTGCTGGTGTAGAAATTGAGAAGAAGGAAATTAGAATGCCGGATGGTCCATTGCGAAATATAGGCGAGCATCCTGTGAATTTGCACCTGCATGCCGATGTTGATGCACAGGTCACTGTAGACGTAGTAGGTGAAGAAGCAGACTAAGAAAGGCGTCTGAATAGGGGATGCCTTGCCGGCCGCACTTGGCCGGCCACAACTGTTCATTTATGTTGCACGTTGTTGCATGCTGGATATCCTGGTCTTGTTATGTCAACACATGGCTTGTTTTTGTACACAATACTACAAGAACGCTTGTCCTCAGAACGACTTCTAGTTTCAAATCTCAATGGTTCCAGATCGCTCAAGACGGGGTGTTTGCAGAAGTGTTTGAAGCTTCATGATCGAATGAGTCGGTTTTTTAGAAATTGAACGTATAACTGTGAATGTGTAGCTGTTAAAGTTGTACAGCCAGGACCTTCTGCCGTGAGGCTCACCACATGTCTTTCAACCCAGACGATTATGCCGTTGAGTATGAGTCAACCAGTGAGTTGGCTGAGCAGCTCAGCGCTGCACGTATGCCACCACATTCCATTGAAGCAGAGCAGGCGGTACTTGGCTGTCTTCTGCTCAATGCCGAGGCCTTCGATAAAATTTCCGAAACGGTTGTAGAGAAGGATTTCTATCAGTACAACCATCGGGTTATTTTTCGTGCGATAACATCGCTTGTCAGTGAAAACCTTGTTCCCGATGTTGTAACAGTAACTGGTCAATTGCAGACCATGGGCTTGCTCGAAGACGCAAACGGTGTGCACTATATAGGCGCGATCGCACAAGAGACGCCAAGCATCTCTAATATCGCGGCCTATGCTGATATCGTTCGAGAGCGCTCTGTGCTGCGTCAACTTATCGGTGTGGCTAACGAAATTGCGGATAGCGCATTTGACAGCGATGGTCTCAGTACCAAAAACCTGCTTGATCAGGCTGAGGCTAAAGTGTTTGCGATCGCGGATCAAACCGGTAGAGCAGGAAGCGGTGGTTTTGCCAACATTAAAACGGTGCTGGCGACTGCAATCGAGCGCATCAACACACTGTATGAATCAGATGCAACTATTACTGGGCAATCAACCGGGTTTGATGATCTCGATGAAATGACCAGTGGGTTGCAATCATCTGATCTGATCATTGTGGCTGGTCGACCCTCTATGGGTAAAACAACTTTCGCAATGAATATGGCTGAACATGCAGCGCTAACAGCCGAAAAGCCGGTGGCCGTGTTTAGTATGGAGATGCCTGCAGAGCAGTTGGGCATGAGGCTCATTTCGTCTTTGGGGAGAGTCGAATTGCAAAAGCTGCGTACCGGTAATCTGGCCGAACAGGATTGGCCGCGGGTCACCTCCGCGATCACTATACTGAACCAGAAACGCAATCTGTTTATCGACGATACCCCAGCGTTGACGCCTGTAGAATTGCGTGCTCGTTGTCGCCGACTCGCACGTGAGCACGGTATCAGCATGATCGTGATTGATTACCTGCAGTTAATGCAAATCTCGGGTGGTGATGGAAATCGAACCAACGAAATATCAGAAATCTCGCGCTCGTTAAAAGCCCTGGCAAAAGAACTATCAGTGCCTGTTATTGCCCTGTCGCAATTGAATCGAAGTCTTGAGCAGCGTCCCGACAAGCGACCAGTCATGTCCGATTTGCGTGAATCAGGAGCGATTGAGCAAGACGCCGATGTGATCATATTCATTTATCGAGATGAGGTTTACAATCCGGAAGATGAACAGAGCAAAGGCAAGGCCGAAATCCTGATCCGAAAGCAACGTAACGGACCTATTGGCTCCTGTATACTGACGTTTCTTGGCAAATACACTCGCTTTGAGAATTATTCACCAGAGGTTTATTCTGGCGAGTTCAGCTAGGCCATGACTTCATGTTTTTGTTGTTGGCATCAGTTCAAAGTTGCCAGGCCTTGGCCATCCGTTAGTCATCTCAATGACCTCAACCAATAAGCGCGCTTTACGAATAAGCGTTGATCTTGGTGCAATCCGAGATAACTTAGCGCTTGCCAGATTGCGGTCCGGTGGGCAAAACCTGTTTGCAGTGGTCAAAGCCGATGCTTATGGACATGGAGCTGTTAAGGTTGCAACAGCACTTAACCAGGCAGATGGTTTTGCCGTTGTAACTTTGGCCGAAGCTATTGAGCTTCGCGATGCGTCGATCGACAAACCCATTCTGGTTTTACACGGTGCTCGCGATCAGAATGAAAGTGCGGCGTTTGCACAATATAAACTTTGGCCTGTTATACATTGTAAGGACCAACTGAATTGGTTTGCTCAATTGCCGAATTCAAGCCAATTGCAGGCATGGATAAAGATTGATACCGGGATGGGGCGGTTGGGTTTTCAACCGGATGAGCTGGATAAGATTCTCGCCTCCGACTGCGGACTGAACTGGTTTGGTGCTTTAACTCATTTCGCTAGTGCGGATGAAACCGAGAATCATCTGACAGAGCGGCAGATTCAGTCTTTCAATAACCTTACGCAACATAAAGTTTTGCAACGAAGTATGGCTAATTCTGCAGCGATTTTGGCCTGGCCAGGTTCACAGGCCCAATGGGCGCGACCGGGCATTATGCTGTATGGCGCAAATCCAATTCAAAGTCAATTGACAGAGGAAGTGCCATTGAGGCTTGCCATGCGTGTATCGGCACCATTGATTTCGATAAAGCGATACAAAGCGGGTGAAACCATTGGTTATGCTGCAAGCTATGTTTGTAGTGAACCCAAGTACATTGGGTATATTGCAATTGGATACGGCGATGGGCTTCCCAGGGTGCTGGATCAACATGCCAGTGTTTTACTAAATGGACAAATTTGTCAAATTGTCGGGCGAGTTTCCATGGACACTATTGCAATTGATTTAAGTCGAATACAAAACGCGAAATTGGGTGACGAAGCAGTACTGTGGGGTGTCGAACATCCTATTGAAATTTTGGCAAACGCAGCTGGTACTGTTAGCTACGAGTTAATGACATCAATTCGAGGACAGCGGGTTTATATCTGACATAGAATACGGAATTAATACCAATTGTAAATGCCAACTTGTTATAAAATTATTAGAGACTGTCAGGTAAAGCATTGTTGCGTGTCGCGCGATATCGAACAGCAATCTAACGATTCTGGTTAGAATACTTTTGAACTTTGAAGCAGCAGCTCACACTGGACCTGTAGCAATGAGCAGCATGAAGAGTTTATCGTTCCAGTAGCGCTAATTTGTCGGGTTTGTCTTCCCAATCTTTAGCATCTTCTGGCGGGTCTTTTTGAACTGTGATAACCGGCCAAATTGCTGATAGTTCGGCGTTGAGAGCCAGATACTGTTCGTCTTCGGGCTTCATATCCTCTTCAGCGACAATGGCGTTGATAGGGCATTCAGGTTCGCACAGAGAGCAATCGATGCATTCTTCTGGGTCGATGACAAGAAAATTGGGCCCTTCGTGAAAACAGTCAACCGGGCACACTTCGACGCAATCGGTGTACTTGCACTTGATGCAGTTCTCAGTAACGATAAACGTCATAGTCAATCTCTCTCTGGTTTGGCTTGCTAGTTGCAGATAGTATCAAAAAATATCGGTCGCTTGGGTGTTGAGCGCGATGGCAGACTTTACGGCAATGGCGCTCTTTCTGTGAGCGTATGCTGTGGTGGGTCACTTTTTGGGGTAATGGGTTTGTTTTGATGCCTTGTAGGGTGCCTGTAGTATGTGGTTCGGATTCAAATTAGATAAGCATGAAATAAGTAACGAATGTTGCCTGTTACAAGGCGTATCTTTGTGTTGCAATGAATTGTGTTGCAATGAAATGAGTAGATGTAGTTCGGCGGCTCCGTTGTATGTCATTTGGAGTATTTGGCCGCCGGTTATGGACGTCGGATAGGTATAGTCGTCAGATTGAATGGAGTAAAAATGAAACAAATTAAAAAGGCGGTTTTTCCGGTTGCAGGTATGGGGACAAGGTTTCTGCCGGCCACCAAAGCTAATCCGAAAGAGATGCTGCCGGTGGTTGATAAACCGCTCATTCAATATGCGGCTGAAGAAGCGGTAGCGGCTGGCATCGACACACTGATATTTGTTACCGGTCGAAATAAACGGTCAATTGAAGATCACTTTGACACCGCCTATGAGATGGAGCGAGAACTCGAAGCCAAGGGCAAAGATAAAATGCTTGCCGTACTTCGCGACATACTGCCAGAGCATGTCAATTGTGTATTTATTCGCCAGTCACAAGCGCTTGGTCTTGGGCATGCGGTGCTGTGTGCCAAGCCAGTTGTAAATAACGAACCCTTCGCCGTGATTTTGGCTGATGACTTGATTAATTTCAGCAACCAACCTTGTCTGAGCCAGATGGTTGATGTATTCAATTATCAGCATTGTTCTATCCTGGGCACAGAGCCTGTACCCAAAGAAGATGTCAGTTCTTATGGCATCGTTGCGGGCAGCGAAGTCAAACCGGGTTTAATGGAAGTGTCGGGTATCGTTGAAAAACCTGCTGTTGCCGATGCGCCAAGCAATGTAGCTGTTGTGGGTCGATACATTTTAACTCCGCGAATTTTTCATCTTCTTGAAAACACACAACGTGGTGCTGGTAACGAAATTCAGCTGACCGACGCGATTGCAGAATTGCTTTCCGAGCAGCGCGTGTTGTCGTACAACTTCGATGGCCGACGCTTTGATTGTGGTAGTAAACTCGGTTATTTGAAAGCTCAGGTTGAATTTGCTTTGGATCACCACGAGCTAGGTGTGGAGTTCGCAGGCTATCTCGAAGAGCTTAATAAGCGCATGGAAAGTAATGTAGTATCGATGGCAAAAAAAACGGGTGAGCAATCCTGAACAAATAAACGCTGTATTTTCAATATTAAAAAGCCGGTGGTCGTTGCCGGCTTTGATTTGATTGATTTATTTGTGCCTTGGTTTATGTGCTAAGCACGCAGTTTCTCGTTGTCAGGATCAAACAAAGGCTCAGCAACAACAGTAGCGTTGACGACTTCTCCGAGTACGCTTAACTTGACCTTGGTTCCGGGTGACGCCATTTCTGCATTAACATACCCTAATGCAATACTCTGGTTTAGTCGAAAACCGAATCCGCCACTGGTTGTATAACCTATAGCCTTGTCACCGCTTATAATGGTACAGCCGTAAAGCGCATCGTATTCTGTGCTGTCGAGCTGTAATTGAACAAACAGTAATGCACTCCCTTGCTGTTTCTCGATTTGCAGAGCCTCTTTCCCTGGGAAGTCGACGGCTTTGTCGAGTTTGATAAATCGGTCAAGACCTGCCATAAGGGGGGATGTTTCATGATCCAATTCAGCTTGCATGGCACGATAACCTTTCTCCAGACGCATACCATCCATAGCATATTGTCCAAAGTCTCGTAGATCGACACCAGTGGTAGCGGCTGATTCGAAAAGGGCGTTGTAAAGCGCTACCGTGCTGCTATTGTCAACATGCAATTCCCAACCAAGCTCGCCAATGTAGTTCACCCTTAACGCCATAACCTTGTAGCCAGCTATGTTTATGTGCTGCATGGTTAGCCATTTGAAGTGATCATTACCCAGATCGCTATCGGTTATCGGTGCCAGTATTTCACGCGATTTGGGTCCTGCCAGAACCAGTGTGCTGTTTTGATCAGTAATGTCAGTGACACTAAGCTTTGAGTTAGCAGTCAAGGCGTTTTGCAACCAATCCAGATCGTGTACTCGCGAAGGTGCACCACCAATCAGAATGTAATGTTCATCACTAATACTGGTTATGGTCATCTCACACGCGATACCCCCGCTTGGATACAGGAAGTAGCTTAAAGACACTCTGCCAGGTGAGGGTACTTTCCCTGCTATTTGTGAGTCCAGCCAGGCAGCGGCATCAATGCCTTTAAGCTCGAACTTGGCAAAACCGCACAGATCAAGCAGACCTGCGTGCTCTGCGGTATGTAAAGCTTCGGCTCGTGCCGTTTCAAACCAGCCGCCGTGGCCATAACTTGCAGCAGTGTTGGTGTCATCACCTTCCTTCGCAAACCACATGGCTCGCTCATAGCCACCGCGTGCACCAAACTGTGCGTTTTTCGCTTTCAGTGTTTCATATAGTGGACTGGTCAAGCGAGGACGACCGGCAGGCCATTCATCGTGCGGATAGCCGATTGCATACTCCTGGCCATAGAGCTCGACTGCCTTGTCCACCACATACGCCTGATCGGCGTAGTGGCCATAGCGTCGTGAATCCATCGACCACATATCCCACTCGGGTCGGCCATCAATAATCCACTCAGCAACCGTTTTTCCAGCACCACCACCTTGGCAAATACCAAAGCTAAAGCTATTGCAATGGAAAACGTTCTGCAAACCTGCAGCTGGTCCAACATTTGGTATGCCATCGGGCGTATACGGAATTGGGCCGTTAATGACTTTTTGCACCCCAACGCTGCCCAGAATTGGCAGGCGTTCGCAGGCTTGTTCGATGTACCATTCCAGGCGCTCGAGATCGTCAGGGTAGAGTTCATAGGCGAAGTTTTCTGGTAATTTTCCATCGGCCCAATGCGCGCGACAACCTTTTTCGTAAGGCCCCAGAATGAGTCCGGTTTTTTCCTGGCGCAGATAGTAAGAGTCATCAGGGTCTCTGATCAGAGGCATCAACGAATCCTGCGCTTCTAATTCTGGCACAGACTCGGTAACCAGATACTGGTGTTGCATGGAGACCACCGGCAGGTATTGGCCGAACAGTTCACTGACTTCACCTGAACGATAACCTGCAGCGTTAACAATGAATTCGCAAGTATAGGTTTTCGCAGGTGTGCTCACTTGCCAAAGCTTGCCGTCTCGTTGCACTTTGGTTACGCGGGTAAAGCGTTTAATTTGTGCACCCATTTTGCGCGACGCTGATGCCATGGCTTGGGTGAGTTGGCTAGGATCGATATCTCCATCGTGTGGATCCCACAGGCCGCCGATCAAACCGTCTGTGTTCAATAGCGGCATACGTTCCTGCATTTGCTGCGGGCTCAGCAGTTCGTAGCCAATATCCATGGCATTGGCCATATCGTGAACATGATGGAACTCTTGCCATCGATGTTTATTCTGGGCCAGACGAATTGATCCGGTTTGGTGGTAGTTAATTGGGTATTCAGGGTCTTTGGCTAATTGTGCATAAAGCTTAGTACTGTAATGCTGTAGCTTGATTATATTTCGGCTACCTGAGAAGGTAGGTACGTTACCCGCTGCATGCCAGGTAGAACCCGACGTTAGTTCATCCATTTCGAGTAAAAGCGTATCGGTCCAGCCGCGCAACGCCAAGTGATACAGTGTGCTACATCCGGCAACACCACCGCCAATAATAAGAACTTTTGCATCAGCCATTGCGTTATTAATCCAAACTTTTAAAGAATCAGGTTACGATAGTATCCAGCAAGTTTAAGCTCTAGAGCCAGTTGAGCATAGCTTATAGCGACAAAAGTATAGCGACAAAAGTGTTTTTGCCAGCTTACTTCTATCCCAGAATAACCATTGAATCGAAATGACTCCATCCAACAAAGCAATAAGTGCCATTTTTGGTGTTTTCTTTCTCGAATCGGCGGTTCTTGGTAACTGGATTCCGCGCATACCGGATATGAAGCAAGCTCTGGCGTTAAGTGATGCACAGCTTGGTTTTTGCCTGCTGGCGATACCACTAGGCACCGTGTTAGGACTGCTGGTGGCCGGGCGAATTATTGATCGCACCGGCCTACGGCGTGCCTGTCAGATTGCATTACCGGCCTGGGCTGCATCATTTGTACTGCCACCGTTTGCGCAAACACAGTCTATATTTATTATTTTTCTACTGATTAGTGGTGTAACTGTTGGGTTGACTGAGGTGGCAATGAATACCGAGGCCGACCGAATTGAACAAGAACTCAAAAAGCGCATTATGTCGCGTTGTCATGGTTTTTGGAGTTTGGGTTCTATGGCTGGCGCTTTAACCGGTGGGGCACTTGCGCATCTGGGCATGTCCGTGGAGCTACACTTTGTGATAGTCATGCCGCTCATTGCGGTGCTGGGGTTTTGGATGGCGTCGCGTTTACCGCAATCCGAATCTGGTACAAATGATCAAGCCGAACAAGCGCCAACGCTGTTCAGGTTACCGTCGAGATTTATTTTGCTGTTATGCGTTATGCCCATGGGTGCGATGGTTGTTGAAGGCGCATTTATTGACTGGTCTGCCGTGTTTGTAAAATCGATTCTTGACGCATCACCTTTACTAATAAGTGTGATTTATTCGTTCTTTGCCATCGTTATGGCAGCCGTTCGATTGTGTGGTGATGCAATTGGTGATCGATATGAGTCAAAAATGATTGTTCGGGTATCAGGAGTAGCTGCGGCTGCTGGCATTGCTTTGTTCGCTTTGTCAATCAATGAGGCAATGGCCATGTTTGGTGCGGCATTAAGTGGTATGGGTGTAGCAATAGTGTATCCATTGGCAGTAACTGCGGCTGCTCGCAGACCAGGAAAAGCTGCTGACAATGTCGCTGCAATTACCATGGTATCGTTTACGGCGTTCTTGTTGGCACCGCCTATCATTGGGTTTTTATCCGATGCGTTCGGTTTACGTGTCGCCTTATTCATGCTGGCGCCAGTGGCGATGACAACAGCGTTTCTGGCGTCTGAGGTTAATGCGGGTAGTCCACTAAAATCTGTTACCGACGCTTAATCTCAGTTTAGTGAAAGTTGTTCTGTTATGTTCAAGTAAGCTCAGTTAGAAGCTATCTTCCAACGCATTTAGTCAGCGCTTAATATAAACAGCAACTGAATACACCCCGGTTTTTTGTTTCAACTTATCTGGATGTTAGCGGATTATTTCGATCAAATGATTTGGTAATTCGTCTGGTCGACCGTGAGATGCGGGGAAATGCTCACTCAAAACGTCTTTGCACTGTTCAACCGTAATGGCGAAGCCTTGTGCGATTTCACCATTGCGAACATGTTGCACGAACTCATTCACGGTATCTTGCCAGACGCTATTGTCGACAATATCCGCAACAGCCTTATCGACAATTATTTCTACGTAGTGTTCGGCAACTGATACAAAAATCAAAACGCCAGTGTTGTTTTCAGTAAGATGGAGTTTTTGAATAAAAAACTGTTCATGTGCATGGCGACGAGCCCGGTGCAGCTTTACTGACTTTGGTATCAACCAGAAGCGCACTTTAGAAAACTGAAATAATGTACCTAGCCCTAAGAAGACAAGCACCTGAATTGGATAGAGCTGCGCCATGGCGAAACCCGGTCCTTCCTGGTAGCTCCAGCCTGAAGTTGTAAAATACCGATACAGAAAATACAAGCCTGGAATACTCAGACTTATGATGGCTGCCCACAGCATTGGAATATAACGGTAGCCGTCGCTTTGATTGGCGATAACAGTAACAATCTCGCCGGTAGTGCCAGCTTCAGCCTGTTGTATTTGCTCGCGAAGTGACGTTTTTTGTGCTTGCGTTAAAAAGCTCATCACCAACTCCCCGAAGCACCGCCGCCACCGAATCCACCACCACCGCCGCTAAAGCCGCCACCTCCCATACCGCCACCACGGCCAAATCCACCATACCCACTATGACGCCCAGCGCCACCACCCGGGCCACCTGCATTACGGCTTAAAAGATAGATTGCCCCAAAGGCAACCAAACCTACCAGTATGCCAATGATGATATTGCCACTGAGAACGCTGGCAGCCAGGCCTGCAAAAGCACCTGGGAAAGCGGCATTGGCAACACGAAACAGGCCTCGTTTTCTTAATACGGCCGGAACGGCAATCATGGCTATAAACAACAGTGGAATAAAGTCAAACGAATTTTTATTTCGACCTGATGACCTGTTGGAGCTGACGGGTTCTGCTTTGTATTCGCCAACCACGGCCTTTAAAATAGCGTCGATGCCTGAGCGTATGCCACCCGGGTAATCGCTTTCCTTGAATTGGGGCAGAATGTTTCGTCGAATGATTTGCCCGGCAAGCCCGTCCGGCAAGGCACCTTCAAGTCCGTAACCGACTTCAATTCGAACTTTTCGCTCATTTGGCGCAACCAATAAAATAACACCATTGCTTCTCTCTTCTGTGCCGATTCCCCATTGCCGGCCAAGACGCAATGCGTAGTCAGCATCGGTAAATCCCTCCAGCGAGTCGACAGTGACAACCACTATTTGATTCGATGTTTGCGCTTCGTGTGCTGCAAGCTGCTCGTCCAGCGTATTTTCTGTATCCGCATCAAGCAAATTGGCTTGATCTACAATTCGGCCGGTGAGTGGTGGAAAATCAGGATTGGATTGGGCGAACAGAAAAACACTGGCTGAACAAAACAGCAAAAACGCAACAATACTGGTGAGACGAATCACCATCAAACGATGGGTTCGTGGTTCATGTTCTTGAAATGCAAAGTGAGGGTTCAAGCTATTTAGTGTCAGAAAAAATAGTGTAAGAAAGCATCAACTAGTTGTCGTTGAAATTGACGCTCGGGTTGACAGTGTCAGCTTCTTCTGCTGAAAAGGTTTCTTTGGCAGTCGACTCTGCGTACATGAATTTCTTCCACCATCGCCCTGGAATAGTGCGCAGCTCAGTGTTGTAACGTTGCACGGCTTTTATATAGTCACCTCGTGCAACGGCGATTCTATTTTCGGTGCCTTCCAACTGGTTCTGCAACTGCAGAAAGTTTTCGTTGGATTTAAGATCAGGATAGCGTTCGGCCACCAGCATCAGTTTTGATAGTGCGCCGCCAAGTCCTGCCTGGTTTTGTTGGAATTGTTCGAACGCTGCCGGATCTGATAGCATCTCGGGCGAGACATTCATCTGAGAGACTTTCGCGCGCGCTTCTGTGACTTCAATAAACACCTCTTTTTCCTGAGCTGCAAACCCCTTGACAGTTTCTATGAGATTCGGGACCAGATCAGCACGACGTTTATATTGGTTTTGCACCTCACTCCAGGCCGCATCGACAGACTCATCGAAAGTAGGGATGTTATTGATGCCACAGCTGGTCAGCAGCATAGCCGTCACCAAAATGAGAGCCTTTTTTACGTGCAAGTTCGTATGCGAGTTTGCAACTATTTTTTTAATTAAGTTTCCGCGTGCGCGTGCAACCAGTGAGCTCATGAATTGAATCTCCATACGAATAACGCAATAGTAACAGGAAGAGCCAGCCCAATGAGGCTGTAGTGGTGCATCAGTGTCGCAAGCGTGTAACAATACCGTATGCTTAGCTTCAATAATATAGCTTGTCGGCGAGATCGCACCTTACTTTTCAATGGTGTCAGTCTGGTCATTCATCGCGGTCAGAAGGTTGGCCTCACAGGTGCCAATGGTTGCGGCAAGTCTTCACTGTTCGCCATGATACAAGGTGAATTAGAACCTGATGACGGCGATATATCGCTACAACAAAATATTACGGTTACGCACGTTGCTCAGGAAACACATAGTTCCGATGCACCAGCCATTGAGTATGTGATTGACGGTGATAGAAAGGTACGCTCTATTCAACGTGCATTACAAGATGTTGCTGACAACGGCGAGCAGCACGCACTATTACTGGCAGACTTTGAACAGGCAGGGGGCTACAGTATCAATGCTCGTGCTGGCGCATTGCTTAATGGATTAGGTTTTCTAACCGAACAACACTGCACACCAGTGTCGGACTTTTCTGGCGGCTGGCGTATGCGACTGAATCTTGCTCAAGCGTTAATGAGTCCAAGCGATCTACTGTTGCTTGATGAGCCAACCAATCACCTCGATCTTGATGCGGTGCTGTGGCTGGAGAACTGGCTGCGATCACGCCCCGGTACGCTTCTGATGATCTCACACGATCGAGAATTTCTTGATCGAATAACGACACACACGCTGCATATTGAGCAACAGGCTGGTGCTTTGTACACTGGTAACTATTCAGCGTTTGAACAACAACGCGCAGCCAGGCTTGCCAATCAACAGGCCATGTATGTCAAGCAACAAAAGACGAAGGCGCAAATGCAATCGTTCGTTGATCGGTTCAGGGCCAAGGCGACCAAAGCCAGGCAAGCTCAGAGTCGATTAAAAATGCTTGAACGCATGACAACGCTTGCGCCTGCTCATGTTGATTCTCCTTTTCGGTTCTCCTTCCGTAAACCAGATGCCTTGCCTAACCCGCTCGTGCTGATTCGTGATGCAGATATTGGCTATCAGAACAAAAATGATAATAACGTCGTATTAAAAAACATCAGTTTTAATATTCAAAGTGGTGATCGAATTGGATTGCTGGGAGCTAACGGTGCTGGTAAGTCAACCTTGATCAAAGCTATTGTGGGTGATCTTACCTTGCAAAGTGGTGAACGATTACCTGCACAGAAACTAAAACTTGGATACTTTGCCCAGCATCAGGTCGATCAGCTTCGTGATGATCAAACCGCGTTGGAAGCTTTGATGGAAACGGACTCTTTGCTCACCGATGCTCAGGCGCGTAACTTTCTTGGTGGCTTTGGGTTTACTGGTGATCAGGCATTGCAAAGTGCCAAAACTATGTCAGGTGGTGAGCGAGCACGGCTTGCACTTAGTCTTATTGTGTATGCCAAACCGAACTTACTTCTACTTGACGAGCCTACTAACCATCTGGATATTCAGATGCGCGATGCGTTGGCAGAGGCATTGCAGGATTATGGCGGTGCGCTGATGGTTATTTCACATGACCGCAGTTTGCTTCGTTCGGTTGTTGATGATCTGGTATTGGTCTCGGATGGATCTGTGCAGCCGTTCGATGACGACCTGGATGGATATGCGCGCTGGTTGAGTGACTATCGAAACCGAACAGGTTTAGTTGAAAGCACTCAGGGACAAAACGATGACGGAACAGTCACAATTGAGCATAGCACGGTTGATCGTAAGCAACAAAAGCGCGATCAGGCGGCGATCAGAGCGAAACTGCGACCATTGACGCTCGCCATAGAGAAAACGGAACGTAAATTAGAGCGGTGCGTAAACGAACTATCACAGACTCGCGACAGACTGGCCTCGAATGAGCTATACACTTCTGAGAACAAAATTTTACTGACCGAGGCTTTGGCTTTGGAAGCAGAACAGAAACAACAAGTTACTGTACTGGAAGATCAACTTCTGGAGAATATGCAGGCACTTGAGCAGGCCGAATCAGACGGTGCTGCTCACTAACACTACTGGAGATGTCTATGATTCGCTTGATCGGCCTAATGCTATTTTTTTGTACATTTACAGTACAGGCAGCGTCATTTAATACGCTTGGCGTGTTGACACAAGATCAATTCAAACAGTTGTCTGAAAACGTTGCAGCGGCTGCTCACTATAAAGGCGTAACACCGCCAGAACCACTGGGCCTACTGGGTTTCGATCTTGGACTTAGCTTGTCTTACACAAGTATTGATGTTGATGAGGTTTTTGACTTAGCCAGTGAAGGCGACTTTGATGTATCCGGCATCGCCTTGCCACGCCTCACAGTACATAAAGGTCTGCCGTTCGGGTTTGATGTTGGTGCGTCAGCCAGTGGCGCGCCAGGCACTGATATAAGAGTACTGGGCGCTGAGGTACGGTATGCCGTGTTAGAGGGTAATGTGGCATTGCCGGCAATTGGTATTCGCGCCAGTGCTTCGGTTGTTCAAGGTGTCGATGAGATGGATTTGCAAAACCTGGGTCTGGATATTTCTGTGTCAAAAGGCTTCTTGTTGCTAACACCTTATGCGGGCGTAGGCATAGTTAGGTCAACCGCAACACCCAACGATGCACCTTCTCTGCAAGAAGAGACCCTTGATCAAAACAAATTGTTTGCTGGTTTAAATGTGAATCTTGGATTGTTAAACATGACGTTCGAAGCAGATAAAACCGGTGATTACACCAGTGGTAGTGCAAAAGCAGGTTTTCGATTCTAGTGTGGTTGACAGTGAATTATAGTGACTGAAAAAGAGTCTTCTCAGTCAAGCACATCGTTAGCTTCCACCCATTCTAACAATGAGGCAGGAGTACCCAAAGAAGGTACGCCCGACCAGCGTTCTGGAACGGGTTTTCTGGCGGTTATGCAAAGCGTTGCGGCTGCGATGTTGGGAGTTCAGTCGTCCAGGAATAAAGAACGCGATTTCACGCATGGCAAGCCTTTGCATTTCATTATTGGCGGACTAATAGGTACTCTGATTTTCCTGCTCGTCATCGGCTTGCTGGTTAAATATTTGATTGCGACCAGCTGATTTTCTTCCAACTGACTTAGTCCTCAACTGAATTTATCTGGTGGACGGACTACTAGTAGGGCAGACCAACATAATTTAATGCAAGGCTCGCCTGTGCCGCTTCACTCTGCCGAAGAAATTCCAGCTCCGCTCTCTGTATCTGTAAATCAAACTCGCTGTGTTGAGGGAATCGGTGTAGCGTTGAAGTCATCCACCAACTAAAGCGTTGTACTTTCCAAACTCGCTTCAGTGCCGTCTCTGAATATGCATCAAGAGCTGTATGATCGTTGTCTGAATACCATTGCTGTAAAGCGTTAAACAGATAGTGTACATCTGAGGCAGCCGTATTTAAGCCTTTCGCGCCAGTAGGTGGGACGATGTGCGCTGCATCACCGCATAAGAATAATCGACCCCATTGCATTGGTTCACATACAAACGAGCGCAGTTTGGCAATGGATTTTTCAATGGACGGTCCGGTATCGAGTGTGTCAGCAAATTCATCGGGTATGCGCCGTTTTAGTTCATCCCAAAATTGGGTGTCGCTCCAGTTGGCAACGTCATCGCTAGCATCGCATTGAACGTAGTAGCGACTCAAATTCTGGTTTCGCATAGAACACAATGCAAAGCCTCTGTCTGAATTGGCATACACAAGCTCTTCATGCACTGGTTTGGTTTCGGCTAAAACGCCAAGCCAGCCAAACGGATAGACTTTTTCAAATTCTTTGCGAACATCGGCTGGAATGTTGTGTTTGCTAACCCCATGAGAGCCATCGCAGCCAGCGATGTAGTCACAATCAATGTGAATTGATTTTCCGGCCACATCGCAATCGATGCTCGGGGTGTTGCTTTTGACATTGTTGATAACAACGTTTTCAACATTGAAAAAAGTGTGTGCGTTGACCGATTCTCGTTTGTCGTACAGGTCCCGTGTTAACTCGGTTTGTCCATAAACAGTAACCGGTTTATTGATGTATTTGCTAAACGGTATACCAAAGTGTTCATTATTCACTGCGAACACAGTGCCATCATGGGTGTAGGACTCATTATGTAATCGATCTGCCGCACCGGCTTGTTCGAGTAAGTCGACAAGGCCTCGTTCCAATACGCCGGCACGAATGCGGGTTAGCACGTACTCACGTGTTTTACGTTCGAGAAGGATAGCGTCTATGCTGGCCTTGTATAACAGCTGACCTAACAGCAACCCTGAGGGTCCACCGCCTATGATGACTACTTGGGTGCGCATGGTTGTTCGTGTGGGTTAATTTAGGTTAGTTCAGCATAAAAAGTAAGCGGCATATGCTTAAGATAGTAGCTTACAATTTAATCCAGGCTGTTTTCAAATCGATGTACTTGTCAAATGCATGCAAAGATTTGTCGTGTCCATTGCCAGATTGCTTAACACCACCCATAGGCACGGTTACATCGGGCCCGCCGTAAGTATTAACGTGAACAACACCGGTTCGCATTGCTCGAATCATCTTGTGAGCGCGAGTCAAATCGCTGGTCCAAAGACCACCGGCCAAGCCAAAGTCGGTACTGTTGGCCAGGTCTATTGCTTCGGCTTCATTTTTAAACGTGGTCACCGCCAATACCGGACCGAAGACTTCCTTTTGAGCAACGGTATGGTGTTTTGCGACGTTGGTAATAATGGTTGGTTCCATATAATAACCGCCCGTTTCCTTTAACAGTTGTTTGCCGCCTTGATATAAAGTACCGCCCTCGATTTGCGCCGTATCAACAAACTGCAAGTTTTGGGTAAGCTGCGATGCGTTATTAACTGCGCCTGATGTTGTGTTGATGTTTAACGGATCGCCAATGTTCATATTAGCCGCAGCGATGGCAAGTTGTGCGACAAACTCATCGTGTACTGATTCTTCAACGAGCAAACGTGATCCGGCAACGCAAACTTGTCCGGCGTTTCGAAATATTCCCGCCGCACTAACCTTAGCGGCTGTTGGAAGATCTTTTGTATCAGCGAAAACAATATTGGCAGATTTGCCGCCCAACTCAAGGTAGCAGCGTTTCATATTTGATTGTGCAGCAGACTCCAGTAGACGTTTACCTGTGGCACCAGACCCCGTAAATGCCACAACATCCACATCCATTGAATTTGATAGCGCTTCTCCAACAACGCTACCTTTACCTGTGACGATATTCAAAACACCTTCAGGGAGACCAGCCTCCATGGCGAGCTCACCCAGTCGAAGCAACGATAATGATGCCATCTCGGATGGTTTTAAGACAACAGAGTTTCCGATTGCCAAAGCCGGACCCAATTTCCAGGCACCAATCATTAATGGAAAGTTCCACGGAATGATTGCCGCGACAACACCAATTGGCTCTTTGTGTATCAAGCCAAGAATATCAGGTGCCGTTGGCGCTATCTCGCCATAGAGTTTATCAATAGCTTCTGCGTAGTAACGAATGGTAGTTGCGGCAGAACCACATTCCGCCTTTAGTGCCATGCTGATTTCTGTGCCGTTGTCGCGGACACCAAGGACAGCCAGCGCCAAAGCTTCAGCCTCGATCAGGTCTGCCCATTTGTGCATGATTTTTTTTCGTGCAGCTGGCGGCATAGTGCGCCATCGTCCATCAACAAAAGCGGTTTTCGCTTTGCTAATGGCGTGTTCGGTATCGTCTTTCGTGCCGTCGACAATTGTGGTTAGCAGAGAACCATCAATTGGCGAGATAATATCCAGGGTTTCGCCTGCACTGCCAGGCATAATTTTTCCGTCTATCAGTAGTCCACGAGGTGTCAAAGCCTGGTTACGTAGCGAGTTGATTTTTATTTGATCTAATTTGAATTGATCTGCCATGAGAGACTACCTGAGGTGATTTTCGCTTCTGCGGGTCGACTGATTGGCTGAGTGTAGCTTTAACAACTTACTCATTGGTTATTCCCATTTACACGGTATCTTCTTAATCGGCTTAATCGGCTTCCGCGAATAAGTGTGCGTATAAGTCAGTGGAAAAGTTTATCGATACGTCAGGGGATTAGTTAACAGATATCTTTGCAAATTAGCGCGGTGTTGCCGTCTTAAATTGTTTAAATGCGAAGAGTGTAGACGCAAAAAGTGTCAGTATATTGACCGGAAAACGTGATTCTGTCAACATTCAAACCTGCCACGGATGCGGTTAAGCGTAGCAATTTTGCATGAATATGAATGGGTCAATACAACGATGAAAAACGAAAACTTCCTTACCGCAAACAACGCTCGTCATTTATGGCACCCAATGGCGCACCCAGCGGATAGTTTGAAAAATGCACCAAAAATTATAACCGGTGGGCACGGTGTTCGAATTACCGATGTTGATGGCTCGGAAACTATTGATGCGGTTGGCGGCTTATGGAATGTGAACCTTGGTTATTCAGCAGACACGGTAAAAGAGGCCATAACCAATCAGTTACAGCAGTTACCCTACTACTCCATTTTTCGTGGTACAACCAACGATGCAATAATTGAACTGAGTTATATGTTGCGGCAATTCTTTGAACCCGATGGTTTGTCGCGTGCGTTTTTCACCTCTGGTGGTTCTGACAGTGTTGAGATTGCGCTCAGACTTGCTCGGCAGTACCACAAAATACGCGGTGATGCCGGGCGTACAAAATATTTTTCTTTGAAAAAAGGCTACCACGGCACCCACACTGGTGGTGCATCAGTAAACGGTAACGCTAATTTTCGTACGCAATACGAACCGTTAATGGCAGGCTGTTTTCAGATTCCGGCGCCATATACATACAGAAACCCGTTTAATGAATCCGATCCTGCAAAGCTGTCACAGTTGTGCCTGGCGGCGTTAGAAGATGAAATAGCCTTTCAAGGGCCAGGCACCATTGCCGCGTTTATTATGGAGCCGGTGCTGGGTGCTGGTGGTGTTATTGTTCCGCACAAGAGTTTTATGCCCGGTGTCAGAGCTATCTGCGATAAACACGGCATCTTGCTTATTGCCGATGAGGTCATAACTGGCTACGGACGTACAGGTAGTTGGTCCGGTTCACGTCATTGGGGGGTAAAACCTGACTTCAGCTGCACGGCCAAAGCGATCACCAATGGATATTTTCCGTTTGGTGCGGTAATGATTTCTGATGCAGTGGCAGATGTATTTGAAAATGATGATTCTGGTAGAGCTGCTATTGGCAGTGGCTACACGTATTCAGGTCATCCAGTTGGGGCAGCAGCAGCAATTGCCTGCCTGAAGGAGACTGAAAGACTCAAAGTTAATGAGAACGCATCTGCACGTGGCAATCAAATGATGGCGGGCCTTATCGAGCTCGGGAAAAAGCACAATATAATTGGCGATGTACGTGGTGGGGAGGGTTTGATGAACGCGCTTGAACTGGTGTCTGATCAGGAAACCAAAACACCGCTTGACCCGCAAACCATCGCAAGAATTCATAGCACGATTTATAAGCACGGGGTTATGGTTAGAGTGTCCGGACCGAATCTTATATTGTCACCACCACTGATTCTAAATTCCGATGACGTTGATCAAATTTTATCTGCACTCGATGCTGGTTTTAATGCGGCTTAACTATTTTTCAGAGAATATTTAATGAGCAATAAAACCATTTTAATCGTAGGCACCTACGACACAAAAAACGACGAACTTGAATACATGGCTGAACGCATCCGTGCGTTGGGCGGCTTGGTACTGAGTATGGATATTTCCGTGCTTGGCGATCCAATAGTACCAACAGACATCTCAAAGCATGAGGTTGCGGCCGCTGCTAATAGTTCGATTCAAGCGGTTATCGACAGTGGTGATGAAAACTCTGCAATGCAGATAATGGCAGACGGTGCGTGCAAACTAGTTAAACAACTACATACCGCAGGCAGGTTCGATGGTGTGGTTATTCTGGGCGGCACTATGGGAACCGATGTGGCGTTAGATGTTTGCCAGGCTCTGCCACTCGGTGTGCCGAAGTATGTTGTATCTACCGTATCATTCTCACCAATCATTCCACCCGAGAGGTTATCAGCGGACATTCAGATGATTTTATGGGCTGGAGGATTGTATGGATTGAACTCAGTTTGCAAGGCGTCTTTATCCCAGGCCGCAGGTGCGGTGCTCGGTGCAGCGCAAGCGGTGGAAGCACCGGTGGCAGATCGGCCGATGGTGGGTATGACGTCGTTAGGCTCTTCTTGTTTGAAGTACATGAAGTTACTTAAGCCGGCATTGGAGGCACGTGGTTATGAGGTGGCCATTTTTCATGCCACGGGTATGGGAGGCATGGCGTTTGAAAGCATTGCAGCGCAGGGTGGGTTTGTATGCGTAATGGATTTCGCATTACCAGAGCTGGGTAATTTAATGGCAGGCTCGGTTGTTAACGGTGGGAGTGATCGCATGCTGAATGCCGGCAATGCTGGTATCCCGCAAATTATTGCGCCTGGTTGTCTTGATTTAATTGATTTTGCTGGATGGCAAGAGATTCCTGAACAATACATAGACCGTCCGTTTCATGCACACAACCGTTTGATCAAATCATCGGGATTAAACAGTGAAGAACGGCGCGCCACCGCTCGTGAAATGGCAAAGCGGCTCAAAGGATCGAATGCCAAAGTACACGTCGTTTTGCCTAATCATGGTATCGAGGAGTGGGATCGTCCTGGTGATGTTGCACATGACCCGGAAGCATTTGCCGATTTCTGCGACGAAATGCGAACAGTCATGAAAGAGCCGATCGAGTTCAGTGAGATAGATTGTCACATTAACGATCAGGGATTTGCTGATAAAGCACTGGAAATTTTTGATGCCTGGGTGAGTGATGGAATAATAAAGTCTTAAGTCCTTCTTATAAGGGCCGTTCGCCAATATCCTCCGCAACCAATACCTGATGTCCATCAGGGTCGCTTAATCGAATCTCTCGCTTACCGCCCATTCGATCACCCCATCTACGCCACACATTTTCTGGTCCGCGCAACAATGGCCACGCGTGTTCATTAACAGCGGCTTCGATTGGCGATAAGTTATCGACAAAGAGTTGTAGCATGGCTTTGGGTTCGGGCTCTGTCGATTTTGTGGTGGCAGGTACAACGTTGGGTTGATACAACATAATCTGCGCACCCCTGTGTCTTTGCAGATAAGTGAATCGCTCTTCTGGTCTTTGATAAGCGATGTCGAATCCCAGAATATCGCACCAAAAGCACAGACTGGTGGTCAGATCTTCAACGTACAGTTCACAAACGATGGGTGCCCAGCCACCACATGGTGGTTTACCGTAGTCAATATTTCTTGTATTCATAAACTCTCAGAACTTTCTTGATTGTTTTTTGTTAGGGAACAACTCCCTTTGTATATCGGTCAATAGTGAAACTAATTGTTATATTGACCTTTTCAACAGTTTTTTTAATGCCTGGGTGAGTGATGGGACAATAAAATCCTAGGGAATTATTCGGAGACGCCCCGGGTCATGCTTGCAATTGTTGTTTATAGCAAAAGTTGCTAAATTTGTAGCATAAGCTACTATGTTGTGGCATAAGTTACCAACAATCCGAGGACCCTCGTTGCTACAAGCAGGAATGCAGAGCAAAGTTAGGTAGCTCAGATTGATATGCTGTGTTGAGCGATCGAGCGCTGGGCTAATCTCCAAAACGGTCGGTCAAATAGTAGTTATTCCAGTGGTGTTTTTGTGCTGCAACCGGCCAACACCGGCCATTCATAGCATCGAGACCAGGTGCATATAGAGATGACAAGCTGCTACGAAGCTGACGTCCAGATCGTGTAATTGTCGTAGCACTTGAACAAGTGCAGTCAGGAACCTCGTGAAAAATTTGCATTGAATAGGGTTAGTGCAGCGATGCTTATAGCGCCACTAGCGTGTAGTTTGCAGTGGTTCCAAGGCATCAGGTTTAAACCAGCGAATAAACCCATTGAAACTACAGTGACAACTTTTGCAAATGCGAATGACGCTTAGTATAGTGTACTAATTGCCGTGTGCCTCCAATAGTTTGACCGTGCTATTGTGCTCATTTTTCTTCGCAACATCCATCGCAGTCGAAAACCGTTTGTTCTTGATTTCTGGTTTGGCACCGTTTTCCAGTAGTATTTCCAGATTCTCATTTCGTCCAAAATAGGCGGCATCTATCAGAGCCGTGTCACCATTGATATTGGCCA
>CAYTJF010000041.1:0-29627 GCA_964437945.1 uncultured Granulosicoccaceae bacterium
GTTCTGGTTCTGGTTCTGGTTCTGGTTCTGGTTCTGGTTCTGGTTCTGGTTCTGGTTCTGGTTCAGGTTCAGGTTCAGGTTCAGGTTCAGGTTCTGGTTCAGGTTCAGGTTCGGGTTCGGGCTCGGGTAATGCTGTAACTGTAAGCGTCAGGTCAAATGTAGAGGCGGTACCAAGTCCGTCATCCACCATTAACGGTAGTGTATGAATGCCGACACTCGCACCCGATGTATCGAGAGATACTACACCGGAATCAATATCGGCCTGAGTAAAACTGTTAACGCTATTGCCACCGACTACTATTTCGAACGGTGCCCAGGGACCAGCAATACTGTAGTTAAGCTGAGAAAGTGCGTGATCCAAGTCACTGGTGTGTATCATGGCGCCGCTAATTACCAGCGAGTCGTTTTGCTGTACGGATGCACCTGTATTTTGCACGAGTTGTTGCTCATCATTGATGGCCACCACTGTAATGGAACGATCAATAGTGTTGGAGACATTAACACCATCATTGACACTCACTTGAACAATGCGCAGCGATGTTGACGGGGCATCACTGAGGTTAGAGTAACTTACCGACCGCAGTGCGCTTTGGTACTGAGCTGCACTAGCCGCACCAGTCAGACTTAAAACACCATTAGCATTATCATAGGTTCCACTTATACCGCTTTGGTCAGTAAAAATTAAACTGTCCTGATTAGCATCAAACCCTGCGGTAAAGCTGATCTGTGCGGACAAAAGGAGGCCATTGTCTGGCTCAAGAACTTGTAGCGTTGAACTAATATTCTTGGGTGCATCATTTTCTAAAAAAATGATATCACCAGCTTCTATTGACGATAACTGAGGCACTTCATTGAGATCAGATACCAGCAGCGAATAATTCGCACTGTCCTCAACACCTGCCCCAATGGATGCATCATCAACACTAACAGTGACATCCAGTTGTGCCAAGACTTCAGCATCCAGAGCAACACCCGGTTTGAGTTGTAGACGATCAGCAACAATTTGAAAGTAAGCCGCATGCGAACCAGACATAGACAAGCTATTTGGCCCACCATCAACATCACTAACAGTGATAATCGCCACATCAACAGGCGAATTGACTACTGTGTTCTCGGGCAGCACACTCACAATAGTGTTCAACTGAATAACTGGTATATCTGAAATAGACTGGACGGCTAATCCACGGGTGAGCGTATTAGAAGAATGCACACCATCGTCTACCGTTATGTCCAAGTCGCGAGGCGCGGTTACCGGATTATTACTCAGATTGTTGTAGCTGACAGAGCGAATCGCATTCTGGTATTCAGCTGCACTTGCAGAACCGGTTAGGCTGAGTAAACCAGTTGTAGAATCAAAAACGCCCACTATTCCATTTTGATTGGTAAATTCCAACACATCCTGTGACGCAATGAATCCATTCGATATTTGAATTTTCGCACCAACGATGGTTCCAGAATCGGGTTCGACAACCGTGATTGTGGAACTTATAGACTGTGCGACACCATTCTCCACAAAGTTAATGTCGTTCAGTTCAATAGAACCGATTACGGGCGGCTCATCTATGTTGCCTACAATTAATGTGTAAGCAGCGCTACTTTCAATCCCGGCTCCGATACTCGAATCATCGACATTTACACTGACATTTAATTGAGAGACATTTTCCGTGTCCAACACCGCATCCGGTTTAATCTGCAACTTGTTTCCAGAGATTTGAAAAAATGCTGCGTGTGCTCCAGACAAAGACAGATTGTTGATTCCCCCATCTACATCAGTTACCACGATATCAGCAACATCTATGGCACTGGCGGTCGAAGAGTTTTCCGGATACATTGTGATAATACTGTTTAGCGTAATAACAGGGGCGTCATCCATCGGCACAACAAACACACCCAGACTGGCAGAGGTCGCACTGAGTGAAGAACCAGTATCAGCGATCAGATTATTTGAGTAGACCGCGCTACCCAATGTACTAACAGCTCCAGTGTAGCTATTGTCCAAACCGAACACCGTTAATGAGGGTGCGGCACCCGAATAGTCATTGCCAGGTACAAAGCGCAATTGATCTGACGCAGATAGAATCAAAGCATTAGCAGGCGTCACAATACCGATACTTTGCCACGCTCCCATAGCTGATCGGTATTGCCAGCCACCAGTTGAGCCAGATGGGTTGTCTGTAATGGCAATCGCCTGCAATGAACTCCCAATATCAACATCACTAAATCCACTAGCAAACACAGTACTAATAGTTGTACCAGACGGGTTAACTTCGTCTTCGTTTACGTCCGCAAGTGAAGCTGAACTCAGTTGCGGTGCTTCATTTACATCGTCAATAAAAACAGGAAAATTAATGCTTATGGACTGAGGAAACGTATCGGTAACCTCCACCGTTATCTGATGAAAGGTGTTGGTTTCATAGTCCAATGAAGCGTTTGGTGATACAGTCACCTCACCTGTAACCGGGTCGATAACAAACCGCCCTCCAGCATCGGTTGACAGGCTGTATGTCAAATTCACATCATCAGGGTCCTGACCAATAACAAAACCGAGACTCTGACCAGCCAATGCATCCTCTGACACTTGCAATTGATTGCTGACTTGGGCAGAGACTGGCGGGTCGTTGATAGGCTGTACTGATGTTGATACGGTAATAGCCGATGTGCTAACAGCCGACTCGGCTCCTGTAAACAGGTTTGGCAAGTATTGTGGTGTGATGGTTGCACCACCGTTATAGCTACTATCCAGAGCATGAACACCGAGTGTTGGTGCAGGCCCATTGTAGTTTGTAACCGGCACAAATCTGAGCTCATCGTTTTGTCCAAGAACCAGCGCATTTGTCGGCGAAACAAGTCCGACTAAATTCCAAGGAGAACCTATCCGCCTGTATTCCCAATAGCCAGTTGCTGCATTGCTGTTGTCGGCAACAATAGCAATACCACCTAACACCTGACCCACATCCGGATCGGAAAATACAGGTTGAAAGTAATCCGTTACTCGAGAACCTGCCGGATTAAAGTCGTCTTCGTTAACTGGGGGTAAAGCAACGGCTGTTGTGGTGAATATCGGAGGCTCATTAACGTCATTAACAGCCACATTAAAATCTTGTTCGAACCACAACAATTCAGGGTCGGTTACCCGAACAGTAATAAGGTGACTGGTGCTGGTTTCAACATCCAGATTCGTACCAGTAGCAACTGTTATTGCACCTGTGGTCGCATTAATCGAGAAGCGTCCACCAGCATTGTTAGACAAGCTATAAGTTAACGTAGTACTGTCATTGTCAGTACCAACAACGCTACCCACGAGTGTACCACCTGATGAATTTTCATCAGCCGTAAGTGTTGTCGGCGCAATAATAGCCGAGGGCGCATCTGCAACAGGCGTAACAGTCGTGTTTAGTGAAACCGAATTTCCGGTTAGCGCGGCACTACTGGAAATAGTAGAATCATCGGTATAAACACTGGAATTGGCTCCGCTGTAACCGGCGGACCAACTACTATCCAGTCCGAATAATAATAATGACCCTGGGTTGCCATTAAAATCACCAGCAGGCACAAATCGCAAGGACGTGAAAATATCTAGAACCAGACTTTGGGTGTTCGACACTGCACTAATCGGTGTCCAGGTGACTCCATCAATTGAATACTCCCACTGTCCTTCACTGGCGTTTGAAAGGTCATTGGTAATAACGACTCCTGAAAACGTGTCACCTACATCCGGGTCAGTATAGCCTGTAGCAAAGAGGCCATGCACGCTAGCGCCAGGCGGGTTAGTTGTATCTTCAGCAACACTTGCCAGAGTGGCGTTACCCATAGTGGCGCGATCGTTAACCGGGTTGACAGTTGTTGTCAAATCAGCGAAATTTGTGCTCAACGCTGAGTCGGAAGCAACTGAAGTCGTATCCAATACCACTCGACTTGTTATGGTGTGACCGCCAGTCCATGAAAAATCCAAGCCATATACGCTAAGCGGCCCTGGTGTTCCATTGTAGTTTGCAGCGGGTACAAATCGAATATCGGTGTAGCGGTCAAGCACCAAACCTTGTGTTGCAGATACGGTTCCGATGGGTAACCAGGTAGAGTAATTGGCATAGTATTCCCAGTGTCCTTGCGATGTCGTTGATGCGTCTCCGACTACAACAATGCCATAGATACTATCGTTCACATCGATATCAGTCATTCCGGTCTCAAACAATGCAAGAGCGGAAGTACCGGGAGGGCTTGTGTTGTCCTCATCTATACTGGCTAGTACACCTGACGTGATGGTCGGTCTATCATTAACCGGATTAATTGCTGTGTGCAGTTGTGCTGGTGTCGCGCTGATCGACCCAAACTGCCCGGCATTTAGCGTATTTAAAGTGACTGGCGAACCGGGTGTAGAGTATACTCCAGCATAACCATTGTCCAATCCATGCAGAACCAGCAACGGTGGCGTGCCGTTAAAATTGGCAGATGCCAAGAAGCGCAAATAATCGCTCTTAGCTATAACGAGCGCATTGGAACCGGATACCGACCCAATAGCTTGCCAGTTATTACCATCGTTAGAATACTGCCAATCACCGTCCGACGATAACGTGTTTCCTGTAACCGCAACTCCCTCAAAAGTAGCGCCCGCATCAACATCAATAAAATTACCACCAAACAAACTATCAATTGTTGCACCGGCTGGACTGCTCGTATCTTCTGGTACACCGGCAAGGCTGGCCGATTCGATTGACGGAGAATCATTGGCATCTTGAACGCCGATCTGCAAGCTCCAGGTGTCACGGGCATTATCGGGATCAGACGCCTGTATGATTAATGATATATTGGTATCGATTTCATAATCCAACGGTGCATTCAGTATCAACTCGTGATTAGTGTTAACAGAAAAATAATTACCGGCATCACCGATGATATTGACTGAAATCGGGTCGTTATCAGCGTCGCTAACCGCAAGCGTACCGACGACTGTTCCAACTGGGGTATCTTCGCTAACAGCAGCCGGAATATTTGATGCAACAGTATCTATAACCGGCGCATCATTAGACGGGATCACACTAAATTCAATAGTGCCAATTGATGCACTAATCGATGTGCTTCCCCCATTGGCCGCTGCTGACACCTCTACTAGTGCTGCACCATTGGTAAAGTCGTTCGGTGTGGTTGGTCCAACATATTGACTATCCAACGCTCTATAGCTTAGCGCCGTTGCTGTACCATCAAAGTTCTGAACAGGCACGAAACGAATCATTGAGCTTTCTGATAAAGCCAGTGCGTTAGTGTCGATGACAGACCCGAAAGCAAACCAGTTTGTTGTATCGGTGGAATACTGCCACTCGCCTTCGTTGGGGATTGAAGGCACATCAGTTACCAGTATGCCAAGCAATGTATCACCAGTATCAGCATCGCTGAAAACCGGGCTAACCAGATTATTGATCATGATGCCAGTAGGATTAGTCGCATCCTCGGCAACGGTCGCGGTAGCTACACCGGTAATGATCGGCGCGCTGTTAGCACTAGTGGCTGGAGTACCCAGATTGAGTAAATCATCCATGTCCGAGTTGAGAATTGCGCGATCATAAATTCTTAATTCATCAATCAACCCATCGTAATCTCCAACAAACGGTGTTTGCACTCCAATGCGTAGAGGCGCATAGGAACCGACGTTCACAGCAGAAATAAGTGGGTTTGCGTTATTTGTGCTCCAGCTTCCAGTGCTGTTGTTATAAACATCCAGATTCAAATCTATTCCGTCACGCCTGATAACAATGTAATGCCAATCACCATCAACCACAGTACCGCTACTGGATACACTTTGTGTAGTCGAGCCTTCCTTTATCTGAACAGAAACGTTTCCTGAGGCATCAAGCGAAATATCAATACCACCAAAGCCACCAGACTGTAAGTTTCCAAATAGATAGTCTCCAGCATCCGCCGAATCCGCTTGCATCCAAAACGCAACACTGAAATCTTCAGAACCAAAACCGCTGAAATTTGAGGTATTTTCTCCGAATTGGTACGGAAAGCCATCATTGGTAAAATCAGCAGCCCGACCAATGACACCGGTTGATGTATTACCAAATTTAATGAAATTAAAATTAGCTGAACCTGCAGAGTCTGCTCCGTTGCCTTCAAACTTCCAGTGATGCAGCAATCCATTGACTATATCCAATGAGCCAGTCCAGTCATCCTGAACCTGAAGATCAGCAATAACAGGTGTTTCAATTTTTCCTTCGATAACTTCGAGGTCCCAGTCACCATTATTTATTGCATGCCCAGTAAGATCGTCACTACTGGCAACATCTGCATCCGTCATAGTTGAAAGCGTTTGTGCGAATATCCGGCCATCTTCGCTTTCTGACAAATTGCAACCGTACAGTAGTATATCGCCGTCGACGCGCAATGCTTCCCCCCAAGCCTGTAGAGTATCCGCGCTGTTTAATAGAGTGTCAGTAGTAATTGTTTGTTCACCTATTTGTAACTGGCCGATTGATGCGTGAGAAACTATGTGCACTGCTTGCAGATCATTATAGTCAGCAAGAATGTCTGCGATAGTTGCAAGAGGATCTGATGAAAGCTCAAGCGTTATGACAACGATTTGCCCATTTTCATTCAGTTGCGTAGAAAGCAGCTCTTGCAACGAATCAATATCCTGTCGAGAGCTGTCAACGATGACCACCTCAGTAACCTGATTGTTATGCTCATCAGACGATATAATCGGGTATGGATTATCCGAGTCAACAAACAATGGTTGAAAACTGTTGCGTTTGTTATACAGTTCATCTAATTTGCGCTCGTCTGGGAGATCAAATAAAGCAAGAAAAGGCGCGGCTTCCGCGGAATACAGCAGGCGTGGCTCAAGTTGTTCCATCCGAACTAATATTGGAACATTCCTCGAATTTTTTAGTTTAAACGGTTTTCGCGCCACGGTTTAGCTCTAATGGTTAACTCGCTTTTGGTTAACTGGCTATTAGTTAACTAGCTATGAGTAAAATAGCTATATGAAGTGAGAAGAAATAATTCTTTACCGATTTTTTCTACTGAACCCCCTTAGCCCATTCCATGGCTGCAGTGGTTCAAATATCGGCTGTTGGGATGAAAACTACATTTGATAATGCGGACTGAATCACACTTTCACAGCAACTATGTGATGGTTAACACTTTATCGATTTATTCACCGTTGTCAGCGCTTTAATAATGTGAAACACAGTTAAGTGGAAAGAATTTCCCAATCCCTGCACTCAATTACAACCACCACATCTACATATGAAGTATTTCGCAGCCGATACCGGATCAACGGCGACAAGCACAGGCTTGCTCTCGAGCTAAAAAGAGAACTACATCAATGAACAGAAAATTTGTTATCTGCACACTCTTTTTGACCATGTTCTTTTTTGCAGGTCTTGCGTCTGCGGCTGAAGTGGTTAATTTAAATAAAGCAAGTGCAGCGGCTATTCAACAGAATCTGGTTGGTATTGGGCCAATAAAAGCTGAAGCGATTATCAGTTATCGTAAGAAAAACGGAAAATTCAAAAGCCTCGATGATCTTCAGAGCGTTACAGGCATTGGGCCTGCTTTAGTCAAAAAGAACAAACGCTACCTGTCGCTGACCAAAGGTGCGGTCACAGGTGACGATAAAGCTTATGCTGCCAGCAAAAAACAAGCTGGCAAAAGTAAATCTAGCAGTGTAAAAAAGAAATCCAAAGTAGCCGCAAAAACAGCCAGAAAAGACGCTAAAGTGAAAGTCAAAACTACGGCCAAGTCTAAAAAGAAATCAGGCAAAACCAAGACCGATACAACATTAAATAAAAAAGTAAAAACAAAGAAAGCTAACAAAGCGTCAGAAACGACCGGCAAGAAATCTAAAAAGAAAACGTCCAAAAAGAAGCCATCAAAAAAGAAGAAGAAAAAGAAAAGCTCGAAATCAACAACCTGATTTCAAGTTGAATAAAATACTAATATCGCTTCGGCAGCATACGTACATCAATAAATCGGCTCTTAGTGGTTCGATTGCGTTATACCCGTATTCAGGCAGGTAGAGGAGTTTTGTGAGCTAAGATTGGTAATATTACGCTACTTTAACCAACACCCTGTCTTATAATGCATTGAAAAGTACAGTATTGCAAATCCAGATAAATATGGCCAGATCTATCCGTTTGCTGACCGTTTTAAAGCAACAACTCAAAAAGCAAGGCATTACCTATAGAAAGCTCGCCAGCGAACTGGGTTTGACTGAATCTGCTATCAAACAAATGTTTGCAGCAGACAATATGTCTCTCAAACGTATGGATGCTATTTGCGAAATACTTGAACTGGACATCAGCGATCTGGTTGAAATCAGCGAAAATCAAGCAAACAAAATCGAATTACTCAGTGTCGAACAAGAGGCTATTTTAATTGGCGACCAAAAACTGCTTCTCGTGGCTTATTGTGTCGTCAACAACTGGTCATTCGAAGAGATCATTGCCCGCTACGACCTGTCGGAGCCTGAATGTATCAAGCAATTGGTCAAACTCGATAAAATGAATTTAGTTGAGTTGTTACCTGGCAACCGTATCAAGACGTTGATTGCACCTAACTTTGCCTGGCAGCCAAATGGACCTATTGAACATTTCTTTCGAAATGAAGTCCAGAACGCCTTTTTCGACGATGGCTTTAACGACGTGGACTGTATACGTTTGGTTAAAAATGGCGATTTGTCGAAAGCGGCACGAAAGCAACTGGTAGATCGTCTTAAGGTTATAGGACAAGCGTTCGATGATAACAATCGCGAAGAAAGAAAATTAAGCTCCGATGATCGTCAAGGAACAACCATGGTTCTGGCTATCAGGCATTGGCAATTTCAAGCGTTTGTTGCTTTGGAGCGAACATCGAACTAAGCCTATTTTAGCTTACACAGGCATCGTAGGCAGTGACCAGCTCAATGGCATTGGCCCTGATCGTATCAATACTCAATCCCGGTTTATACAAATTAGAACCAATACCAAACCCTGTTAAGCCTGCAGCAATCCATGCAGCAAAATGTTCAGCACTTATTCCTGAAACACCATAGAAGGCTACATCAGCTGGCACAACAGCGCGCAGTGCTTTTAACCCATCAATACCGAGTACCGAAGCTGGAAATAGCTTTAAGCCATCTGCACCGGCGTCTAATGCACTAAAACATTCACTCGCTGTAAATACACCAGGATAGGAAAGCATTGCGTTACTTTTAGCAGCCTCAATAACACTGGTATTGCAGTTGGGTGACACAATGAACGTGCCACCAGCATTGCTTACATCGTTTACATTCTCAGTACTGAGTACAGTGCCCGCTCCAATGAGTGCATCAGAGCTATAGCGCTTGGCAAGTAGTGAAATACTATGCAGAGGATCGGGTGAATTCATCGGTACTTCGATTTTCGCTATTCCGGCGGAGATAAGAACCTTGCAAACAGATTCTACTTCGGCCGGTTTAACACCACGTAAAATGCCAATTATTTCGCGCAATAGTTTTCTCCAGGTAAACCGATGCTCTATTCTTTACCTTCGATCCATTCTACAGGCTCGCCAAGTAGTTTCATAAACTTCGATGCAAATGCGCGTCGAAACAGCACGCCAGTAATCCACAATGTAGCCAGGACAAATGCCCATGCGTTAAGAAACCAGGCAAAAGATGCCAGTGCGAAAAAATAAGCATTCAATCCAGTAGTAAAATGCAGCGCAGCTATCGCATGTAACGAGGCCAGCTTTTGGGCATATGCCTCTATTGCTTTGTCTGAGCGTGTAGCTGGATCGGGTGCAGCTCCTGCGACGATCATGACATAGTTAAACTGGCGATAGCTCCACGCAAACTTAAAGAACGAGAATACAAAAATAAACGTAACCAACAACACTTTCATATCCCAAACCGTACGCGTGGTTGGGCTGGAGAATGGCAAATCAACTAGCACCTCCATCACTTCATCGGTAGCGCCAAGCCCCGCGAGCATGGCACCAACTATCAAAATGGAAGTTGATGCGAAAAACAACACGCCCTGCTGAAATTGATTTTGAATTAATGCATCAAACATCTTGGGATCGCGGCGCATCAGCACTCTCATCCACTCTATGCGCAAAGTGTTCATGCGGTAAGTTATGGTTCGAAACCTGAGCGGAGACCGATTGACAATCCAGAAATGACCTACCCAGCACAGCGCAAAAAAGCCAAGTGCTGCAAGATCAATTGTATTGAATCCCCACAACATAATTGATCAATTATCCGCCTTTGAACCAAACCGGCTATTATACGCAAAAGTCTGATCGGAGAAGCACGAGTGACAAACATTGACCCTCGCATGGAACCTGCTGACGCAAACGAGCGGCGAGCTGTTGCGCCATTGGTGTGCTACAGCGTAGACCAATTACCGACCTACCCTAGAAAACAATATGAACAAGCCAGAACTGCACTGGAAAAGATTGATGAAGTGCTGGTGAAGCCACGCGATGCCGATACCTTCAATGTACCGGCTGGGCATTTTTTTCGAATATCTAGCGTTGAGGGATCGCAAGTTGGCGACTTGAATTTATGGAATCAAGACGACCTTTCAGAACACTTTTACAGTGGAAAAACCCGACAATTACACGCCTCACACTTGAGTACTGGTGACCGGTTGTGGAGTAATTTGCCCGGCATGCGCGCCATGGCAACCATTACCTATGACACGTTGCAGTGGTATGGCTGGGACACCGATGGTGGGTCTGTGCATGATGTTATTGGTACACGGTGCGATCCATACACCAACAGGCTGTTAAAAAATTGCGACTACCACTATTGTTGCCATTCTAACCTGACGCGTGCCCTGGCTCGACACACTGGAAAACCAGCCATAGAAATTGAACAATACGTGCACGATGTGATGAACGTGTTTATGTGCACAGGCTTTACCCTGGATACACACCAATACTTTATGAAAGCCAGTCCTGTCAGACCGGGTGATTTTATAGAATTCTTTGCAGAGATTGACTTATTGGGTGGGCTGTCTGCGTGCCCTGGCGGCAATTGTGGAAGCTCACACTCTGACGATTCAACACCATGCTACCCGTTGCTCGTTGAAATTTACAAAACCACATCGAATGCGCTGAATGACTGGCGACCAGCCACAGTTAACCAATACTCGCGCACGCACGGCTTGTGAGCAACAAGCAGTATCATCGTATTTATTTTCGAAAAGGAACAAGTTATGAGTAATATACAAACCGTACCAGCCCGCCGTGGGGTGGCAGTGCCTTTAAACCAAGGCCAGGCGCTGAAAATCGTCAATACCTATGGCCACCAAGTAGTGGATTTCTGGGCATTTGTGGCTGGCCACTTAACTGAATTCAGCGGCATGGAACAATGTCGCGCTACCTGGTTAAAAATGTGTCCTGAGGTAGGTGATCATTTGTATTCCAATCGACGCCGTCCTATCATGACACTGGAAGAAGATACTTCACCGGGTCGGCACGATTCAGTTATGGCGCCTTGTGACAACGAACGCTATGGATTACTCGGTTGTACCGAGTATCATGACAACTGCAAAGACAACATGCATGCAGCGCTAGCAGCCTTGGGCCATTCGGTACCGTTCACACCCGGTTCATTAAATTTATTTATGAATATTCCATGGCAGCCAGATGGCACTTTGTCTTTTGACCCGCCTTTATCAAAAGCGGGTGACTATGTGGTTTGGCGCGCTGTTATCGATTGTATTGCGGTGATGTCTTGCTGCCCCCAAGACATTCTGCTTATCAATAATAAAAATACGGTGGAAGCTCACTATCAAGTACTGGATTAATGAACCAAACCGTTAAAGCGCCATGTAATGATGTACTTGGACTAGCCAGCCATCGCTTTTGCACCAGTTTGCAGCCAATTGATATACACACGCTCCGACATGGAGGCGAATAGTTTGGCTTGGTCACTGCAGTCTTTATCGAGTTTGGCAGCGCCATCGCTGCCTAAAGCTGCTAACAGTGCGTCGGCATATGCCGGAATATCTTTCCAGTTATTGACAGTATCGGACTCTACTTCTAAATGAAACTGCAGTGAATAAGCCCGATTCCCCCAGCTCATTGCCTGTACTGCACAGGCTGGTGACGTAGCCAGACACGCAGCACCAGGTGGCATGGTTTTTATTTCAGCACTATGCCACTGCAGGCACGGAAAGGTTTCTGGCAGTCCATCAAGCAATACACCATTAGCGCCGACTTCGGTTAATTGAACATCCAGCACACCGATCTCCGGGGTCTCACTTGGGCCAACCGAGCCACCCAGGGCTTCGGCTAATAATTGATGCCCAAGACATAAACCAAAATAAGGCAGTCCTCGTTCCGCAACCGCCTCTTTAATGAACCGCTTTTCATCAATTAGCCAGGGAAATTCATCTTCTTGCCATACATCCATCGGGCCGCCCAGCACCCACAATGCATCATAACCGTCTAATGTTGGCAGTGCTTCTCCCTCATTAAGATGAACTGTGTCCCAGGTATGCCCATCCTCTGTAAGGTATTCACGGAATGACCCGGCATGCTCGACCCGTTCGTGTTGCAAGATCAGTAATTTCATGTTGTCCTTGACGTTTTTATAGCTGAGTTGGTTGACTGAGATCGTAACACCGAAGGCGATACCCCGTATCGAGATTTAAAAATGGACGAAAAATGGGCCGTACTTACAAAGCCCGCAGCCATAGCTATTTCAGTGATGGACAGTTGCGACTGCAACAACAAATTCTCTGAAATGTCGAGCCGAAGTTTGCGATAGAACGCGATAGTGCTTGTACCCAATTTCTGCTTGAACAGTCTGTTCAGCTGACGCGCCCCTAACCCAACCACCGCAGCTAATTGTTTTAGCTCTAAAGGATCGGCAATGTGATTTTCCATAGTTTCGATTACTGCCAGTATCGACTGGTTATGTGTTCGGTAACGCTCTGCCAGACCCGCACGTTGTGGTTCACTTGAAAGCCTGACTGTTGTATGTAAGAACCAGTCACTGACCTGACGCGCAAAGTCGGCACCGTGATGCTTCGTTATCAATGCGTGCATCATATCCAGCGGAGCTGTACCACCAGCGCAAGTTAATCTATTTCGATCGATAACGTACAAACTACGCTCTATTAAAAGCTCTGGGGAAACTTCTGATAGCGCTTGCGCATGCTCCCAATGCAAAGTCATTCGATACCCTCGCATCAAACCCGCCATACTAAGCACAACGGGCCCACCCGAAACACCGCCGATCAACACACCATGCCCTGCTTGCCAACGTAACCATTTATAGACTGAAGGAGCTTTGATTTTTAGTGGGTCACCGCCAGCGACCACCAGAATCAAGTCAAAGGCTTGCTGTACTTCCGTTATAGGAGTGGCTGGCACAGTTGCACCACTTGAACTGACAGCACAATCGTTGCCAAGGCATAAATGCGTTAGCTTATAGGCGTCTGGACTGAGTAGATTGGCAGCTCTTAGCGGCTCTTCAGCAGATGAATAAGACATTAACGCGAACCCATCGATCAGTAGAAAACCGACTCTAAATGACGCTGTTCGATTTTCGACCATGTCCATAACCGGAAATTATACGCCCACTTTAGACAAGTTTCACCCTTAAATAAGCGTCATGATCCGTTCGTTACACTGAAGGAAAAAACATGCGCTATTCCGCATTGCAAATTCTTAAACAAGGCTTAACGGGCAATAAAGGATGGGTACCTGCATGGCGTGAACCAGAGCCCAAAACCGAGTACGACGTCATCATTATCGGCGCTGGTGGGCATGGTTTGGCCACCGCCTACTATTTGGCCAAAGAACATGGCATAACAAACGTTGCCGTGCTCGAAAAAGGCTGGCTTGGTTCGGGCAACATCGGTCGTAACACCACCATTATTCGATCAAACTACATGCTTCCCGGAAACGAGCCTTTCTATGAGCTTTCATTGAAACTGTGGGAAGGCCTTGAGCAAGATTTTAACTACAACGCAATGATTTCCCAGCGTGGCATTTTAAATTTGTGCCATAGCGACGCTCAACGTGATGCCTATGCGCGGCGCGGCAATGCTATGCACATGGCTGGTGCAGATGCAGTTTTACTGGACGAAGACGGTGTCAGAAAATTATGTCCTGACCTTGACTTCACCAATGCTCGCTTTCCAATTAAAGGTGGTTTATTGCAAAAACGCGGGGGCACGGTAAGGCACGACGCTGTTGCCTGGGGCTATGCACGCGGTGCTGATGAACGTGGTGTCGATATAATTCAGAACTGCGAAGTGATTGGAATGCAAATCAACAACGGTGTATGTACCGGTGTTGAAACATCGCGCGGTAGAATCAGTGCAAAGAAAGTCGCAGTCTGTGTGGCCGGGTCGTCGAGTCGTGTGATGTCTATGGCCGGAATGCGCTTACCGATTGAAAGTCATGTTCTGCAAGCATTTGTATCAGAAGGTTTAAAGCCAACTATCCCGGGTGTTGTCACATTCGGCGCGGGTCATTTCTACATTAGCCAGTCAGACAAAGGTGGGCTGGTTTTTGGTGGCGACATTGATGGTTATAACACCTATGCCCAACGCGGCAATCTGCCAACAGTTGAAGATGTGTGCGAAGGTGGTATGGCAATCATGCCCAATATCGGTCGCGCTCGCTTACTGCGCATGTGGGGTGGCGTTATGGACATGTCGATGGATGGCTCGCCGTTTATCGATAAAACCGATATCAGTGGACTGTTCTTTAACGGCGGGTGGTGCTACGGCGGCTTTAAAGCGACACCGGCAAGCGGTTGGTGTTATGCCCATTTGCTGGCCACCGGGCAACCACACGAAACAGCGACTGAACTCAGACTTGACCGTTTCAGGCGAGGCAAGATGATCGATGAAAAAGGTGTGGGCGCCCAGCCCAACTTGCACTAGCTTTTATTTTGACTGAACCCCGCTGGTATAAGCCTGTTGGCGCAAACTTGTCGGCACAAAAAAGAATACAGGAACACGTCCATATGATAATTAACCACCCCCTGCTTGGTCCGCGCGATGCAGCCGAATTTGTCTACCTTGGCGACGCCTCATTGATCAACAGGCCCGATAATATGGCCAATGATGCTGCCGAACAGTTTCATGAATACCTTTATCTGCGTGACAACCCGGCAGGTGTTATGCGTGAGTTGTGGTATCACGAACAAGGCGATCGATCATGGCTGGTTGTCACTCGCAATACCCTGACTCACGAGGTAAGCAAAGTCGAGCTGGCTCGTGATGTTGCACGCACCCAGGGCCGAGACCGATGAGTCAAGTCAATCGAATCGGACAAGGCCTGGTCGACATTAACAGCGAAATAAAATTCGCCTTTAACGACAAACAATACACCGCACACCCTGGCGACACTTTGGCATCGGCTTTACTGGCCAATGGCCAACGCATGGTTGGTCGATCGTTTAAATACCATAGACCTCGTGGGATTTTTAGCTCGGGCTCTGAAGAACCTAACGCGTTGGTTGAACTAAGACGTGGTGCTCACCTGGAACCCAATACACGGGCAACAGTTATTGAACTTTTCGACGGCCTGCAAGCACGCAGTCAAAACCACCGTGGACCGCTGGGTTTTGATCTTATGGGTATCAATGATCTGCTATCACCGTTTCTCTCCGCAGGCTTCTACTACAAGACGTTTATGTGGCCCAAAGCGTTCTGGGAAAAATTGTACGAACCCATTATTCGTGCATCAGCCGGACTGGGCAGTCTCTCCGGCCTGCCTGACCCAGACACCTACGACAAAGGTTTTCTGCACGCCGATGTATTGATCATTGGTGCCGGTCCCGCTGGTTTATATGCAGCCATGTTGGCTAGTGAATCCGGAGCTCGGGTCATTCTGGCCGATGAAGATTTCAAATCAGGTGGTCGGCTGAACGCAGAAACCTTGAAAGTGGATGGCATGGACGGCTCTCAATGGGCCACTAAAACACTACAAAAACTTAGTAAAATGGACAACGTACGTTTAATGCAACGTACAACAATATACGGTGCGTTTGATCACGGCATCTACGGCGCACTAGAGCGAAAAACTGATCACCTGGCCGACAGTGACGGCATGCCACGACAAATACTTTGGCGTATCTATGCCAAACGATCTATCGTTTGTGCCGGCGCTACTGAGCGCTCTATTGCCTTCGGGAATAACGATCGACCCGGCATCATGCTCGCAGGTGCGGTTAGAGCCTATGCCAACCGCTGGGGCGTGACTCCCGGCAAACGCGTTGCTGTGTTTACTAACAATGATGATGGTTGGCGAACTGCCACTGATCTGGTTGACAAGGGTGTGGAAGTCACAGCTGTCATCGATTCTCGCTGTATAGATGCGCCAGCATCGGTTAGCGGGGCCTCGATCATCATGGGTGCCAGCGTGATCGATACTATGGGCAGATCCGGTATTCACACCATTGCGCTATCCAATCAGCAAACTATTAAATGCGATTGTCTGGCAGTGTCTGGCGGTTGGAATCCAAATGTTCATCTGAGCTGCCATCAACGAGGCCGCCCTACCTGGAACGAGAGTCAGGCATGCTTCCTTCCTGATGGCGTTCTTCCCCCCGGTATGTTCGTTGCCGGAGCAGCAAACGGTGCTCTATCACTACAAGCTGCTATGCATTCGGGCTTAACAGTTGCGACCGAAGCATTAAAATCTCTGGATATACAGGCGGCTGACATTCCAACTATAGATGCAGACGATGATTCAACTCGCGTAGAGGCATTCTGGCACGTTAAACAAAGTACAAAACGATGCTGGATTGACTTACAAAATGATGTCACTACTAAAGACATTGTGGTTTCTCATCAAGATGGTTTTCGTGCAGTCGAACACCTTAAGCGTTATACAACGCTAGGTATGGCAACCGATCAGGGTAAAACGTCGAACGTGTTGGGACTTGCCATAATGGCCGAACACTCGGGCAAAACCATTCAAGATACCGGAACCACCATCTTTCGTCCCCCGTATACTCCGTTACCCATTGGTGCTTTGGCAGGTCGTGCGCGTGGCAAGGCATTTAAACCGACGCGAAAAACACCAAGCCATGATTGGGCCGAAGCGCGCGGTGCTGTTTTTGTAGAAACTGGCAATTGGTTACGGGCGCAATGGTTTCCGATTGAAGGCGAAACTCACTGGCGCGAAAGTGTTGATCGAGAGGTCATACAAACACGAAACTCGGTGGGTATTTGCGATGTCAGCACACTGGGAAAAATTGATGTGCAAGGCAAAGATGCTGGTGAGTTTCTTGATCGAGTTTATGCCAACACTTATTCAACGCTGGCAATTGGCAAAGTGCGATACGGCATCATGTTGCGCGAAGACGGTATATTGATGGACGATGGCACAACCGCGCGCATAGGTAAGTACCACTATGTTATGACCACCACTACTGCTAATGCTGTCAGCGTATTTCGACATATGGAATTTTGTCGCCAATGCCTATGGCCTGGACTCGATGTGCAACTGATTTCTGCAACAGA
This sequence comes from uncultured Granulosicoccaceae bacterium, assembly GCA_964437945.1. GTDB lineage: Bacteria > Pseudomonadota > Gammaproteobacteria > Granulosicoccales > Granulosicoccaceae > Granulosicoccus. The sequence continues at coordinate 17,460 of CAYTJF010000041.1, forward strand.
ACAATGGGCACAATACGCTGTAGCCGGGCCCAGTGCTCGTAAGTTACTACAAAAGGTGGTCGACGCTGACTATCCTATCGACAACGACAGCTTCCCTTTCATGGGTTGTGGCGACATCACCGTGTGTGGTGGAATCGCTGGCAGGCTATTTCGCATCTCCTTCTCCGGCGAGTTAGCCTATGAGATCGCTGTTCCGACACGTTATGGCAATTCAATGATGGAGATACTTTTACAAGCCGGCGAAGAGTTCGATGCTGTACCGTACGGAACTGAAGCCTTAGGCGTTATGCGGATCGAAAAAGGCCACGCAGCGGGCAATGAATTGAATGGCCAAACAACTGCTGCCAACATTGGACTTGGGCGCATGGTTTCAAAGAAAAAAGACTCTATCGGTAATACACTCTCCGAACGCGAAGGATTGAATACGGAAAACGACCTGTCATTGGTTGGCTTCAAACCAGTCAATCCTGTCAGCACTTTAAGCGCAGGCTCTCATTTTGTTAGCAAAGGCAACGCCGCCACCACCGAGAACGATGAAGGTTGGATGACATCAGTCGCCTACTCTCCGTCACTTGAATGCTCAATCGGATTAGGGTTTATTCAACGCGGACAAGATCGCATTGGTGAGACTGTTGATGCAGCTGATCCGTTGCGCGGCAATTCGATCAGCGTTGAGATAGTTTCACCACACTTCATAGATCCAGAAGGAGAACGTTTACGTGGCTGAATTGACCTTACATGCGCAGACGCCCTTGAGGGGCTATAACAATCGCTTTGGTGATACGCTCTTGAGTGAACTTTGCAAAACAGCTATTTACTCGATTGGACTGGCATTGGACTCCGAACCAGCCTTGAATTCAATCAACAATAGCTTAGGTACCACCTGGCCCAACACGGGTAGTAGTACAACCAGTGCTGACGGTGCATACCGACTACTGGGATTACAAGCAGATCAGGTATTTGTATTGATGAGCTCTCCGTCTGTCGACAATGGACAGAGTAACAAGCTGCCTGATCTCGGTAACAGCGCCTACGTCACTGATCAATCTGATAGCTGGGCTGGATTATTCATTGACGGAGATAGCGCAGTTCAGGCGCTGGAACGAATTTGCCCTATAGACTTACATCCATCAACATTTGGTGTAGGACGAGTCACTCGAACCAGTATGGAGCACCTGACAGTGATTATTGTACGTGAGGCTGATAATCGATTCTTGCTACTTTCACCGACTTCTTCGGCACACTCTTTTCTGCATGCATTAGAGACGTCGTTGCGTAACGTAATAGTGTGAATTTCCTGGCATCTAACGAATGGGCGGTGCGTACAACAAGCCGCCGTCTGTCCAAAGTTTGTTAACACCACGAGCCAAACCCAACGGCGTGTTTTCGCCGATGTTTCGTTCGAAAGACTCAGCGTAGTTGCCAATGTGCGCTATGACGTTAGCACACCATTTATTATCAACGCCCATATTCTCACCAAAATCGTCAATTGTTCCTAATAGACGGGCAGCAGCTGGGGACGGATTTCTCGTGAAAGATGCTACGTTACTACTATCAATCCCCATCTCTTCAGCGTTAATCATACAATTCAATGTCCAGCGCACAAGATTAGTCCACTCTCGGTCACCACTTGGGACCATCGGGCCTAGCGGTTCTTTGGATATAACCTCCGGTAGTATTGCGTGAGAATCTGGACGAGCCAGCTCTTCACGTAGAGCGGCAAGAGCTGATATGTCATTTGTCATAGCCGCACATCGCCCTTCCTCGTAGGCGCTTACAATATCATCGTTGCTGTCGTAGTAAACCGGGCGATAGCGCATTTTGCTGACAGCAAAATAATCAGCTGCATTAAGAGCGGTAGTCGTCTCTCGCTTAACACACACTCCCTGGTTGTCTAGCTCTAATGCGCTCTGAATTCCAGAACGCTTGGTAACCATAAAACCTTGTCCGTCATAGTAGTTGACACCAACGTACTCTCCATGTGCTGTATTTCTTGATAGCGTCCATGTGGTGTTTCGGGCCAACACATCAATACGTCGATCTTTAATTGCATCAAACCGCACCGTAGTGGTTAGCGGTACAAAATCTACTGCGTTCGGATCGTCGAATATTGCACTGGATACCGCTCTGCAAAAGTCAGCATCTAATCCAGTATAGTCACCCAGGCTATTTGGTTGTCCAAATCCTGGCAAACCATCACTTACACCACATCGGACTTTGCCGCGCTTTTTGACTTCGAGCAAGGTGCTACCAGATTGACTGTATGCCAAACCTGAAAATAAGGCGCTACCACAACCAAGAAGTATTAATGCTGCTAATCGAATAATAGTTTTACGGTGACACAAACGCTTAGAAATACAGTTAAAAATTGAAATTATCATGTGTGTTTGAAATTATCCCTGGCTGATTTGTCAGCTGCCAAACTGATTTTCAATGTAGCCAATAAGCTCATTAATATTTATACGGCTGTTGAGTGCTAGTTTAAGCTCACCATCTGGTGAGTAGACCAGATAACCTGGCGCTGCCGGAAAATCCTTGCCTGTCTCTTTTACAATCTGATCACCAAACACATCGCCAAAAACAACATGACTTGGAAAAGCAGTCGGTTTTTTGTCCACAAATGCCTGGATTTGCGGCATGTACTCATGACCATCCATTACCAAACCAACCACATGTGCCGAGGAAGATTTGTACTTGTTATGAAACGCCTCAACGGCTGGTTTTTGCTCTTCGCACGGAATACAGTCAAGCTGCCACAGCATTACTACCGTCCAGAGACCACCGCCTATGTAGTCCTGCACATCAACTCGATTACCCTTAAAATCGGAGACTAAAAATGCCTGCGTCTGCGACGAGAAAAAAAATAATGAAAACAGCAATAACGCGGCAACTTTCGTTTTAATCACAGTAGAAGATTTTCTCATATTGATTCCCTCTATACTCAACCAATGTACACCCATCAACATACTCATATAAACTTCGAAGTTATAATCCAGTCGTACACCCTCCCGGTCATCTTTCTAGTTTTTCCGGTGCTGCACAACTGACACTGCGATCGGCGATGTATCCGAGGGATGTCGGTAGCTTGCTCGGACACACGGTTCGATTTGAACTGAACCAGGTTCTACATTATGACTCACAAACTCTTCCTCGACTCGAACAGCTCGCAGCTCAGCTTGTTGGTTACGACCATCGACATCACTGCAAGCTGAGATGGAAAATATATCGCCCCGCTGGAAGTTCGCAGCCAATTCAGTAATCGCGAGTTTATTACCGCGCCCCATAACGTTTGAACCCTGGTCTTCAAAAATAAGTACAGTTCGACGCACCCGACGGTAAGGTTCAAGATTGATGGGACGCTCAGCACTTTCTTTGCTATAAATTCTTTTTCGCGCCTGGCTTAGAACACTGCTTTGATCAGTCCTTTTGCCAAGCGGCTTTGCATCATAGTCGTTTACAACTACCGTATTGACGTCAGTTGTTGGTGAATCGAGCGTGTTGCCACCGACGCCAGAAATAAAAGTATCGCCTGTACCGCCCTGCTCTGCGAATATTGAGTCATCCAGACTGATGTCGACAATGCTGTCAGTTCCGGTAACAACCAACAAAGATGATGGGAAAACTTTTGACTTTTTCAGATTGTATTCACGGCGCACTTCAATTTCACCGACAGCAACACTGTAGTCGGTTACCTGGCCCGCTTCAGTTTCAGACAATCGTTTACCATAGGTTACGTAGTTGAGCCCCTGATCTGCAGAAACGCGTTGAATGCCGAATCCAGCATCTTCCAAAGCACGAATAAGCGTGTTCCCAAACGCAGTCGTTGGGCTAGACACCTGTAGAGTAGCAGTACCCACTTTCATCTCAGGCACTTGTACTAAGGCAGAAACCAGATTAGTCGAAATCAATTTCAGTAGTCGCAATTCTGTCAACGATGTGCTCGCCACAATAATGGGTTCACCACCAATCAATGGCATGAATTCGGCATTGTCTCGCTGGCTTAACGGCGCTGCGCAGCCAGAGAATACGAGCAAGAGCAATATGCAAACATAAATTTTTAAATTGATCATTTGGCTTTTCTCCGAACTATCCCTTTCGACGCCACAGATCAATCACAACACCGCGATTTGGAAACCCAGGCGTACCTGCACTTGAGCCCCAGCAACCTTCGTTGAATACTCTATCGCGAGAAACACCCGCCGAGTAAAACTCCTCGGCAATACGTTTGGCCCTACCCAAAGCCAGTCCCTCGTTGCCAATGTCAAGATCGGTATATCCATTACTGCAACCAACAATACCGACAATATCGGAGTTTTCCGAGTATCGGCCAATTATTTTTCTTACGATTAATTTGCCCGGTCGACCAAGAACCTGTGAGTCATTTGGGAAGATAACAGTCTCACGTCTAATTCGTGTGTAGTTGTCCGAAAGAGAAGCAAAAGCTTCATCGAAAACATGAGTCATGTTCTCAAGCGTAAACGTATCAACAGACAAGTCTGGCATGCCAACCCCGGGGAATGAGTTCTGCGCGACTTGTTGTATTAAATCATCTGTTATCAGCGCGATGCTTGGAATACCACCTTCGATAGGCGCTGCTGCCGTGTATTGCGCGGTACTTGGTGTTAGTGTTAATTCATTTCCGCGTGTGTCGGCGCTTAAGTCTAATTCATATCCATCAACTTTCACCGGTAGACGCGTTCCAGCTAATAACATCGGACCCGCTGGCAGTATAGTCTGATCATCGCGCCACACCAATCGTACTTTTGGGTTTTTAGAGGCGCTATTCGCATCATATTCTCGGGCATTCACTATTTTGTATGACCGAGTCAGTTCTATATCACCCAGAGCCACTCTCAATCGAGTTTCTTTATTTGCGATGTCTCCAGCTAGCGTGACATCATTAATGTCCAGAAAATATTTTCCTTGATCGGCATCGACTCGCTGCATCCCATACCCAAGCTTGACCAGCTCTTCAACAGCGGGAATCACATCGACCGATTCGGATTCATTAAATTGAATCGTTGTATTAAAGGGCTCGAGCAACTGAGGCACGACGGAAAGCAAGTTGCGCACCATGTCGTTTCGCAATTCTACTTCAGTAGGCGGTTTTAACTGATCACTGTTTGTTGCGCTGGGAGTGCTATTGTTGTTGCCGGTTCCAGCACAGCCTACTAGAAATAGCGACATGACACCAATCAGAACAAACCCTGAATATCTTCGTAGCTTTACCGATCCGATCTGCAGCTTCTTGACTCGAACGAAAATTTCATTGGTGTCTGACGACATGAGTCTGTTAATGTTTCGCATTAATTCTGCCTTTTGGGGCTTCGCTGCCCCGTAAATTCACACCAATCAGCTTTAGTTTGGCAACCCTATACAACGCTTTGGTAGATGCGACACAACACATGATGGGCAACTAGACCAAAAGTAGCTGGACTAAAACCAATGCTAAGTACTGTAACGCTAACAAATATTGGTGCCAAAAGCAGCTAATTCACATTGTTTTCGGGTATTAGCTGTCACAATTTCCTGCTGTAATAGCTGCACTGTCAAATTACCTAATTATACCAGTGGCTGCGACTGAATTTAGCCAAAAAAATCCAAAAAATGCCATGTCCAATACCAATTCTGTACTCAACAAAATACCGCAAGACTTCATTTTTGGCGTAGCAACCTCAGCGTACCAGATAGAGGGGGCTGTTAAAACCGATGGCCGCGGTCCTTCGATTTGGGATGATTTTTGTCTTCAACGTGGAAAAGTAGCTAATAACGACAACGGTGACACAGCCTGCGACCATTACAATCTCTGGGAAACCGACCTGGATTTAATTTCTGGCCTCAATGTTGATGCATACCGGTTTTCTTTTTCCTGGCCCCGAGTACTACCCAAAGGTACAGGCAAGATCAACGAAAAAGGCTTGGCTTTCTACGACCGCCTTATCGATGGCTGCCTTGAACGACAACTACAACCGTTCGCCACGCTATACCACTGGGACCTGCCGTCAGCTTTGATGCATTCAGGCGGATGGACACACCGCGATACGGCTAAGGCATTCAGCGAGTACGCTGCACTTATAACCTCACGCTTTGGCGATAGACTGGCGTCGATTAGCACATTTAACGAGCCATGGTGTTCATCGATTTTGGGATATCTAGTGGGCATTCACGCACCGGGTAAAAAAGACATATCCCTCACCATGAAAACCATCCACAATCAACATCTGGCTCACGGCCTGGCAGTAAAACAAATCAGGTCTATCAAACCAGATCTGCCTATCGGCATTGTACTCAACCTGCAGTCAATCTACCCAGGTACGGACGATGTCGAGGACAAATCAGCGGCTATCCGGCATCAAGCATTTAACAATGGCGCTTTCCTGGACCCGCTGTTTAAAGGTAGTTATCCCAGTACGGTGACCGAATCACTCGGAAAGCACCTTCCAAGTGACTGGCAAGCTGATTTAAGCACCATTAAGCAGCCACTGGATTTCTGGGGCTTGAATTACTACACACCCACAAGAGTGGTGAATGCACGCAAGCCAGATTCAATATTCCCGCATACAACACAAACCTTTCCTGAAAAGCCATACGACCGCACTGACCTGGATTGGGAGATAAACGCTGATACATTCCAGGAACTACTAATAGACGTCTACCAACAATATCAATTACCACCCTGTTACATAACGGAAAATGGTGCCTGCTTCAACGATGAACCTAAAGACGGTGTCGTCGATGACGCTCGTCGGGTGCAATACTTTAACGACCATATAGAAGCTGTAGTCAACGCGCACAAAGCCGGTGTCCCAGTTCTCGGTTATTTTGCCTGGAGCCTGATGGATAATTTTGAATGGGCTGAAGGCTACACCATGCGCTTTGGGCTCATTCACGTAGACTATGGTACGCAACGTAGAACCGTTAAGCGCAGCGGCAATTGGTTCTCTGAGTTGTCGCGGTCGCATCACGTCCGCTCAACTTAATAAAGTTCCAGTCAAGCTCCAGCAATGTAGGCGCAAGAGAATTTAACTTGCGAAATAGCGCGCAGCTATTGCGCCAGCAACCGCGACCAGTGACGATATGGCAGTTCCCCATACCAGATCAACGATAGACATCAGCGGTGGCCAATTTTTAATGGTAGCCAGATTAGTCACATCGTAGGTGCCATACGCAATAAAGCCGACAACACCACCATAGAAAGCCACATTGAGCAAAGATAAATGGGGCTGCTCAGGCCTCACTGCCAACAATACAATTCCAGCGGAGTAAAGCAGGTAAAAAACACCTGCTGGCAGGAACAGTATGTCTTCGCGCATTAAAGAACCTAATTGACTGGCATAGAATTTCTTTGCTACCAAACCTAGCCATACTGCGTCAATGACGATAAAGGTCAACAAGCTTGAAAGGTATGCAACAACAAACTGCTTCATGCGCACGTTCCTGTAATTTGCTCAGTATCATTTGCTCTAGTTATGGCTACACTACCCATTCGGTACCATAACGTGGTTCTTTATTGTCAAAACGGCGCTGAACAACTCAACTGAATACGTTGATCAGTAACAGGATGTGTAAAGGCTATTTGATCAGCATGTAGCATAAGTCTAGTGGACTCTTCGCCATACAGCCTGTCTCCAACTATCGGCGCGTTTAAACCTAGCGGATGCGCTGCATGCACGCGTAGCTGATGAGTTCGCCCCGTAACAGGTTTGAATACCACACGGGTATTGACAGTACCTTCCGCCAGCGACCAACGATACCATAGCGTATCAGCTGTTTTGCCATAGTCAAAACAAACGATTTGCGATGGTCGATTTTCGATATCCACTCTAACTGGTAGCCGTATGCGTCCTCCCAGGCCAACTGGCGCTTTAGACAAAATCGCTACGTAGCGTTTGTTAACTTGCCGTTGTTCGAATTGTTGCTGAAGATGACGATGCATTGGTCGAGATTTTGCCAGTATCAGCAATCCAGACGTATCCATATCGAGTCGGTGAACCAACATAGAACCAGTGGCATCCGGATAAGCGTTTTTCGCTTGAGTCGCGATAGAACCATCCACCGTTTTTCCTGGTTGAGACAATACCCCGCTCGGCTTGTTTACAACCAGCAGGTACTTATCTTCAAAGCAGATGTCCAACTGGTTCTGTTCCATATTACACATTGAACTTTAACTACAGACCTGGATTTTATTAACGCATCAAATAAAGCCAAAACACCAGCATCATCGGATAAAACAACAACCCGAAAACAACAGCAACGCGCACCCACCTGGATTGAAATGCACGCCATATTGTCAGAGTAGACAAGCTGGCTATTAAAAATTCGATCGGCAACCAGTAGTTGCCATAGTGATCTGAATCCCAATAAGAAACAGGCGATTCAAAGATCCATGCTGAAAACGGCCAGAAGTGAGCGTGACCGTCATCAACATGCAAAGGCAAATCAGTTAGACAGTGCAGCAATGCTGCTAAACCAAAACCAAGAATGACTATCGCCTGAGATCTCATTCGTGCAAGCAAACACCACCCCAGTACTGTTAATGCAAGATATACCGGTACAGAATTTGTCATCGCTCCGATATTTTGCCAAAAGGCAGAATAATAAAGCTCACCCCAGATGACATCATCGTCTATACCTCTGGCTTTCGCTTGAGCAAACATCAAAAACAAGCTGATGTCCGGCATTAACGCACCTACCAAAACTGCCGCATTGGCTGGCCAAACCCTTTGATCTGTGCCTCCACTGAGCGCCGGTACTGTGCGCCATAGTACCGGCGAATTGATTATTGTTTCATTTGATTCATCCGTCGGCGATCTGCGCAATGTCGATGGGTTGCAAAGACTAGCCGACCTACACAATAGCGCTGCAGCTAATAACAAATGGGCTTGAGTATTCAACAGGCAACCGCGACGCGCTTTGAATTGAATGTAACAGCTTAGCATGATAGCGTCATACCCAGTTATTGATCACTATCTGGAGCTGCCCTTATGTGTGGCATTGTCGGACTGTATTTAAAAAATGAAGCACTGCGCCCAAAGCTGGGATTTTTATTCCAACCGATGCTTACGGAAATGAAAAGTCGTGGACCGGATTCAGCCGGAGTGGCAATCTACCGGGACGCCGTTGATTCCAATCAGCTCAAATACTCATTGGCTCATGATCAAGCTGACTATGACTGGCAGCAGTTGAGCGCAGCTTTGGATAGTGACTGCCAAAGCAAGTCGAACATCAGGCAAATCGATTCGCATGCCATTCTCGTTAGCGATGCACCTGAACAAAGCGTACGTGACTGGCTAAAAAGAAATCGTCCTGGTGTACGGCTGGTTGGTTCTGGTTCGAGTTTGGAAATATTCAAAGAGGTCGGACTGCCTGAAGCCGTCTACTCACGGTTCGACCTGAGCGCTGCAGGCGGCACACATATGATCGGCCATACTCGCATGGCTACGGAAAGCGCAGTGACCACCGCCGGTTCTCATCCGTTTGCAACAGGGGCCGATTTATGTCTTGTGCACAATGGTTCTTTGTCCAATCATAATCGACTTCGCGAGCAACTGGAAAAGTGCGGGCTGGAATTTCAGACAGAAAATGACTCTGAGGTTGCAGCTGCCTACATGACATTAAAAATCCGAGAAGGCATGAGTTTGCGTCAAGCTCTGGAACAGGCATTGATTGATCTTGATGGCTTTTATACTTTTTGCGTTGGAACCACTAACGGCTTTGCCGTGCTAAGAGACCCCATTGCCTGCAAGCACGCTGTGTTGGCAGAAACTGAAGATTGGGTAGCAATGGCCACCGAGTATCGCGCCATTGCAACCTTGCCAGGCTCCGAAACTGCCAATATCTGGGAACCCAAACCACAAACAATTTACGCCTGGGGAGAGCTTGAGTAATGCAAAGTTTGGATCTTCAAAAAATCGGTCTCAGAGCACTCAACTCAACGTTGCAGGCTGACGAGATCACCGATTCGCAATACACGGTAACCAACCCGATGGGAGCACACGCAATTGCATGTGGTTTAAAGCACAAGATTAACGTTACCATCGACGGACATGCAGGGTTTTATTGTGCTGGTATGAACCAGCAAGCCAATGTCACCATTAAGGGTCATGCCGGAGTGGGCCTGGCTGAAAACATGATGTCCGGTACTGTAAGGGTCACCGGTAACGCGAGTCAATCTGCTGGAGCTACCGCGCATGGTGGCTTGTTGATTATCGAAGGTGATGCATCGTCTCGTTGTGGCATATCAATGAAAGGCATCGACATAGTAGTCGGCGGATCCGTTGGTCACATGTCCGGATTTATGGCCCAGGCTGGCAATCTGGTTATTTGTGGCAACGCTGGTGAAGCCTTGGGCGACTCAATCTATGAAGCTGTTATTTATGTACAAGGTAATGTTGAGAGTCTGGGGGCAGATTGCGAAGAGAAGCCGATGAACGACGAGCACCTTGAGAGATTGACCAGTTTACTCACTCGCTCAGGCATTGACGCCAAGGCCAACACATTCAAACGCTACGGATCGGCCCGAACGTTATACAACTTCCAGCCCGATAATGCTGGCGATTACTGATAGTCATGACAACAAAAAAACAACCACAAACACTACCGCGACACTCAGCCACGTTTGATGAATATACCTTATCGGAAATAAGACGAGCTGCCAGTACGGGCATTTATGACATTCGCGGTGGTGGTGCCAAACGCAAACTTCCACATTTTGATGACCTGCTGTTTCTCGGCGCATCCATGTCTCGTTACCCACTCGAAGGCTATCGGGAAAACTGCGGCACCAATGTGGTTCTTGGTGATCGGCATGCAAGTAAACCTCTGGAAATTGCCATACCTATTACCATAGCGGGCATGAGCTTCGGTTCGCTCTCGGGTCAAGCCAAAGAAGCGTTAGGTCGCGGTGCTAATTCTTCAGGCACATCTACCACCACTGGTGATGGGGGAATGACTCCTGAAGAGCGCGAACATTCAGCCATGTTGGTGTATCAATACCTGCCATCGCGGTATGGTATGAACCCAGATGATCTGCGAAAAGCAGATGCTATTGAAATCGTGGTTGGCCAGGGTGCTAAACCGGGTGGTGGTGGCATGTTAATGGGTCAAAAAATATCAGATCGTGTTGCTAACATGCGAACCTTGCCTAAAGGTATCGATCAGCGTTCAGCATGCCGACACCCGGACTGGACCGGACCGGATGATCTTGAAATAAAAATTCTTGAACTACGAGAAATAACCAACTGGGAAAAGCCAATATACATAAAAGTTGGCGGCGCTCGCCCGTACTACGATACGGCTCTGGCCGTAAAAGCCGGTGCCGACGTCGTGGTGGTCGACGGTATGCAAGGTGGTACAGCGGCAACCCAGGATGTCTTTATTGAACATGTAGGTCAACCCACTCTGGCCTGCATTCGTCCAGCTGTACAAGCCTTGCAAGATCTTGATATGCATAGAAAGGTTCAACTGATTATTTCTGGCGGTATTCGCAACGGCGCTGATGTCGCCAAAGCCCTTGCCTTAGGCGCAGATGCGGTATCAATTGGAACGGCAGCATTAGTAGCGCTTGGTGACAATCATCCTCAATACGAACAGGAATACCAGCAGCTTGGTACGACAGCTGGTGCATACGATGATTGGCATGAGGGCCAGGACCCGGCAGGTATCAATACTCAAGATCCTGCACTTGCCGCCCGCCTAGACCCTGTGAAGGCTGGACGCAGGCTGTCGAACTATTTAAACGTAATGACGCTGGAAGCACAAACCATCGCACGCGCCTGCGGCAAGAATCATGTACATAATCTCGAACCCGAAGACCTGGTTGCCTTGAGTGTAGAAGCATCAGCAATGGCACAGGTACCATTAGCTGGCACCAGCTGGATACCAGGAAGCAATGAGTCGAGATAGTCCCAGGCAGATAAGTCAACGAATGTCACTACACATAAACAGCATCATGTATAACAACACGACAGATATAAATACTGGAAAAACAGGAGCACAACTATGTCGAACCTAGCCAAGTTTGCCAAAGACAAAGGCGTACGGTTTTTTTTATTTAATTTCACTGATCTGTTTGGTACTCAACGCGCCAAACTGGTTCCTGCACAAGCCGTTGCAAGCATGCAAAAATCTGGAGCCGGGTTTGCAGGCTTTGCAACATGGCTCGACATG
>CAYTJF010000042.1:0-9225 GCA_964437945.1 uncultured Granulosicoccaceae bacterium
TGTTAGTGATTGAGTAGTGTAAGTGATTGAATTATACAGGTGATCTCATGAGCGAATCTGAATTTGGTACAGAAGATAATCGAGGGTATTGGATTCCCAAGAAATTAATAAGTTACGGGCCCTTTTTCACCTGGCCACCCGATCCGAAAGCATTGTCCAAGTTCTTTTTTGGTGTGCCTGGCTATTTTTTACCGTCTAACATGCTGTATGCGCTAATGGCTGTGGGTATATGGGTGTTTCTGACACCGTCCATGGAGACGATGCAAACACTTTCACCGGGTTGGATGCTCACGGTACTAGCGCGTAATATGGTAATGGCGTTTATCTTTATTGGTGCCTGGCATCTATGGCTGTATGTTTGGAAAAAGCAGGATAATCGATTTAAATACAATCGTAGCTGGCCAGCAAAAGAATCCTCAAAATTTACCTTCAATAATCAGACGAAAGACAATATGTTTTGGAGTCTAGCCAGTGGTGTGCCTATATGGACCTCCTACGAGGTATTATTGCTGTGGGGATACGCCAGCGGAAAAATTCCGTTTGTTTCTCCTACAGACAGTCCCGTCATTTTTTTCCTGCTGTTTTTATTGGTTCCTGCCATACACGAAGCCGGTTTTTACTTTGTGCATCGATTTCTACACTGGCCACCACTGTACAAAGTGGCTCACGCACTGCACCATCGCAACGTCAATCCTGGCCCCTGGTCCGGACTATCGATGCACCCGATTGAACATGTGCTGTATTTCTGCACCATCTTGTTGTTTTTCTTTATTCCATCACACCCGATACACATGATTAATCTGGCTTCAAGGCTTGGTCTGGCACCATCGGTTGGTCACACCGGGTTTGATCGCATGGAATTAAACGACAAAAACAGCATCGATAATTCGTTCTATGCGCACTACTTGCATCATCGATACTTCGAAGTAAATTATGCTGACGGCATGATTCCGCTGGACAAATGGTTTGGCTCGTTTCACGATGGTTCGGATGAGGCACACACCAAAATGCTGGAGCGGCGGAAACGCCGAGGCGTGTGAGCAAAAGTGCTCCAGGCTTGAGCGTGTTACTTGCAATGGGAAATTGTTTTAGGCCAAGGCATTTTGTTTCGTAATAGTTACCGCTTCTCAAAATTTTGCATACGTTTAATCTCGTCAATGCGCAAGTTCGTCATTCGTGTTTTGCACTGAGCGACAATCATTGGATAGAATGGCTTGTCTTCAATGTGTTTATTCTCAGCCGAGCACTGGTTGTCGCGGTATAATTCGAAAGCGCTTTGGGCATTACTCATAGCACTAGCATCGCCAAAAGCAATAATGTATTTTTTAAGCAGCGCATCCAGCGCATTTCTTAAATCTATTTCAGATTGACGAAAATCTCCAGCGGCGCAGTAGTTCCTGCCTTCCAGTGGTAGATTACTGCGTTCCCCGCACTCCCATGTTTTTGCAGTGACAGTTGTTGTCAGCAGGGATAGCATTATGAGGCTACTACGAATTGCTATTGGTGTAGTAAATAATTTCATTGATTCTATGTGTCGGAATCTACGGTATGTATTTGTATTTATTCAGCTGTGCGATGAATCGGCTGTGTAGTTAATCGGCTGTGCAGTTAATCGGCAATGAATATCAATAACTTCTCGATAAAACAAATTCGGCCAGCGACACGAGTCGACGCCCATGCATACCAAATTTGCTTGCCTCAGCTTTCGCTTCTTCAACAAGGGTATTTGCCCGCTCACGGCTTGCCGGTTCACCTAAAAGGCCAGGATAAGTGAGTTTGCCTCGTATGGCATCTTTGCCGCTGCGTTTTCCAATAGTTTGCTGCTCGCCATTCCAGTCGAGAAGATCATCAACAATTTGAAATGCAAGACCGAGATGAGTGGCGTATCTACCAAGTGAATCGAGCGTCGTTTGGTTTGCCCCGGCTAGTACACCACCAAGTTTTAAAGAAACGCGGAACAAGGCGCCTGTTTTTCGGTGGTGAATGGATTCAAGCAGTTCAAGCGTGTGGTCAACCGAATTTGATTCTGCTAGTAAGTCATCCATCTGTCCACCGACAAGATTCGATTTGCCAGCCGATTGTGCAAGCACTTGAATCGCTTGCTGAACACGTAAGGGTGGTAGCTCGGCTTTAGCCAGTTCTTCGAATGCGCCGGCAAGTAGGGCATCACCAGCAAGAATAGCGGTGGCTTCATCAAACTGGATGTGGCAGGAAGGTTGACCACGGCGAAGATCATCATCATCCATGGCTGGAAGATCGTCGTGTATTAGTGAGTAGGTATGGATCATTTCCACAGCAACAGCCGCCGGAATTGCCAGTCGTCTATCGCACTGAGCAGCTTCGGCAGCCATAAGCACCAACGCTGGCCGCAAACGCTTACCCGGTGCAAGTAACATGTACTGCATGGCATTGAGAAGTTGTTCCGGGCAACCTGGTCGTGCTTCCATTGCCTGACTAAGCGCGGCGTTGATCTCGGGCAGCAGATTGATTATAGGGTTTTTAACTTCAGGTGCCGAGTTCATGGGTATGTATCAGGTATCCGTGCCAACAGGCTGACTTAGTATTCTTGCTTATCAGGATACAGTCTTTGTTGCACCCCATCTGCGAATTGAACAGCAATTCGATTATTGACTTTGCGTAATCGTAGCAAGACTTGGGTGATCGTTCCATAGTCAACATCGGGCTTGGGCTCTTTAGCATACAGACTGCTATTCAGCCTGAAAATTGATGATGTAAGATCGCTGTCTATGCGTTCAAGTTGATCCAACCGCGTGATTCCAAGCGCGGGCCAACGTACTCGTGCCCAGACTAACAGGTCTCGTCGTACCTGCGCAGGTTGTTGTTGTTTTAGGCTGCGCCGAAGTTGCGACCAGGCCGTTTTTTCCGATATTTTTGGTATTCGCGCGCCATGTGGTGTTTCTATGGTCCAATTCGGGTGTCGTTTACGCCATAGTGCTGCACACAATAACGCTAAGCCCAGTGTTATTGCAGATAACAGCAGGACTGCCCAACGATAACGATTTCGTACGTTTACCCAATTCGGTGATTCTGGTGCTGGCCTTACCGTAACGGTTTCTTCGGGTAATGTTGCTTGCTTCCAAGTGTGATCATTGATATCCCACCAGTCAATTCTTAACGCAGGCAGGGTCACAGTGTTGGCCTCTTCCATTATTAAGGTCATCGATCGAGTTTGTATTCCACCAAGCCCGGTAATTGATTTTTTTAATTCTAGTTGCGGTAAATCCGGGTAGCTTTTTACCCCTTCTGCTTCAGGTATAGCAATGTCTGGAATTGCTGCCGGGTGCTGACCTTCTATGATGATTGAGATAGTCCGCTTAACAGGTTCACCAGCGCGAAACTCAGTATTGTTTTCGGCTGACCAGACACTTTTAACACTGACTGACTGCGCTGGCAACCACGGTACATTGGCTGATTTTGTTGGAATTATTTTCAATCGTTTTACGCTTGTTTCAGTCGTCAGTATTGGATTACGGCTATTGCTTGACTCGGTGACCGGAAGTGTTGCCTTGAAACGCAGGGATGGAATAGTAAGCTCACCCGGTTCTTGAACGAACACCGCATACACAATCTCGCTTACTAAGAAATTTGAGCCATCGATTTTTTGGTCGAATTCGCGTTTGTGCAAAGCCTGTAGTTCGACACTCTCAAGCTCCAGATAAGGTTTCGTGACATTAAATGCGATAGCTGGAGCAGTTACGCGCACGGTAACGAGAATTTGTTCATTGACGTATGCCTGTGCTCGATCGATCTCGACACTTGCATGCAGTTTGGGTAGTGCTGCATTAATATTGGATGCAGCTAACAACATGATCAATAGAGGTAGGAATCTGGCCATCAGTAACGCAAACCTTCGATGTTCAGTTTGTTCTGATCAGACAACGACTCAACTGACTGGGCCTGACTACGGGTTTGAGTCTGATGTTGAAACTTGCGCCGCATAAAACCACCGGGGTCTTGTGGCAAGGTCCTTAACCATTGCTCGCTGTAGGGATTGAGCACTCTATTGTTATTATTTTCAATCTCTGCAGCCCCGCTGTTTGCGTCAAATCCATTTATATTGTTGGCGCTTTTTATAGAACCAGGTTCGTTTACAGCGGTTGCATCGTCAGCGGAATCGCTCGTCTCATCATCTGCAGTGTCCTGCCGACTACCAGAGCTACCTTGTTGCTCAAGCTGCGTTTGATCGAGAGTATTACCGGCGCCAACCGCGCCACCAACACTGGGTTGATCCGCAGGTGCTGCATCACTATCAGATTCCACATCATCATCACCATCATCGGACTCTGCAGCAGATTCTTCGTTACTATCGCTATTTGTGTCGCGATCGGACGACTCCTCATCTGTCGCAGATTCCTGCTGTTGCTCTATCCATTTCAATACCAGTGATCTATTTAATAGCGCATCTGCAAAACCGTGGGTGTCAGGATTACCGTATAGCGCCAGTGCCTGATCCAAAGCTTCAATCGATCGTTCGAAATTTCCAGCGGCTGCAAGTGCGGTGCCGAGGTTATAATAGTCATCAGCTGTTGTGGCATGTTCCAATAATTTGGCAGCGACAGTGTAGTCTCCATTTTTAAAGGCTGCCACGGCTTTCCACTTCGGATCGGCGAACAGTAATTGCGCCTGTTCGTAATCTTCGCGCTGCAAAGCTACAGCGGCCTGTTGATTTTTAGTGCGCCATAAATCGTTCCAGTCGAATGCCTGGCTCTCAGGTGATACAAGCACGGCCGGTATCGCTATCCACAACACGTGACGCCGAAATCCATACAGCGCTATTGGTATCATTAACAGAACCAGCCAATAACCGGCGTCATGTTGACGATCAAACGTTTGAAATTCCCCTTTGACTCGCGCTCGAAACGGCAAAGGTGTTAATCCGCTGAGATGGTCAATGTCGGCATCACCTACCGTATTGGTTGTAAACCTGCCGTTGTGGTTTGCGGCGAGATTTTCCATTACCGATGCGTCCAGTCTGGCCATCACCATGTTGTTATTTTGATCAAGTAAAAAACCGCTATCTACTAACGGAATGGGGGCACCGTCTTCAGTACCGACTGCAAGTACCGATACACGGTAGCTGTCTGGAAGAGCGGTGTTGATCGACATTGCCGCTTCTTCTGGCATACCATCAGTGATAAAAACAATATCCCCTTGTTCTAACTCTGCCCCTGTAAACAATTCCAGCGCAAGTGCTACCGCAATTTCTGGTTGATTGCCCTGTATTGGCATGATTTCTGGGTGCAGAGTGTGTACAAGGTTTTCAATCACGGCGTGATCATCGGTCAGTGGGGATACCCGATGAGCATCGCCTGCATACGCGATTAATGCAGTTTCACCATCAGTACGTCGTCGCAACAGGTCTATTAATTTGAATCGGGCTATATCTAAACGGCTGGGAGCAACATCGCGGGCTAACATGGACGGTGACAGATCAAATAAAATGACCATGGCTTGACGATTGCCGGCTACTTTGCCAGGTAGGGCGTGCAAGCTTGGACCGGCAAGTGCTAAGCAGGCAAGCATCGAGGCGCTGAACACAAGCCAGGAATGAATACGCGATCGATTGGTATTTATCCGAAGCACTTCAATCTTGTCCGCATCTATGTGTCCGGCCCAACCACCTGATGACGATCTTTTGTGCCACCACATTTGTAACAACCATAAAATTGGCAATACCAGTAGCCACGCCGGCCTGAGAAACTGAATATTGGAAATAGTTTCAGTCATTGTTGCACCCGGGCGCGCACAACAAACATCATCAGTGTTGAGATCAAAGCTGCAGCTAAAGGCCAATGATAGAGACTGCGTTCAGGGCGTTGAAACTGTTCATTTTGCATCGGTTCGAGTGATTCGATGAGTTCATATATGGCTGCCATCTCAGTTGGATTTTGTGCTCGAAAATATTGTCCACCAGTGGCATCTGCTATTGTTTGTAGCATAGCTTCATCAAGATCTTTAGACGGATCGATCTTGCGAAGATTACCTGATACATCACGCACCAGCATACTGGTGGAGCCAATACCAATAGTATGAATTCGAATGTCGGCATCGAAGGCTACTTGCAACGCGTCGGCAGGCTCCGACCCTGAGGTGTTTTCGCCGTCCGTTAACAACACCAATACCCGACTTGTTGCAGTACGATCACGCAAAGTGGTGATGGCCAAACCTATTGCATCACCAATTGCAGTTGATGATCCGGCAAATCCCGGTAACGCTTCCTCAAGCTGAATCACAACAGAGTCGCTGTCAAATGTTAATGGTGTTTGAAGATAACTTCGTTGTCCAAACAGTATCAATCCAACCCGATCACCTCGGCGGCGTTGAATAAAATCACCCGCTAACTGCTTTATCGCCTGCATGCGAGTGATTAACTGTTCGGCGCCGTTCGAGTCTTTAATGCGCATGTCTTCAATGCGCATACTGTCAGACAGGTCGACTGCCAGTAAGAGATCGCGACCACTGGTGCTAATCGCAACTGGGTCCGCGTACCACATTGGTCTGGATGCAGCTGTCAATAACATTAACCACGACACAACACTTAATGCCACTACAGACTTTGAACTACTGGTCGTGACGGCGCGTTGATCAGACAGGGTGGCCAGGTTGTTGTAAAAAGGTACTCTTACACTTGTCGGTGTGGACTGATAAGTTGTAAACAAACTGCGCAATAGAATTGGTAATGGCAATAGCAAAAACATCCAGGGCCATTGCCAGCTAATCATCGGGAAGTACTTGCTACTGAGTTAACTGATCGATTTGCATGCGCATAAATCAACTCTTGCGACATTCGCACTATTGCTGGATGCACCTTGTCGACTTCAACGGTCGCATTGTTCTTATAACAGGCTTCTGACAACAGATACTGAAGCTCTTCAGAGGGGGTTACCGTGGTTGTCTTTGACAAAAAATTAACCCAGTCTTTTCCGGAAAGCCTCGCAACCTGGCGTCGACCAGATATTTTTACTGCCTGTACACGGAGTAGTCTATTGATTCGCTGCAGATACAAAGTACTTTGCTGATGATTGCGCCAATCTTCATAACATTGGTTTATTTGATTTAGCCAGTGCGTATCATCATTTTGGTGTCGCCGACGGTAGTATGTATAAAAAAAACCAAACAATATGGCGGCTAGTAATACAATGGCGAGTATCCACCAGCCAGGTGCGAGCGGCCACCAGCCAATTGTTTGAGGTAGATGCAAACCCTGCAGCTGTTCCAGTTGTTGTGGTTCAATACCAACGAAATCGCCATCAGTTGTGGAAGGAGTTTTATCCATTAAGGTCATAGCTCCACAAACTGTTTAACTCATCATTTGTATGCAGCACGGTCAGGCTCACATTTAAGCGTTGGCAATCGCTGCGTAATTTTTCAGTAAGCTGTTGTCGGTATGCCAGATGCTTTTCCTGTGTTGAAGAATTAAGCGCTACTGTTCTTTGGGTCTGACCATCACTTATACTTACCAGCGCTCGGCGCGGTAATGTGTCTTCCAGAGCATCAATAATTCTCACCAGTCGCACGGTACACTTTTTCGATAGTAGTTGTAGGGAATGGGAAGCGGAGTCATTCCAATCGGAAAAGTCACTGACGACGGTAACCGTGGTGCCTCGTTTTGCATTGGCGATACATTCATCCAATAGCTGAAATTGTGTATGGGTATCTGTTGTGTGTGCTGATAACTGGCGATTGGCCAGCGTGGTTGCGTTAAGCAATTGCAGTAAAGCGCGTTGTGAGGCGTGCGCTTTGGTTTTCATGATCGACTGACCCACGACAACGCCGCTCAGATGATGACCACACAACACAAATGACCAACCGATCAGTGCTGCCGCCCGCGCTGCCGCTACTGACTTAAAGTACTTTCCCGAGCCAAAGAAAAGCGACACACGTTGATCAATTGCCAGGTAGACAGATCGCTCGCGTTCTTCGGTAAATAGTTTGGTATAAGGTGTACCTTTGCGTGCAGACGTTCGCCAGTCAATACGTCGTATATCATCTCCTTGCAAATACGGTCGAACCTCTTCGAACTCGATACCACGGCCACGTTCTGGGGAACGTTGTTCCCCAGGTATAGTCGTTCGACTCGATGTGACCGCAAGCCATGGCTTACGCTTTGCCTGTGCACGCAGTGCAATTAATTCAGGCAACGTGACGTAGACTCCTTGTGTAGATGAGCGCTGAGAAGGCATAAGCTCAGGTGACCGGTACAAGATCTAACAATTCATCGAGCACTGAATCGGTATTGCGACCTTGAGCATCAGCAACAAGGCTCAGAATTATCCGGTGTCGAAAACAATCGTGCAGTACTGCTTGCACATCGTCGGGCGAGACGAAATCGCGACCCGCTATCCAGGCACGTGCTCGCGCGCAGCGATCGAGAGCAATTGTTGCACGTGGACTGACACCGAAATCAATCAGTTCTGCAACGTTTGCGTCATAGCGTTCACAATGTCGTGTTGCCAGAACAAGCTGCACAAGATACTCCTGCACCGGTGGGCTCATGTGCAATTGCATAATTTCCTGACGAGCAATGAAAATAGTATCGGCGGACATCAGTGCAGCTGAATTGGCAGAGTGCTTATTGGTCGTTTCACTACGGCTAAGTTCCAGTATCGCATTTTCAAATACAGATTCTGGATAGTCGATAACCACATGCATTAGAAAACGATCCAGTTGTGCTTCGGGCAATGGATAAGTGCCTTCTTGTTCCAATTGGTTTTGCGTTGCCATGACCAGAAAAAGTTCCGGTAAAACAAGTGTTCTTTGCCCAACACTTACCTGACGTTCACCCATGGCTTCGAGTAACGCCGACTGCACCTTGGCTGGAGCACGATTGATTTCATCGGCTAGTACGAGATTATGGAATAGCGGCCCTGGTAAAAAATCGAAACTGTTTTTGTCCGGCCGATAAACATCGGCGCCTGTGATGTCTGAGGGCAACAGGTCAGGTGTAAATTGAATGCGCTGGAATTCTCCATCTATCAGGCTGGCTAGTGTTTTGATGGCGCGTGTCTTGGCGAGTCCAGGGGAACCCTCGACCAATAAATGCCCATCTGCAAGTAGAGCGATTAACAATCGTTCGAGCAGATGCTTCTGTCCAAGAATGTGCTGACCCAGTTCATCGAGCAGTGAGTGAAAGGCCATTTGAGCGTTTTGATTCAATGTATTGCGTATTCCTCATAACATCCATGGCTCATCCATGGCACATCC
>CAYTJF010000042.1:9325-29158 GCA_964437945.1 uncultured Granulosicoccaceae bacterium
CATCCATGGCACATCCGTATCACATCCACAGCTTATGCTGTGATTAGGATGCAGGCGAATCAGCGTATATGCCGTACACTAGTGCTTTACTATCTGGACTACTAATGTACAACAAAGTTGATGTCCGAGAGAACGGTTCGTGCTGTTGTTGTCGAGCTCTGATCTCCCTGTTTCTGACCGTAATGGCGTCAATATCAATTTGTTGGGCCGATGAGACAGTGCTATCCAAACCCGAACAGCGCCAGTTGTACGACCAGGCAGTGCACATACTGGGTGGCAACGCGAATGTCATTAGCCGCTGGGTCGAGCCTGTGCGCCTGTCTGTTGTCAATGCACCTAATGTTCAAAGTGACTCTTATGCACAGACTATCACGAGCGAGATTGCCCTGCAGACGGGTTTGGACTGGTCGCTCATAGAACACGACGTTCGCGATGCCGATGCATACCACGCTCGCCTAAACGAAAGTGACGATCTCGATCTGTCTTTGTGTGACAGTTATAGCGTGGGTAAATGCGCCAACTTGGTGGTGCTGTTTGCCTCCGTTGCAGATATTAGGCGTATTGCTACTGCCTTGCCACTGAGAGAGGTGTATCAGAGATCACTTGAAGAGAGCGATGCTGTAATGTGTTTTTTCGCACCATTTCTAACACCCAGTCAGGAAATTCGAAAGGCGTTTGTGTATGTCAATCGTGACCTTCCACAAGCTATGCTAAACACTTGCTTACAGGAAGAGATCTACCAGTCATTTGGTTTGTTTAACGATTTTACCGACTCAAAATTCTTTTCATTTAACAATCGGGAGGAACCAAAATCAATAACCAAATTTGACCGAGCACTGCTTGCCAGTGTCTACGATTCGTCGTTACAAGCTGGCGCGCCGGTATTCGCTGTGTTGGAACTACTGATGAACCGCCTTAATATTGATCCGTTTGAAAAATAGTTAAAGCCCGTTTGACTGCACGCCTTGAGGACGTGCTTCACGTGCCGGCAATATAGCGTTGTAAAAACAAGGTCAAGAAAAATGCAGCAATAGCAAATAGTGCCAATGGCAAACCGGCTGCTACCGCAATCAGGACAGCATCTACCAGTGATATACCGGCAATCATGGTAACCACTGCGCGAGGAATATCACCAGCACCGCGCCGCCGGACTTTATGTAGCGCCCACAAAACGCACCCCACTAGCAATAACAGTGGCAACAACAGTGCGAACCACACTCTAGCATCAATTAGCACAGCAACAATTGCATATAAAATCGGCACGGACAGTAAACCTAACGGCCAAAGGTTTTTTACTTCGCCAAGGTTTTCCTGCTTCGCGGTATAAGTCAGGCCGATGAGGAAACACAGTATGCATAAAGCGCCTGTATACACAGACATTGATGGCGAGCGTATCAAAGCGAATGCGACAGATACATAGACAAACACCCGGCATAATCCCATGATAAATGGACTGATCGGATTGTTTTTATGCCATGCGTTGTAGAGCACAATCGACCCGACCAGTAAAACGCTTGTAATAAGGGCGAACAAAGGGCTGCCCTGTGTAGTCATTGCCGTAAGTACGCAAAGCAATACAGCCGTTGCTAACATCGCATACCCTGCAATAAAGACACTTCGGGCACTTACATCACCAGAAGGTATGGGCCGCTCTGGCCGTTCCTTAGCGTCGATGTCGCGATCAAAGGCATCATTTAAAAACATACCGCCGATATAAGCCAATGACATAGCCAACAGTAAAAGCAAGATAGACCAAGGTATTGGTGCAAGCCCTGCAAGCACAGCGCCTGCCAAAGTATTGCTCCACACAGTTGGCAAGTTCGATACCCGGCCAAGTTTTAGAAAGGTAGTGAAATTCACGATAATTTGTTCACTACCCATTGTAGTTCACGGGTAATTGCATCTTCGACAGGTATGCTACGAAAGGCAGGTGGCAGAACATCCCAGGTATAGGTTTCCACCTCCAGGTGTTCGCTGATCGGGTTAATTTTGTGTCGCTCAAGCGCTTCGCTGATAAAGAATTGGGTGGAGCAGAAGTCGCCCAGATCATCATGAAAGATCGGCACATGAAAGTGCACACGCCATTCGCGATTAGCGTCATCGTCGTTGAGTGTGGCCAATGCGTCTGGCAAATCTTTATAGCGATTGATTTTACCGTCTTTCCTTTCGATTACCTGATGCAGGTATACCTCGTCAATGTAGGGTTCTAGTACACGCGCACTGTTCTTTGTCACCTTTGGTAATAACAGGCCAGCGCTGATTTGCAACTTGCCGATGGCGAGTTCGGCTTTGTCCAATGCATTAAGACAATCGTTGCAATCTTCAAACTCCACCGCCGCATGACAAAGATCCAGACACAAGGTTAAATGTTTGTGCAAAAGATGATGTGCGTCGTTAGCAGAGGTGCCAAGCTCATCGCTGAGCTGCTGTGCTGCAGCTGATGAATACAAGTGATCGTGAAAGAACTTTATCGACTCATCGATGGTTTCAAGAAAACAGCATGGTTCCGGTTCTATTGCCAGTATGATCGACTTCCCGGTACTGCGTTCCAGGCGAACAAGATGCGCAACATGTTGGATATAATGTCTTGCCATACTGGTAATATCATCGGCACTTGTAACTGACGCTTTAAACGCTCCTGGTACGGTACTAATGCTACCGATTTGCCCTTGGGGTAAAAATTCGCTAAATACATCGGCCAACTGATTGCTGTAACGCAAGCGCTCAGCATCTTGCCAATCAGGTAAATACACATCTTCTTTAACGCGGGCGCCATGGAATGGCCCGTACGGAAATCCATTAATAGTAAATACATAGCTATTCGATGTGGCCAGAAATGACTTGAACTCATCCAACGCTCCGGGCTCTGCGAGATCATTTACTGCAGAGGCAGACAATCGCAAGCCGAGCCCAAAGTCGCCATCCGGGCGAAGTGATTGGCGAATGCCCGGTATGTAGCGGGTTAAGTTGGCTTGCACTTCTTGCCAACTTTCGCCTGGGTGAATGTTGGAGCAGTAGCACAGATGACCGACGGAACCAATTGTGTCTTTTAAATGCATCGCAAAGCTGAATGTTGACTTGTAACGACACAGTTAACCATGAATAGGATTGCTTTGAAACACTTGAACCAGTGTGGTGTAACAAGCAAACGGCACAATCAGATCAGTTCGGGGCGGCCATCCGTAAAATCACCTCACCTGCGTTACCGTTCTTGCCAATATGACCTATATTCGCTGCAAACGGTGCCTTGTTGAGGCAATTTTGGACAAATCTGCTATGCGCCGTTTGCTTGTTACTCCACACTAGGTATCATCACCGAATGAAACAAACACTTGTCATTCTTGTTGTTGGGCTGAGCCCGGCGCTCGTCGGGGCACATACGCCACATCTGGCAAAACTTGCCAAGCGTGGCGGTATGCGGCCGCTTAAAGCAATAACACCCGCCGTTACCTGTGCTGCACAGTCGACTCTGCTCACCGGCCTGTTGCCCAGCGAGCATGGCATAGTAGCCAACGGGTGGTATTTCCGCGATCTCTCTGAAGTTTGGTTATGGCGGCAATCGAATCGGTTGGTGGCAGGAGAGAAGATCTGGGAAGCCGGCCGTACCCGCAACCCCGAATTTACCTGTGCCAAAATGTTCTGGTGGTACAACATGTATTCCAGCGCCGACTGGAGTGCCACACCACGGCCGATGTATCCAGCGGATGGTCGCAAGATTCCCGACCACTACGCTTATCCGGCCGAATTGCACGATGAGCTCGACGCCAGGTTCGGGCAGTTCCCGTTGTTCAAATTTTGGGGACCAGGGGCTGACATTACATCCAGCAAATGGATTAGCGATGCCACTCGGTACGTGATGGATACAAAAAAACCCACTCTTACACTGACCTATTTGCCACATCTCGATTACAACTTACAACGTCTCGGCCCCGATCTTGATCACCCAAGTGTGCAAAAAGATTTGAGCGAGGTAGACGAATTATGCGGTGAGCTGATCGCCACCGCCGATGCGCAGGGTCAAGAGATAATTATCGTATCCGAATACGGCATCACGCCAGTAACTGACGCCATTCACATCAATCGTGAATTACGACGTGCAGGGTTTGTCAAAGTGCGTAATGAAAATGAACGCGAGCAAATAGATGCAGGTGCATCAGATGCCTTTGCCGTATCCGATCACCAGATTGCCCATATCTATGTCAACAATCCAGAGCGAATAAACGAGGTGCGCGAGCTTGTGGCATCCCTTGATGGTGTAGAGCATGTACTTACCGAATCGGGCAAGACAGACTGGGGATTGAACCACGAGCGTTCAGGTGAATTAGTTGCAATCTCTCAGGATGATCGTTGGTTCAGTTATTATTATTGGCTGGATGATGCACGTGCCCCCGATTATGCACGCACTGTCGATATACACAGAAAGCCCGGCTACGATCCGGTCGAACTGTTTTTTGATCCGGCACTCAAACATCCAATGATAACGGCAGGCTCGCGACTGGCGCGTCGCAAGCTTGGCTTTAGAACATTGTTGGATGTAATCTCGTTAAAGGATACGCAACTTGTCAAGGGCTCTCATGGCCGTCCCACTGATGACCCGGCACATGGCCCAGTAGTTATAAGTTCTAACGCTGGACTGTTATCGGACGAGCAGATAGCGTCCACAGATTTTAAGGAATTGGTTTTAAATCACGTATTTGGTTAGTTCAGGGTGAGAAGCTGTCACTTAATACGTACGCCACGATAGCTTTGCGATCGTCTAAAGAAAATATGGTTTTCCATGCTGGCATTTTACGAAAGCCGTTGGTTAAACGATCAAATGCGAATTCAGGTGTGTAACGTGCTGGTACCAATTTAGGTGCTTTTCCGGGATACGCAGAGTTGCCGTGACAATGTCTACATTGTTTTTTCCACAGTTCACCACCGAGTGTAATTGCATCTTTGTTAGCCAGGTACTCGCTGCTAAATTCTGGCACCGCTTCCTCTTCGTTGCCAGATGTCTGCGCAGGTAACGTTGCTGCCTTCATTGCTTCTATCGATACAGCTTGACCTGATTCGGCTTCGTAGGCTGGCGAGTAGTCAATCAGGTAGGAAAGTAGATCCTTGAGCTCTTTTTCGGTTCGCAAACCAGCAAAAGCCATTTTGGTTCCCGGGACATAGCGCTCTGGGCCAGCAAGAAAAATGTAGAGACTTTCTTCTTCCCATAGCAGTTTGTCATCAGTGCCCTTGGCTGCCATGGCTTCAGAGTATTCATACTCTTCAGCTGTGCCAGCGATGCTGCCAAAAATATGGTTAAGGCTTGGACCAACGGCATGTGCAGCACCTTCACCAACGGCATGACACGCTACGCACTGTTGAAAAATTTCCTTGCCTTTAATCGGATTACCGGCGGCGTGTAAACCGCTGGTAGCGAAGATAAACAGGCAAGCAATGAATAAGCGTTGAGGCTGTTTCATTTCGTATGCTCTAAAGATGTGCTGATTGAACGCAAACTTGTCAGTAAATAAAGTTGCCCGCACTGAGTTTGCGGGCAACTATAAACACTAACTAAGCTTATTCGGCCACGATCTTATAGATGGTGTCGAGACCACCGACAGGCCCTGTTGTGATTGATGTCAGCGCATAAACCTCACCCTCAGCATCTTGTGCGAATGCGAGAATGTAAGGGCGATCACCTGGCATGTTGGACACATCGGTTTCACTCATTTCCCATGTGCCGTCATCATTGGGGCTGCCAATAAAAATCTGGCCTTTCATCTGCGCGAACGACTGACTCCAGTCGCCGAAAATGTACTTGCCGTCCCAGTCTTCGTTTGCACCGCGATAGACGTAGCCACCGGTAACAGAGATACCTTTACAACCATCAGGTTGTGCTGTGCAGTTGTTGTATTCCATGACCGGATCGATGAAATCAGCTTTTTCACACACAGCCGGATGCTCATCAGGCTTCTGGTAGTCGAAACAATGTGTGCCTTCCATTGCGCGCCAACCGTAGTTGCCGCCTTTTTCGATCACATCAATTTCTTCATAGCTGTTCTGTTGTACGTCACCGCACATCAACTTGCCATCGCCCGTGTCGAACGAGCAGCGCCACGGATTACGCAAGCCAGATGCATAGATTTCTGGAAGCACTTCATCATTACCAACAAACGGATTGTCGGCTGGAATGCCGTAGTTCATACCGTTTTCAGATTTGTCCACATCGATTCGTATAATTTTGCCGAGCAGGGTAGTCATGTCCTGACCATTGCCTTCGGTAACATTGTGTCCAATACCCCAGTCATTTGCGTACCCACCATCGCCGGTGCTGATGTACAGCATGTTGTCGGGACCAAAATCGATCCAATGACCGTTGTGGTTGAACTGAGGCCAATCCATCGCTGTGATAATGCGCATAGACGCAGGGTTCGCGATATTGGGATCGCCTTCAGAAACCGTAAATTCGGCTACTGTGTTGGTGTGATCCCACCAGAATTCTTTACCCAGATCGGCGTCGAAATCCAGATGACCGCTATAGGCAACGTAGAAACGTCCATTGTCTTTGAATTCCGGGTGGAAGGTCAGACCGAGCAGACCACGCTCATCAAAGTCTGAAAACTGCGTGACGATAAGATTTCGGATATCCAGGAACGGCTCGGCCTCAAGCTCACCGGCGGCGTTGATTACACGAACTCGTCCAAACTGTTCAATAACAAACTTTCGGTCATCACCGTCGGGTTGAACCATTGCCAACGGCGCGTTTAATCCTGTTACGTAAGGTTCCAACTTGATTTTAACGTTTTCTGCACTGGATGCACCGGCGGCCAATAGTAGCCCCCCAGCAATCGCCGACAGCGCTGATATACGTGACATTTGCATTTTTTCTCCTCGGTATGAATGGATAATTGGAGCGCATGGTTTTTGTACCGCTCTCGATTCAAAAAAGCACTGAATTATAAAGTTTTACCGTTAATAACCCTTAAAAGCCCTGATTTTTGAGAAACATTCTTAATCTGCACAACGGATTAGCTGTTACTGTTCACAACCCGAATTCAACGTACCACAGAAATCACGATCAATGCCATGGTCTTTTGGTAGTTCATGGCTTTTTGGTTGTTACTTGTCATCATGGTTTTGGCTGAGATCCCACCACATTGTTGATTGTATGTAAGTGATCTGACATATAAATTCTGAACCAGGCAGAAAAACACTCGGGGTTTTCGTCGATCTCGGCCACTACCTCATCAATGGTTGCCCATCTTACTGCTGCAACTTCGTCGCGGTTGAATTTATCAGTATCGCAGGCGTCATTAAAGTATCCGAAGAAGCAATGTACCTGCTCGTTTTCATACAGCCACCCAACTTTTGCTGAGTAATCAATTTGACCGAACTTCTCAAGTGGTACTGCCCAACCGAGTTCTTCTTCTAGCCGTCGCGTGGCGCAATCTGCTTCAGATTCGTTCCAGCGCGGATGCGAACACACTGAATTGGCCCACAACCCACCCGAATGATATTTAGTGGTGGCGCGTTGTTGTATCAGCATTTTGTCGCCACGAAAGACGAAAATCGAGATGGCAATATGCGGTACATTGCGCTTATGCGCATCGAGTTTTTCTACTGGAAAGATACCCTTGTCGCCATCACCAATACCGATGATCAGCTCATGAAGGTTGGCATCTTTTATAACGGCCTTATCTGAATCAGAATATGATTGCACGATTTACTTGATCAACAATTTGTCGATACTACTGTTATCTGAAAGGCTATCTGAATTATCTTCAACCACAGGCTCACGGCCACCACGAAGAATTGAGTTACCTGCATAAACAGTACGCTGATCGACTGGTGGTGGATTTAACCAGTCGTCTTCTTTAATTTGACCGCTCTGACCATAAGCATCAAGCGCATTTTTATAACACACAAGATTGACCTGTGCTTTGGGTATACCGCGTTGCAACGCTAGCTGTGCGGTTTTTGCAACACCGAGTGGTTCAGAGATTCCCCAGTCACAAGCAGAATCTACCATGATGCGTTCTGCACCGTATTGGCCAAGTATATCGACCATACGTTCATTGCCCATTTTGGTGGATGGATAAATAGAGAATGCAGCCCAATAACCGCGGTCGAGCACTTCATGCACCGTCTCTTCATTATTGTGATCTACAACAACTTTGGTTGGATCTATGCCGTGCTCTTCGCAGACATCCATCGAACGTGTTGTGCCGCGCTTTTTGTCCCGATGCGGAGTGTGAATCATGACGGGTAAGTCAAGTTCTTTGGCAAGCTCTAGCTGTTGTCTGAAATATTTGTCTTCAAGTTCTGTTTGTTCGTCATATCCGATTTCACCAATAGCAACTACACCTTCTTTAAGCGCAAACTGTGGCAGAATTTCCATTACTGCTTCGGCAAGTTCTTCGTTGTTGGCTTCTTTTGAATTCAAGCCAATAGTACAGTAATGACGAATGCCAAATTGACCGGCGCGAAAGCGTTCAAATCCGATAATCGCTGATAAGTAATCGATGTAGGTACCCACGTGTGTGCGCGGTTGCCCAACCCAGAATGCAGGCTCAATAACGGCGACAACACCCGAAGCTGCCATCGCTTCATAATCGTCGGTTATACGAGAAATCATGTGTGCGTGTGGGTCGATGAACATCATAAGGCAATTGATTCCCAGGTGATCGAGTTGTGTTTTAATTGCTCGAGCTTATCTGTCTGTTGCTCAAGGATAGCAGCCGCTCGAGGGTCGTCACTGGCTTGCAAGGCAAACAGTCCGGCATTGCATTCGTTGTCTGTTCCTGACTCTACCACCTTTTGCAGATCATCGATCATCGAACCGGTGGCGAATGGCCCGACACAACGCCAAAGCTCGGGTGTAACCACTCTACCTGCCGCCCAACGTTCATGTGCGTAGTCGCACAAAATGTTGGCGAGTTCTTCATTGGCACGTTCGTCAAGGCCTTGAATTGGCGCCAATGTGCTATCGATAAACAGCGCTTTTAAAACCATGTGATTCCAGCGGTTTTGATCAAAGTGATCTTTCGGATACGGATTGCGGTGCGCAATCGCCTCAAACACAGCTCGCATATTTGTGCGCAAGCCCTCGGCAATTTGTTTGTCCATTCTATCTGTATAGGGGAAAACGGCAGTACCCCGATAAAGGGTCATGGACTCTGAAAGATCAGCGGTTTGGCACAAAGACTGGAACAAGACACCAAACGTATTCGGGTCGCGATCAGCGACTCTGCACAGTACCGCTACGCGTGCAGCAACATCTATTGACCAGTCGGACGGATCCCATCCCGGTTTTAGTGTATTGGCTTGATCTAATTCTTCTTTACTGAGATTGAGATCGTTGTGCGGCAGTTTTCTTGGAATGAAACCAAGCGTAATGTGTAATTCTTTATCGGAATTTGCGGTGCGTAGAAGACCGAGTCGTTCATCGAACCAGGTGCGTTGATCGTGATCAAGGCGTCTGGCAAGCCACGATTCTAGTAGTTCTGCGACTAGTTCTGCGACTTTAGTATTCATAGTTAGCTAGCGTGGTCGGCGTTGTTTTAACCATTCAATTGCTTGTGTCACCAATTTCTCATCCATACTGTGCACTTCAATCCCTTCACCGAGTGCCATAAGTAGCGTAATGGTTAATTCGCCACCCAGGTGTTCACGAAATTCGGTAAGACCTGTCAACACTTCCAGTTTACCAGCCGTTGTCTTCATCTCCAAGGCTGGATGCCACAGTGTAAAACCAATGCGCTCAAGCATAAAACACACACGATCTTCAAGCCCTGAGGCCAACAGCCCACAGAGTACAGAATAGCGCGCATCCAGCGCAATACCGATCGCTACCGCTTCCCCGTGGCGTAGATGGTAACGGGTCAGCGTTTCCAAACGATGAGCCGACCAATGTCCGTAGTCGAGTGGTCTGGCGCTACCGACTTCAAACGGATCACCGCCTTGACCAATCTGTCGCATGTGCAACTCAGCGCAGCGTTCAATCATGTAGCGCATTTCTGAAGTCTTGAAAAGCGCTAGGTCAGCCGCATGCTGTTCAAGCCAGTGGTAGAATGTTGAATCGCGAATGAGTGCCACCTTGACGGCTTCTGCCATACCAGCAATTTTTTCGCGTTTGGGAAGGCTTTCAATAAAGTTGTAGTCATTCAGCACTGCAAACGGAGGTGTAAAACTACCGATATAATTCTTTTGCCCAAAAAGATTCACACCGTTTTTAACACCGACTCCGGAATCGTTCTGAGCCAAAACAGTGGTAGGCACACGCACATGTCGAATGCCTCGGTGCGAAGTGGCAGCTACAAGACCGACCGCATCAAGCAAAGCACCACCTCCAATTCCAATTACATAAGAATGGCGATCTACATGATTCTCAACAATCGCTTTCTGCATTTGTTCTATAAAATGTAATTCTGATTTGATCGTCTCACCACCTGGCATCGATACAGGATCAATCACCAGCTCAAGTTGCTCTGAATAGGCGTGCATATAAGCTTTAATATGTGTGATCAGATTGGGGCTGCTTTGCACAACTCCACTGTCAATAAATATAAGCAGTCGATGGCGCTTGCTTGGTTCGAGGCGAGAGAGTGTTTCGACAAGAACCGGATTTTCGGGCGAGAACAATCCGTGAGTGAAGCACACAGGGAATTCATAGGAAACAGTAAAGCGTTGCCAGGATGTGTTGGTGGCCTGTTGGGGTACCTCTGGTTTGTTAAGTTCATTCATTGTTTTTGCGATATTTCCCAAACTATCAGCTGGAGCGCGGCAATTAAGTGTCAATGCTATAATGTCGGAAGATCATAACCTGAGCTTTGACTAATTAATACCATCTTGTAGTCAACATTTGTAGGAAACATGTGTACAGGAAATATTGGAACTTTCGTCCCAACAGGGCCACAATGATCGCTAAACCTTTTACCCTGTATCTACCATTTTTGGGGCAAGATCATGCGATACCTTAATGGTGTGTTATGTCTGTTAATGCTGCTGTTTGGCGGTGTCCAATACAACGATCCGGATGGTCTGATGTGGGTAGCCATCTACTTGGTACCTGCGGCTTGGGCAGCAATTGCCTTTGCTAAACCATTGTGGCTGCGACAATCGCCAGCTTCAATTCTGCTACCAGTGTGCATTCTCGCCGCCTTCGCCGCAACAATCTACTACTGGCCGAAAACAACCGGCTGGTGGACCAAAGACGTATGGTGGGAAGTAGAAACCGCCCGTGAAGGCATGGGGATGATGATTGTTACGGTTGTTTTATTGGTTGCGTGGTTTAGTGGGCGCAAAAGTAAAGCTGACATTGTCTAGGTTTGTTTACTTGTTCCGGTAAACTAACCTGTTCGTATTAGTGCAATCATTACCTAAGTCCGTAGAATTTATTGTGGTATTTATTTGCTTGAAGTGCCCCTTTTTAATACACGGCCAATCAGATTTATACATCCTCGTTTTGCTGTTCGGTGACGTACGTCGAGTGTCTGCGGAATTCATTCAGATACGAAATATCACGAATGTGGGGAAAATTACCGATGTAGTTACGTTGTATTGCGGAGCCTAGTTGGCAGAATTGAGCTAAGGTTGTGTTGCGTGAATGCAAGCTGGCGCAGGAAAATTCGACTGCCGCTAAAGTTACTTATCGACGAAACCCGATTAGCATACTTTTAGCAGTGAGGCTTGGTTCTCAGTTCATCATATTCTCAAGCAGGCTTCGGGTATTCAACTGTTAAGGCACGCAATGCGTAGTTGAGCTGAAAAAGCAGTTAAAATGATGCTGATCTACGTAGAATTTTCCACTGACGCCAAAGATAGGTCACTCCCAGGAACTAGGTTATGAATAGGACAGAAGCCAAGCCTAAACTCACATCTAAATTCTCGATTAGTGATGCGTGGTATCGCGTTGCAGGGCGACGATCATGGATGCTGTCAGTATACATTTTGAGTAGTTTGCTGTTGCATCCGCTGCTCGCCAAAGCCGAACCGGGTCTACTCAGTAACGCGCCGGTAGCACCCTATTTGAACGGTGTGTTTCCAACCCAGGCACCGGTTAGCGTATCGTTCGATGGCAATGCTGATTGGACAACCCGCAACTATTTTCCGGATCTTAAATTTGTCGAGCCGATTCGAATTATCGAACACCCAAATCTGGACAAGTTATTGATCGTCGGCAAGGACGGCACCGGTCATCTTGTCACTCATGCTGAAGGCGCTGACGACAAAGAGCTGTTTTTTAATATTCAGCCAATCATGCACGGCAATCCGGATATAGGTGAGGGCGGTATATCCGATCTGGCATTTCACCCTGAGTTTGGTGTTAGCGGATCAGCCAATGCCGATTATGTGTATATATCTTACTGGTGGTCACCTGTTAATAGCGGTACATTTTCAGATGACAATGGAGTTGACGGGTATAACCGTTTGTCGCGGTTTGAAGTTGTCAACGATGAAGTAGATTTATCCACTGAGTTGGTCATGATCAATCAATACGATCGGGAGTTCTGGCACCTGGCCATGAACCTCGAGTTTGGTGCTGACGGATTTTTGTATTTGTCTGTCGGTGATGAAACCCCAACCGACTGTTGTGATTTAGGTGATAGCACGCAACGTCTGGACGGCGGTTTGTGGAGCGGTATCTTACGAATAGATGTCGATAACGACATGAGCCGTAGTCATCCAATTCGCCGACAACCACGCCACCCCGGCTTCGATCCCACAACCAAAGGTAGCCAGTGGCCTGAATCCTTTACGCAAGGTTATTCCATACCGAACGACAATCCGTTTGTATCAGCTGACGGTTCAACCTTAGAAGAGTTCTATTCAATTGGATTACGCCATGCCTGGACTATGTCATTTGATGATCAAACGGGAGAACTGTGGGTTGGTGATGTCGGTAAACACCGTACTGAGGAAGTCAACCTGGTCAATAAGGGTGATAATCATCAATGGCCGTTCAAAGAAGGCACAGGCGGTGGTCCTGTGACCGGGCAAACCACCAGCATTGGTACTCCGGCACCACCGGTCTGGGAGTATGCCCATGATATAGGCAAGGCAGTTATCGGTGCAGGAGTCTATCGAGGCAGTCGGTATCCTGATCTTTTTGGCAAATACCTGTTCTCGGATTTTGTCACAGGGCATTTGTGGACTGCAACACCAGAAGCTGGTGGCGTTCAGGTTGATCAAGTCGGTGATGTCAGCTCGGGGTGGGGCAATGGTGTTGTGTCCTATTTACTCGATTCGAAAGGCCAGATATTGTTGGCGAAAACCGCCGGTGGGCAGAAGCCAAGCATCATTCAGACCCTGGTCAGAGACGGGGAAGTTGCATCTGCAGAGCAGGCTCCCGAATTTTTATCTCAGACCGGTGCGTTTACCGATTTGAACTCACTGACTCACTCGGAAGCTTGTGTGCCATATAGCGTGAACATTCCGTTTTGGTCAGATGGTGCAGAAAAGTCTCGTTGGGTCTGTGTACCAAACGATGGTAATCGTAACGACGCTGACGAAGTTATTGAATTCTCTGAAGATGGAATCTGGGATTTTCCAGTTGGCACTGTTTTTATGAAGCACTTCGATATGCAAGCCATCGAAGGTGACGTGAGTTCTTCATTTAGACTGGAAACACGATTTCTTATCCACGGTGAAGAGGGCTATTATGGTCTTAGCTATCGTTGGACAGCCGATGGAACCGATGCTGTTCTCGTGAATGCTGCAGGCGAGACATTTGATTTTGTACAACAGACCGCAACAGGTGCTGTAAACAGAGAGTGGTTATATCCCAGTCAAAACCAATGCCTGGAGTGTCATCTCCCGGTAACCGGTGGTCCGCTGAGTGCGAACACGCGGCAGCTCAATAGAAACCATGTTTATACCAGTACAGGCTTAGAATCAAATCAGCTGGAGACGTTTAACTTTCTCGGTATGTTCTCGGAGTCTATTGATGTAGACACCATCACCAATACCGCTGTCACATCGGTCGCGATCAATGATGCAAGTGCGAGTGTAGAACAACGGGCGCGTAGCTATCTGGATGCCAATTGCAGTAGCTGTCACAGGCCGGGCGGTGTTCGGGCAGACTTTGATGCAAGGCTCACCACACCGCTGAGCGATCAGGGTCTGATCGACGGTGATTTGCTCGATACCTATGGAATCGATAACGCTGCAGTAATTTCTGCTGGCAGTCTTGAGCAATCTATTGTTTACTATCGGGCCAACCAAACCGGTGATCTGTCGATGCCACCCTTGGCAAAAAGCCGGGTAGACGAGGAAGGTATGGCTTTGTTACGCCAGTGGATATTGTCCATTAATCCCGACCCGAACGCGGATACCGATGGCGATGGCGTTCCGGATATCATAGATGCGTTCGCAGACGATCCGTTCGAGAGCACAGATTCTGATGGTGATGGCGTTGGCGAT
Organism: uncultured Granulosicoccaceae bacterium; assembly: GCA_964437945.1. GTDB lineage: Bacteria > Pseudomonadota > Gammaproteobacteria > Granulosicoccales > Granulosicoccaceae > Granulosicoccus. Next base: position 23,720 of record CAYTJF010000042.1, read on the forward strand.
AATGCTGATGCTGCGCCGAATGATGCAGGTGTTGGAGACACATCCACTATACAATCTGGTGTCGCTTCCAACAGTGGTGGATCTGGCGGAGGTGGTGCCTGGTGGCTTGCACTGTTGGTGTTTAGCGTTTCTGTTGCTCGATACCGTTACAGGTACATTGGATTGAAAACCACTTGACCGTGCAAGATGCGGCTTGGCACATCAACCAGTAAGAACATCAACCAGCGCAAGCCACTGTCTTTTACACTGGCATTCGGGTAGAGCTGGAGCCGTGTTTCAACGTCGGGGTTTGGCTTTGGCAGATTGGGATTGACTACTAAGTATTTACAGGTAAATAATCAAAAGCCCACTCGTTATATCCGCCAACTCCTCGATACCACGGCACAGGTTGACCGGGAAGCTCGTCATGGTTCCAGCGAACTTCCACGCCCGATTTTACGGCTTCGCGAATAAGCGCACGACGCTGTTGACTCAAAACAATTTGTTTGCTTAGCGTTTGTTCATTCCACTTGGATGCTACTTCTTCCTCAAACTCTTTAACAGCATTTGCGTATTCTGGCTCGAAAGCCAAATTACGTAGCTCTGACGGATCGGCGTCTAGATCGAATAGCAGGCTTGGATCGGTTGATGACGAAATAAACTTCAGGTTGTCGCGCCGTATCATAAACAGAGGAACGGTAGTGGCTTCAGCAAGATATTCTGCGTAGACAGCTCGATTGGATATCGAATTGTTCTGGTCAAAGAGTGCGGTCAAATCTTTTCCTTCCAGCTTTTCTGTAGTCTGACGCCATTGTCCATTCGTTGCAAGGCCGTTAAAAGTTGGCAGTAAGTCAACCAGGGATACCAGCTCAGACAGGCGTTGTGGTTTTATCCATGGTGCACAAATTAGCAATGGGATACGCAAAGATTTTTCGTAAAAATGTTTTTTAAACCACATGCCACGTTCACCAAGCATATCGCCATGGTCTGAGGTAAAAACAATAGCGGTGTTTTCGTGGGCTCCTGTGGCTTTAAGTGCCTGTATAATATCGTTAATCATATTATCCAAATAGCTGATAGAGCCGTAGTAAGCGCGTCTGGCGTGTTGTACTTGTTCGGCAGAAAATTCGACATTCAGCATTCCAAAATCTTTCAGCAATCTTACTGAGTGAGCATCGTGCTGCGCTTCGGGCAAGACGCCTACCGTAGGTTCCGGTATTTCAACATCGTTGTATAAATTCCAGTATTCTTGTTTGCATAGATAAGGCTCGTGCGGATGGGTATAGGATACTTGCAGAAAAAATGGCCTTTTGTCTTCTGAACGAGCCATATCATAAAGCGCCCTTACAGCCTGATGGGTAACATCTTCATCAAAATCTATCTGCACACTTCGTTCACACACTCCTGAAATAGTGACGGACCTGGGATCGTTGGTATCCCGTTTTCCTTCGTTACCCCAATTAGGCACCCAACTGAAATCTGCTGGATAAAGATCTGGAGTCAATCGCTTTTCAAATCCATGGTACTGATCAGGTCCTATAAAATGCATTTTGCCAGACAGCAGGGTTTGATAACCAAGTCGGCGAAGATGGTGTGCATAAGTTGGAATCTCTGCAGAGAACTCGGCCGCATTATCAAATGCGCCTATCGCAGAGCACAGTTGCCCCGATGCCATTGAGAAACGAGATGGTGCGCAGAGAGGGAAGTTGCAATACGCATTTTCAAAAACCACACCGCTGCTTGCTAAATTATCCAGAGTCGGCGCATGGCAAACCGCGTCTCCGTAACATTGCAGCGATGCCGCTGCGAGCTGATCTACCTGTATAAATAAAATATTTGGATTAGTCACTATCAGCTCCTGTTGATTGTTCCGAGTCGAGATGTATCAGGCAGGACAAAAAAGTCCTGCCTGATTGTGGGTGTCGTAACTACTTTGCAAACAATAACTCGCGCTGTATAACCGGAGACTCCTTCGGGTCAAGGCCAAACTCGGTTAGAAACTCTTCGTACCATTGTTGAGTTCGACCTGTTTCGTAGTAATACAGAATGGTGTGGCTAATCCAGTCTCTAAACGTCTTGTCAGCTTCTCGCCGAACGGCTATTGACGACGGTGAACTAAACGCAGGAGTTGGAATCACGATTTTCCCTTCACCGAATTTCTTTTTTGCTGCCAGTAGAGGCGGGTGGAATAGTGAAACTGCATCAACACGACCAGATTGGAACGCTGCCAGTGCAGCACCGTTGTCCGGGAAGCGTTGAATGTCGGCGTTTGGAATAGTACGTGTTAAAAATGCGTCCATACTGGTTGCTTGCGGTACCGCGACTTTAACTTTATCGTTGTTGAGATCTTCCCAGGTTTCTACTTGTAGATCGTCTTTGGCTAGAACAGCAAGCGAAATGTAGAGTAATGGTTGGAAAGGGTAGTCTACGACCATTGCTCGTTTTGGTGTTGCATCCAGGAACATCATATCAATCTTGTTTGCTTGCAAGGCTGCGATGGCCGTCGCCCAGGTGACTTCAACCGGTACCATCTCAACTTCCAGTTCTTCGGCCATACTATTACCGATAGAGATAATCAGACCACTTTCCCATTTTCCATTAGCTGGATTTTTTGAATACCATGGGGGCGCCTGAGTTACACCCATGCGCAATTTGCCTGACTCTTTGATCGTATCCCAGGTCGATTTATCTTGTGCATGTAGCGAAGTATTGATTCCCAGCGTTGCACTTACGAACAATAAGCTCACTACTAGTAAATTACGGTATTTTTTCATCTTTCTCTCCATGTTGTTAAATCAATTGCCTTATTCAGGCCTTTGTGGTTCTTCTACTCCGGCAATTTAAACAGCGAGTGTCCATCAAGAAACTCACGCATTCGTTGTGTTTTAGGGTGCTTCAGGATGTCGTGCGGCTCTCCTTGTTCAAGAATAACTCCATCATCCAGAAACAAAACTCGATTTGCAACATGATAAGCAAAACCCAATTCGTGGGTGACAATCACCATGGTCATACCATCCTCTGCAAGTTGCCTCATGGTTTTAAGTACCTCACCGACAAGTTCAGGATCGAGTGCTGAAGTTACTTCGTCAAACAGCATGACTTCAGGGTCCATGGCCAGAGCACGAGCTATGGCCACACGTTGTTTCTGACCGCCGGACAAGCGTGACGGATATTCATCTGCCTTTTCCAGCAAGCCGACACGTTCGAGCTGAGCTTGCGCTTTTTGAACCGCTTCTGACTTACCACGCTTGTGTACGGTGATTTGTCCTTCCATCACATTCTGCAGAACAGTCATGTGTGGAAACAAATTAAAATGCTGAAAAACCATACCTATTTTTGAACGAAGTTGGCATAGCTCACTTTCTTGATAATGAATTTTTCCCGATTTTTCTGTCCCGACTTTTTCTCCATGTAGAAAAACATGACCGGTGGTTGGCGTTTCCATAAAATTGATACAACGCAGCAATGTACTTTTACCCGAACCACTGGAGCCCAGCATCACTACGGTTTCACCGCTATGTACGGTAAGATCAATACCTTTGAGTACTTCAAGCTCTCCGAATGATTTATACAACTGAGTTAGTCTGACGGTTTCGTTTGGCATCCTTTAAGCATCACTCTTGCGTAGTGTTCGTTCCAGTACATAGGTTAACTGAACAACCGGATAAAGCACCACAAAGAATAAAATGGCGACGGCGGTGTATGCTTCAATAGGGTTATAGTTTAAATCAGCAATTAACTTGGCTTGATTCAGGGTTTCGATGTAAGCCACCACCGAGGCAAGTGTAGACATCTTGAAAACCTCTATCCCTCGATTGGTAAGAGCCGGTAAAATTCTACGCAAGGCCACAGGCAGAATTATTCGCCGCATGGTTTGAGCATACGTCATTCCTATTGCTTTGCCAGCTTCCCACTGGCCTGGTTCGATAGACTGTATCCCGGCACGATAAATTTCGGCAGAAAAGGCCATGGTGTTCAGTGATATTCCCAGCACGGCAGCAAGAAAAGGGTTAACTTCGATACCGGTAAGTATTGGAAATGCGTAGTAAAACCAAATAATTTGTACCAATACCGGGGTATTTCGAAATACCTCTACCACAGCTGTCGCTGGCCAGCGCACCCAGCGATTTTTAGCGTATCGGCAAATACCGACGATCAGCCCAAAGCTTAATCCAATAACAACAGTTACCAGAAAAATGAAGACGGTGCCCTTTAAACCGGTCAGTAATACCGGCCAACTTTGGATGATGGTGGCGAAGTCCCAGTTATGTTGCATAAGGATGCTCCACTAGCGCACCGTACTCTCGCCACTTCGAGCCAGACGATGCTCTATCAACAGTGAAGCCTGGCTGAATACAAATATTAAAACAAAATACATGATGGCAACGACCGTATAAACTTCGAGTGGTCGAAAAGTTTTTTGCGCAAGATCATTAGCCTGGTACATCAAATCTGCGTAAGCTACAGTCGATACAAGCGTGGTTGTTTTCAGTAATTCAATTGAGCGTTCCATAAAAGCCGGGATCATGCGTTTAATCGCTTGTGGCAGAATAATCCGACGCATACTTTGCCAGTAGTTCATGCCAATGGCCTTAGCGCCTTCCCATTGACCCTTGTCGATTGATTGAATCCCGCTACGAAAAATTTCTGCGAAAAATGCTGAAGACTGTATAGAAAACGTCAGTACCGATGCGATGAAGGGTGTCATGCGAATATCGACAAGAATCGGTAGCGCAAAGAAAATCCAGAACAACTGTACTAATGGCGGCGTTGTTCGAAAGAATTCGATGATAAAAGAGGCAGGAAACGAGAATAGTTTAATACGGGATAATCTGGATACAGCAAGAAACAGCCCCAGTGGTATACCAAACAATAAAGCGAATGAAGTAATTTTGAGTGTATTGAGCAAACCCAACGCTAGCAGGTCGAGATCAGAAAGTACGGCAATAAAATCCCACTCATACATAGTCTTGCTCGCTACCGGACATTAGATGGTTGTTAACCAACCATCAGATCATTACTGTATCCATGACTTTATGATACCGGCCATAATTAATATATTGGTATTTAGTACTATGGCTTCAAGAATTCGAAAGTGCTGTCATCGACTATAAGTTCAATTTATGGATAACCAATCATATCCTATTTGACTTTATGGCTGGTGATATGCAAATTTGTTTTTTCAACAAAATAGGTACTAGGAAACTGCGACTTCGAAAGCTCGTGATTTTCTTCGGTATGCCGTACGCTACTACTGTTTTTAAAAAGTATCAGTGGAATCTGATTTCGGGATTGCCTCAATAACCCAGAGGTAATATTTAGGATTCAGCGATTAGTGGTCGTTGCAGTTTTAGAAACAATTAAATATAGGAAGGCTGTCCAACGGCGAAGACCGGATATTTCTGTCGGTAAGTGCAACCTGCCATTAGCAGTAATCAGCACATTGATCTTTATCCTCCA
>CAYTJF010000043.1:0-14721 GCA_964437945.1 uncultured Granulosicoccaceae bacterium
CGACCGGCTGAAGTTGGTTCGGCAAATATTGAACGCTATGGGCTGTCGGGCGAGTTTCGAATACTTTCTATTCCAGATGACGTGGTTGGATCCGATGCTATGCAACAACTGTTTGGCCGGCCCGGTCGGGGAATGCTGAAGTTTGATGGCGGTTTATACAAAGGCCAGCTTAATCAGTCTGAAATCACTGCCCTTGGCTTTACCCAGTTTGTTGGCACGCATGCAGGGGTTGCCGATGATGTTGTGTACGCTGCAACAAAGTCGTTCTGGGAAAATATTGAGGAGGTGCATTCAACCGCGTTTTTCTTGAAAGCCGTTACACCTGAAACTGCTTTTACCTCGGTTAACGTGCCAATCCATCCTGGTGCTGCCAAATATTATGAGGAGGCGGGTGTAGAGATACCTGAGGCGATTCGTCCGTAAACTCATTCTGATCACAATCAATGGTGATCAATTCCACTGTAAAGTCGTATGCACCCGAGAAATATTTTTCGGGTGCGTCGATTGTTGCCTGTTTTGTTCTTGGCGCGATAGCGCTGTACAGTTCTGGCGTTGGATTAATTGACCCAAAATTTCATCGATCGATTGGCTTTGCCCTGGCGCTTGTTGCCGCAGTAGTCGTTTCTCGCAAACGCCGCATTGCAAAAAACACCAAGTTAAATCACACAGAGCAACTCCCTAAGTTTAATCTTGCGATTGATCTGTTGTTGATTGTCGCAGGCTTCTGGTCAATATGGTCGTTCTATTTTATCCAGAGCGAAATGGAGACCGCCCTTTACGATATCTCGACTAAAGATGCGTGGCCGGCCATGTTCGGGTTGGTAGTATTTTTAGAGTTGTGCCGGCGCCTGTGGGGATGGGGTCTGTTTTGTGTTGGTGCTTTTGGTGTTCTGTATTTGCTGTTCGGTCAGAACCTGCCAGGTATTCTTGAACACACGGGGTTTTCATTAAAAGAAGTGGCGGAGGCACTTTGGTACAACACTAACAAAGGTGTTTTTGGTGCCATTACCAATATCGTTTTAGGTACGGTATTTATATTCATTATTTTTGGTGTCTTGCTTGAAGGCACCGGTGCGGGCGACACACTGCTTAAGTTTGCGTTCCTGGCCACTCGTCGCACGCGAGGTGGACCCGCACACGCAGCCATTCTTGCCTCTTCGTTTTTTGGCACTATGTCCGGTTCTACTGTTGCCAATATCGTTGGCACCGGCACCTTTACTATTCCGATGATTAAAAAACGGGGCTTCTCACCCACATTTGCAGCGGGCATTGAAGCTACGGCATCGTCGGGTGGTCAAATAATGCCACCGATTATGGGTGCTGCTGCATTGGTTATGGCAGATCTGACCGGAGTGGGATACCTGAGCATCATTGTTGCAGCGCTGGTGCCAGCGTTGTTTTATTACTTTAGTTTGTTTTCAGCCGTCACCGTTGAAGCTCGCCGGCAAGGCATTGAAGTGCAACCGATGTCTATCGACGACAAAATCACTCGCATCGATGCCATTAATTCGGTCCTTTTTATTGGCCCTATATTTACTGTTATCGCAGCACTTGTAGCTGGGCTATCGACTTCGGCTGCCGGTTTTTATGCGGTTATCGTGTTGTTGGCGTTGTGTGTGATAAATCCTGAAGTGCGACAAAATCCGATGCGTGTCTGGCACTCGTTTCTTAAAGGCGCAGAATCAGGCGCTACACTGTTAATTGCAATTGCAGCTATTGGGATTCTGGTTGGTTCTCTGGATTCGACAGGTCTTGGGTTAAAGCTTGCCAACGTGATTGGGGAGATTCGCGGCAGCAGTCTATTTTCTGCGTTGCTGGTGGCTATGGTTGGTGCATTGATACTGGGTATGGGCATGCCAACGCTGCCTGCTTACCTGATTATCGTGTTAGTCATGGGGCCTGCCATGCAGGCATTGGGTGTATCAATGTTAACGGCACATATGTTTGTATTCTACTATGGCGTCGCCTCTTCGTTAACTCCCCCTGTGGCAATCGCTGCGTACGCCGCTGCGCCAATCGCTGGTGCTAACCCGTTGTTCACTGCATTTATGTCATTCCGTCTGGGGATGGCAAAATTTATTATCCCGTTCGTGTTCGCCTTTTACCCAACAATATTGATAATCGAAGAATTTCAGTTTGTCGCGTTTATATGGATTGTGTTGCGCACCTGCTTTTGTATTTGGTTGTTTTCGTCTGCACTGTCAGGGTACGATCGTCGAGCGCTTAGCGTTGTCGAAATAGGTATTCGATTTGTGGCGGCGTTTGCCATGCTGGCAACAAGCCCGGTTATTCATATTCCGGCCATTTTGATTGGCGTTCTGTTGATTGTTTTCGATAGGCGCGAATCGGCTAAGTTGATCAATAACATTAATCGATAAAAATGATCAATAAAAAAGAGCACGTTAATCCATGAGCGATAGACCGAATTTTTTATTTATTATCACCGATCAGCACAGAGCTGATCATCTGGGTTGTTACGGAAATAAGTTGGTGCAAACGCCGAACATTGACTCGCTGGCAGCCAGTGGTCAACGCTGGGAGCGTTTTTACGTTGCCAACCCGATATGTATGCCAAACCGTGCCTCTATCATGACCGGGCGAATGTGTTCAGTGCATGGTGCCAGGCATAACGGCATACCTCTGTCAAAAGATCACACAACGTTTGTTGAGCTACTCAAAGATGCAGGTTATAAAACTGGCTTGATTGGGAAATCACACCTGCAAAGCTTCACCGGCTTACCTGCTACCAACAAGTATGAGCCGGAGGAGGGTAAGTCAACACCGTCGGCACACCTGCGTGATGCGTTCAAGAACAATCGCCACTCCGAAGACTATGATCTTGAAGTGAAAAGCCAATGGGATACGCCACTCAGCGAAAGAGTTAATGGCGATTTTTACGGGTTCGAACATGTCGAAGTAGCGGCAGATCATGCCGATAAAGCCTGTGGCGATTATCTATTGTGGGCACGAACTAAACATAAGAATTTTGATCAGCTTGTCGGTCCGGAAAACGCGCTGTCGCACAATCGAGTCAATGCTCCGCAGTGCTGGCGTACGGCAGTGCCGGAGGAGCTTTATTCAACCAATTGGATTGCAGATCAGACAGAACTTTGGTTGAGTGAAAAAGCCGACAACGATGAACCGTTTTTCTTACAAATGTCTTTTCCTGACCCGCATCATCCGTTCACACCGCCAGGTCGATACTGGGATATGTATAATCCGGATGACATAACACTCCCTGCCTCTTTTGATCATGGTGTGCTACCGCCAACCCTTGCCATGAAAGAGGCCATGAAAAATGGCTCGGATGCACGAGACAACCAAAGCCCGTTTGCGGTAACCGCAGATGAGGCGCGCATGATAACCGCATTAACCTATGGCATGATCACGATGATAGATGATGCTATTGGTCGCGTGCTAGCCAGGCTGGATGCGTTAAATTTAAAGGACAATACGGTGATCGTTTTTACCTCAGACCATGGCGACTATATGGGCGATCATGGTTTGATGTTAAAGCTGTTGCTGCATTATCAAGGTTTGGTGAAAGTGCCGTTTATCTGGAGTGAACCAGGCAATACCGATAACGCAGGCATTGTGAAAGATCTGTCCTCGTCAATTGATATTGCATCAACGATTTTGGCAAGGGCAGGCATCAAGCCTTATAACGGAATTCAAGGTCGAGACTTGTTCTGTTCAGCTCCGCCTGATGCCATTATCATTGAAGAGGATAGCCAAAGAACCATGACCGGGTTCGATAAACCTCAACGAGTACGAACCGTTGTTACGCAGCGTTATCGAATGTCACTTCGGCAAGGTGAAGACTGGAACGAGTTGTATGATTTACAAGACGATCCCGATGAGCTGCACAACCTGTACGACGATAGCGCGTTTCGTACAATTAGAAATGAAGTAACCGAAACCATGATCAGGCGCATGATTGAACTTCAGGACCAATCACCGCTACCGGCTTACCGAGCATAGCGGTTAATCAGCTAGCTACTCTAAATTATATTGTTTCAGGCATTATCTGCAAACTGACGGACAGGGCCAGTCCAATACCTTCTGGCGCCAACCGAAATGCAAAACAGCGCCGGAAAGACAAACAGGTTCCGGCCACCTAACCACCAATAGCCGGCAGTAATAAAAAATGACATAACGCCAAACGCAATAATATAGCGTTTATCCGTTTTGCTCAGTTTTGTTATCGATTGTTCTTGTGTTGTGTTGACAGAGGTTTCCGCATGTTTAGCTGCCATTTTTTTTGCGCGAGCGCGCTTTCGTCGACTTTTGGAACTGCGGGTCATCGTCATTGCCTCAACGGGTGTTAGTTATCGATTAACACCAAAAACCAGCAATTAGGGGGCCAACACAGACAAAAAGCTGATGTGCATACCAACGGTTACTCTGACTACGCTTGAATGCAAAAAAGGGCCGTCAAGCATGGCTTGAGCGGGTGGCATATACATTTATGCCTCAAGTAATCCCAGTTGTTTGACAAACGGTTTGAAATCTTTGTCGGAAAATAGCAGCGGAAATTTTCGGCACTCTTAATCTGTCCCGAGTGGCGCATCGGCTTCGACAGCGCCTTATAGGCGCGATGCAGAGGGTTCTCTGGACAGCACATTTTCCAATTTTGATTCATCAATTTTGTTGCCTTTAACGTAATGTCTTAGAGAGTCGATTCTATCGACCCCCCAGAAAAGCTCGTTATCGACCTTGAACGTTGGCACACCAAAAATGCCGTGCTCAACGGCCTGTTGCGTTGCATCTATTAAAGCTTTTTTAGTATCTGGATGGGTGGCAATCTCACGTGCCCAGGCTAAATCTATATCGCACTGAATCAGCACCTGATCAACTACCGCTTCGTTTGAGATATCCAAACCCTGTTCCCATGCCGCTCGCATTAGTTCCAAAGAAACTGTTTGTCGTTGTTCATCATTCTCGACCGCTGTACAGATTCTTAAAGCAAGCAACGGATTGAAAGGATGAGTTGGAGGCCCTGTAAAAGGCAAATTGAATTGATTGGCTAAACGCATAACATCGCGAAAGGTGTATCGCCTTTTCGCATCCGTTTCTGCAGGTCCTTTTGTATCGTGTGCTTTCAATAATCCGGCAAACAATACAGGTCGAACAACAATGGTCTTACCGGGCTCTTTTTGTAAGGAATCCAGTTTGCTGGCAGCAAGCCATGCGTAGGGGCTGATGGGATCAAAATAGAATTCTATCATTGTAATTACTCATCGAAACTACTTGCATAGCACCATATTATTGCGATGAATCAATTCAGGCTCATTTTCATAACCTAGAATGTCTGAAATTTGTTCGCTGGTGCAACCTAATAATTTGCGGGTATCTTTAGCACTATAGTTGATTAATCCGCGTGCCTGTTCGCGTTGTTGCTCATCTACACAGGCAACCAGTTCACCGCGCTGAAAATCCCCCGAGCAATGTGTGACACCAACAGTCAGTAAGCTTGCGCCGCGTTGGTGCAGGTTTTTAACAGCGCCCGCATCAATGGTTACTGTGCCGTTCACGCGCAGCTGGTTCGATAGCCAGCGCTTGCGCGCATCTTGCGGGGCTTGTTCGGTTGTTAACATGGTGCCCAGGTGCTCACCGTTTTTTAAACGTAACAACACATCGATCTCGCGTCCGGACGCAATGACCGTTGTTGCACCGGTTTTGGCAGCGCGTTCGGCTGCCTGAATTTTGGTGTACATACCACCGCTGCCAAACTGCGAACCGCTGGGTCCTGCCAGCGCATGTATGGCACGATCGCTGGCATTGGCTTTATCGAGTAGTTTTGCATCAGAATGGCTGCGAGGATCTTTGTCGTATAGCCCCGCCTGGTCGGTCAATATAACCAGTACATCGGCTTCAATCAAACTTACCACCATCGCGGCCAGCGTATCGTTGTCGCCCAGCTTGATCTCAGCGGTGGTTACCGTATCGTTTTCATTGACTATCGGTACCACACCAAAACCCAGTAAGGTATTTAAGGTTGCACGGGCATTTAAGTAGCGACGCCGGTTCGACATGTCTTCGTGCGTCAAAAGTACTTGCGCGGTGTTGCGATTAAAACGTTTGAACACGGACTCGTAAGCTTGAATCAGACCCATTTGCCCAACAGCAGCGGCGGCTTGTAGCTCATGTACGACCGTTGGGCGCTGTTGCCAACCCAAGCGTGTAAGGCCCTCTGCTATTGAGCCGCTGGAAACCAGCACAACGTCATGACCTTCTGCTGCCATAGTGGCCATTTGTGCTGACCATTGTTCGATAAGCTCGTGATCAAGACCCTTACCATCCGCTGTTAATAGCGTGCTGCCAACTTTAATGACCCAGCGCTTGCCATGAGTTAACCGCTCGCGCATGGTTATGAGTCGTCTTGATCTGCGTTGTTGGCAGCGCTCAGGGTTTGCGCTTCATGCAATGCTCTTTGCTCTTCTCTTTCTACGCGTGCCGCCTCGGTTGCGGCGGCAGCTTTTGCCCTCGCTTGCTCGCGTGCTTCTTTTTCTTCTAGTCGCCATTGTTCCAGCTGAATCATGATGTCGGAGCAAAGCGTATCAGTACCCTGACCGGTGGCTGCCGAAATTCTGTAAACCGGTCCCGACCATTCAAGCCCTGTGACGATTTCATTGCAAATGTCGTCAAGCATTTCATCGGGCACCAGATCAATTTTATTGAGCACCATCCAACGAGGTTTTGCATACAGTGTTTCGTTGTGAAGTTTGAGTTCGTTAATCAAACCTTTAGCCGTAGCAATTGGGTTACTGTTATCGACGGGTTGAATATCGATAACATGCAGTAGCAGTCGATTGCGGCTTAAATGTTTGAGAAAACGTACACCCAGTCCATGACCGTCTGCTGCGCCTTCAATTAGGCCCGGTATATCTGCAATAACAAAGCTTCTATGTGGTTCAATGCTGGCAACACCCAGATTAGGAATAAGTGTTGTAAATGGATAATCGGCCACTTTTGGTGTTGCTGAGGACACGCTTCTGATCAACGTAGACTTACCGGCGTTCGGTAAGCCCAGCAGGCCAACATCGGCGAGCACGCGCAATTCGAGTTGTAATTCAAGCCGCTCGCCAGGTGTTCCCTCGGAGGTGCGTCGCGGTGCACGATTGGTGGAGCTTTTGAATCGTGCATTACCCAAACCATGAAACCCGCCTTTAGCAACGCACACCACTTCACCGTCTTTTTTTAGATCAGCGATAACCTGGCCGGTCAGTAGATCGGTTGCCACTGTGCCTTCAGGAACATCTATGATGCAGTCATCACCCTTGGCCCCAGTACAATTGCGACCACGGCCATTTTCACCGCGTTTGGCAAGGTAGGTCCGTTTGTGACGAAAGTCCATTAATGTGTTCAGATCGTCCGTGGCACGCAAAAACACACTGCCACCGTCGCCTCCGTCGCCGCCATCAGGGCCACCGCGAGGAATGTATTTCTCACGCCGAAAACTCATGGTGCCGTTACCGCCGTCTCCGGCAATGACATTAATTCTGGCTTCGTCGACAAATTTCACTTTAGGTGCTGGTTATGGTTAGTTGCAGGTAAAAGAAGTGCGAGGCGTGGCAGAGTTTAGCGCAAATCACCCTGTCACACTTGGCCCCATGGATAGTTCAACACACTTAACCAAAGTAGCACTGTTTCCACTATGTGATGTGCACGGCATTCTGATAAACACTTTGTGTGATACGTCGGATTTACCGGGTACGCATGGAGATTCGCTGATTCTAGCCTGGCGCCTGGCCTTGCCCGAAGGTATGGATGTGGGAGAAGCGGCCGAAGCGTTGCTGGTGGTAGCCGGTAGCGTCCCGCGCAAAGCATGGTCTGAAAGCCAGTTGCTCATTGTGCGAGAACTGAGACTGCTGTCAGGACGTAAACCGTCTGTTACGCGCGTACGTGAAACTCAGTTGCGCAGCAGCAAGCCTCCAATGCACCGAGCTCGGGACTGGTCTTCAGCTAACCGCAATGCAGTTGATAAAGATGAGTTGACCCGAAAGACGCAAAACGGGGCTGATCGATCTGCTGATCCATCGCAGACAAGTGCATCATCTTCGAAGGAAAACAAAAAATGGTGGAAACTGGTTGGGCGGGACCCGAGTAGCTCAGATTCCACGCAAAGAAAAACCCGCAGACAGCGGGTATTTCGAGATATATAAGCCCTTGAGCTAGAGGACTCGGGCCATTGTCGTCGATATTTCAATCGACGAATATTTTATTGTTAATTATCAGTAATTGCTTATGAGCAGCTGACTCTGATCAGTTTACTCAGCAACAATATTGACAAACTTTCGCTTTTTCGCGCCTTTTTCCTGAAACTGTACAACGCCATCAATCTTGGCAAACAGAGTGTGGTCTTTGCCCATACCAACGTTTACGCCCGGGTGGAATCGTGTGCCACGTTGACGAACAATGATATTACCCGGAACAACTGCTTCGCCACCAAATTTCTTCACGCCGAGTCGTTTTGACTCTGAATCGCGACCGTTGCGGGTACTACCGCCTGCTTTTTTATGTGCCATGGTTTGTGTTCCTTTGCTGTGCGTTAGCCCGCGCTAATATTTGTGATTTCAAGATAGGTGTAATTTTGTCGATGGCCCATCTGCTTGCGATGATGCTTACGACGTCGGAATTTAACGATATTCACTTTTTTGTTTCTACCGTGCTCCAAAACCCGTGCCGTAACCGACGCGTTACTCACGAGCGGTGACCCAACAGTCACTTCATCACCGTTGCCAATCATCAAAACGTCATCAATTTGAACATCCTGACCTTCGTCGACATCGAGCGACTCAACTTTTAATTTGTCACCGGCACTGACTCGATACTGCTTACCACCGGTTTTAACTACCGCGTACATTATTACTGCTCCAAAATTTACTGCGCTGCATGTTCACACCAGGGCTTTTGACATCCAGCTCTGCAATACAATGAATTAGCATCACCAATTCAATAAACCGGAAACCAGGCCAGACATTACTGCTCAGGGCGATTACTCGGAGCAATTACTCAGAGCGAATGACCCAGTGTGCCATGCAGGTTTTTGATATCTAAGGATCTATGCTCTGTAGAGACCACAGACAGCCCATTAGTATACTGCGCCGCCACTTGTTGGTCAATGACAGAACAGGTAGAAAGTTGCGATTTCGCTGGCTAGCTAAAATGGGCGAGTGACCGTCTGAAAGAGTCAAAATTGCGTCATTCGGTTGCAGGTCACGAACCAGTGACGGTACCAGATGTCACAAGTCAGTTAGTTCTCAGTATAGTTACGCTCCAATGTTGCAAACCGAACACGTTTTTTTGCCATGCCGTTGCCCATAGACCAATGCAATACCCTGGTTGCCACGGATATGCAGCATGTCGATGACCATATCAGAGAGCAATTGAGCTCCAATGTGGTACTGATCAACCAACTCTCCGCTTACATTATCGGCAGTGGTGGTAAACGGCTGCGGCCCCAATTGGTGCTACTAGCTGCCGGTGCTTGTGGTTACACGGGTAATCAGCACATTACTGTTGCCGCTATTATTGAATTTATCCACACCGCCACGCTGTTACACGACGATGTGGTCGATGCATCGGATTTGCGTCGCGGGCGCGAAACAGCGAATGCGGTCTGGGGCAATGAAGCAGCTGTTCTTGTTGGTGACTTCCTTTACTCGCGCTCTTTCGAAATGATGGTTGCTGTGAATAGCCTGCGAGTCATGGATATTCTAGCTCGCACCACCAATCGCATCGCCGAAGGTGAGGTTATGCAGTTACTCAATGTGCGTGATCCTGCTCTGACTGAAGCCAGATACATTGAGGTAATCGAAGCGAAAACGGCGCGCTTGTTCCAGGCTGCAACACAATTAGGAGCGGTGCTGGCTGATCAACCTGATGAGGTACGCATGGCATTGGCTGAATACGGCAACAAGCTTGGCACCGCATTTCAGATTGTTGACGACGTGCTGGACTACCAAAGTGATAGCGGATCAATGGGCAAGAACGTAGGAGATGACCTGGCTGAGGGTAAAACTACTTTGCCATTAATTTATGCCATGCGAGATGGTTCAGATACGCAACGTGAATTAGTCGCCAGGGCAATAACCGATGATGGATTGAATCTCTTGAGTGGTGTTTTGGATGCCATTGATAGCACGCAAGCTATTCGTAATAGCTTGTTGACGGCGTCGGAGTATGCACAACAGGCATCAGATGCATTAAATGTGTTGCCAGCGTCTGATCATCGAGATGCGTTAATTGCTATTGCCAAAGATGCAGTAAAGCGTAGTAGCTGAGTTCGAGCGTTTTGCTATTCAGCTGCTTTGCCAGTTATTCGCGCTGTCGTTTTACCGCAGTACTTTTTAACTGATTTTCTTTTTAACCAAAAGTGGCGTCGATCTCGCGCTGCTCGCCGGGTGCTAATCCGACAACACTATGCGTACCGATGTGGGTTCGGATAAGTCGTAATGTGGGGTAGCCTACCGCTGCACTCATCCTTCGTACTTGCCGATTACGCCCCTCGGTTATGGTTAGTTGCAGCCAACTGGTTGGCACTTCTTTTCTAAATCGAATTGGTGGATCACGCGGCCACAACCAATCTGGTTCGTCGACGCGAATGGCGGTGGCAGGCGCACTCAGACCGTCATTAAGCTTTACTCCCTCACACAACTGTTTAAGCGCCTTTTCTGACAGAGTGCCTTCTACTTGTGCCAGATAGGTTTTGGGTAATTTGAAATCCGGGTGAGCAATGCGGTGTTGCAACATGCCGTTGTTTGTCAGTAACAATAAGCCTTCACTGTCGCGATCAAGCCTGCCAGCAGAATATAAATCGGGGATAGTAATGTAGTTAGCCAACGTTGCGCGATCATCCTGATCAGTGAATTGACACAAAACCTGGAACGGTTTGTTGAATAACAAAACAACGGTTGCAGCGTCGTCGTCAGTTGGATAGTCAGATGGCGTGCCGGGTGGCCCGCCGTTCTTTGCGTTGATGCGATGTGATTTTTTATTCGACGAGTTGTTGCGTGATCTGCTGCGTGATGTACGTGTAATTCCGGTTTTTTGTTTACCGGTTTTGTTTGTGCGGTTTTGTCGCCGGGCTGATTGTTTGCGACTCATGATACGGCGTTCACTTCGGTTCGTTTAATCACGCTTTGCGCCAGGTGCTGTGCACGTGCGGTATCAACGCCTGCAAGCTCCAGCTGCCCAACAATATCATCGTGACTCGGTGTTCTGCGTTTAAGTTGCTCTAAGCTGTCAGGTAGTGTGCTATCAACAATCAACCCGGTTAACTGTCGTGATAATCGAATCATACTGGCGTGCTCTGCAACCAATAGTGCAACTTGCGGTGCTCCACGAAAAGACATGTTTTTTATAGCGTGGTGGTATTCGATTACGCCATCCAGCGTTTTCCATTTTTTCAATAGTTTTGCAGCTGTTGCCTGCCCCACGCCAGGAATACCCGGAATGTTATCGACCTTGTCGCCACACAGCGCCAGCATGTCGGCAATTTGGTCCGGCCTTATTTTAAAGCGTTTGCAGAGTTGGTGATAATTCCATTGTTGCTTCTTGCTAAAGTGCCAAAAGTTATCCTCTTCACCAATAAACTGAACCAGGTCTTTGTCGGCACTGACGATAGTGACAGGGCGCGCCACCTTGTGGGCAAGGTGTGAGAAGCTGCCAATAATGTCGTCGGCTTCCACTTGCGTGCTTGAAAAAACAGGCACACCTAAAGCGCTGGCAATTTGCATACAACGATCGATTTGTCGTGTTAGCTCAGGCGGGGGTGGGGTTCTGTTGGCTTTGTATTCAGGGAAGATTTTATAGCGAGCGCCGGTCTGCGCACTCTTGTCGAATGCGCAGCTAATGTATTCAGGATTTTTTTTACTTAATATTTTAACCAGGGTATCTGTAAATCCTTGAACTGCGTTGGCCTGTTCACCGTGAGTGTTGAGAATGGATGATGGTAGTGTTTGCCATCCACGAAAAATATAAATGCTTGAATCGATCAGGTACAGCATGCTTAGTGGTCCGGCTGCGATAAGTTGGCTGCGTGTTGTAACCACAGAAACGGCCGATTGTTTTTTTGACTAAGCCAGCCTCGCACTTCGACAGTTTGTCCTGTCAGTGATGGTAATGACAACTGTCTGGCCAGTGTTGGACGCACTTTTATTTGTAACTGGTTATCGAGAAAAATTTGCGTATAGCGCTTTTTATTTTTCACACTCGTCACGGTACCCGATATTAACTTGAACCCGCGACTGGCAGGTGTCAGTCCCGTTGCATCAATGCTCATAATATGCCGGATTTTCCAAAGCCCTCGGTTCGCCTCTATCGCTTGATTCTCCAGCTTCACAAAACTCATCGTGCAGCGTGTTGTAGGGGCCACCGCACTTTGCACCGCCAGACCGTTTTGCACCATTGCCTGCGCTACGGCCAGTCCATCACTTGCACGAATGACGTGTGCCAGTACGCGACCGTGCCGATCGTTGGGTTCATCACCTATGAACAACATAACGGGCTCGCCATGCGGCAACCACGCTTTGAGCTTTTCCGTAGCTTGTTGCGCAGCCGCTTTCAGCAATGGGCTGCGCGCGTTGAGTTCTGCTGCGTTGATGCCAATCAGGCGTACCCGACGTTGGTCAGCCAACACGACAGTGTCACCGTCTGTGACCCGCTCGATTACTGCGCGCTCGGCGGCCAACCCACTGGTGCAGCTGGGATAGATGACATCGTCTGTGAACGGCTGTGTCGTGGAGCCAGCATGCGTAATTGATGAAATGGGTAGTTGGATAAACAACAGCAGCAGCAGGGCTTTAACGACGCCTTGCGCCCTTACCGCAAGGGCGTTACAGAGCAGAGGGGTTAAAACCATGGTGGGCGGGCCGTAAGGCACGAAAAAGGGCGCTTCGCAAGGAGCGCCCTGTTCAGGTACTGCTTGTCGGCATCGTCCGTATGCTGACAGGATATTGTGCTTACTTTGCGCCGTAACGACGACGGAACTTGTCAACCTGGCCAGCTGTATCGAGTACTTTCTGCTTGCCCGTGTAAAACGGATGGCAATTGGAGCACACTTCGATATTGAGGTCTTTTCCGGATGTTGAGCCGGTGGTGAACTTGTTGCCGCAGCTACAAGTAACGGTGATCTGGTCGTAGGCTGGATGAATTTCCGGCTTCATTTTCATAGACTCCGAACTAGTGAAAACGGACACGGATACTATGACTGAATTGCCCAAAATGCAAGCGTTTTCGTAAAGTCGGGCCAAAAAAAGCCGCTCACGAGGCTGGAAAGCTTGGTTTTACTAAGGAAAGAGTCTGTGTTAACAAAAATGATACTCAAATTGCTCCTTAAGGCAACGATACCGGTGGTGATTATCGCTGGAGTAATGTCCTATGGTATGTACATGCGCGGCGGTGACCCTGCGGGCCTGATCAGACAGCTGGTTGGGAACTCGATGCAGAGCGCCAAATCATCCATTCAGGGCGCTGGAGATTCGTTGGGTTCACTGTCCCCAGTGGCGCTGCCAGGCAGCAAGACCACCGTTTACCAGTGGGTAGATGAGAACGGCAACACACAATTTGGTTCTGCCCCACCAAAGGGCATCAACGCCTCCGCTAAAACTTACAACAATAATGCTAATTTGATGGCGGGTACGCCAGCGCAAAAACAGCCCAATCCGACCGAACAGCAGCCTAATCTTAGCCCGGATGGTCAACCACTGCCTGGCGTGGCTGGTATGAATTTGCCGACGGCAGTCGACCCGGCTGTGTTGTCCGAATTTTTACAGACTATGCAACAGCCCAGACAATAAAACCGCTTTACTAAAAAGCAGAAAACCAGCGCGGCAAGCAATGATGTTGCCACGCTGGTGGGCAGCTTTTGGAGTGGTTATTGTTTAAGGGCAGTCAGGTGTTTCAAGAATGTCAGACAGGCTGATACCCGCAGCTGGAAAAGTTGCTACTTCACCGTCGAAGTTAACAAGCGCGAGTGATCCATCTGCTGTTACTCCAACGTTAATGTCATCAACCTCTACCTCTACCGCTACCGCTAACGATCCATTGTTTTTGCAGTTTTGGTTTAAATCGATACCCCAATAAACTGCACAGTCAACATTAAGGGCTATGCCACTAGCTTCAGAAACAAAAACGCTTACTCCATTTTCGGTGTCGAGTGGCCCCCAAACGCGTGTGCCGCTGCAGGAAAGTGGAGTTAAATTATCACCACCATCAGTGATCTCTCCCCCGGTTAGTCCGCCGTCAACCGTGCCGCCGTCGGTGTTATCAGGTTCGACAATGTCTTCACAGTTAGGAAGTTGTAAAAGGTCGGTAAGGCTGATGCCTGCAGCTGGTAAGTTGCCTTCCCCAACGTTTAGGGAACCATCCGCTGCTACATTAATTTCATCAGAGCCAACATTACCAATTTCTTGTACTAATTCTGCAGTTACATTAACTCTGCAACTTACATTTGGTTCGACACCCCAGAAAACTGCACAGGCAACGTTGTCTGCCATGCCGCCAGCTTCAGCAAAATAGAACAAAACGCCCTCTCCTTCAATCGGTCCCCAAACGCGAGTACCGTTGCAGGAAAGTGGTTGACCGGTGACGCCTATCGGTCCGCCAATACCGGTTGTGCCGCCAATGTCGGTTGTGCCGCCAATACCGGTTGTGCCGCCAATATCGGTTGTGCCGCCAATACCGGTGGTGTCGCCAATATCGGTGGTGTCGCCAATA
>CAYTJF010000043.1:14821-29072 GCA_964437945.1 uncultured Granulosicoccaceae bacterium
ATCGGTTGTGCCGCCAATACCGGTGGTGTCGCCAATATCGGTGGTGTCGCCAATACCGGTGGTGTCGCCAATACCGGTGGTGTCGCCAATACCGGTGGTGTCGCCAATATCGGTGGTGTCGCCAATATCGGTGGTGTCCATTGTGGTGTTTGTCATTGGTATCACCACAGTACCCGGTGCAGGATCATCGTTACCATCGCTACTACAGGCGACAACAAAGACGCTAAGTAACGATATGCCAATTGAAAGTCGAACGGAGCGTGGTAAGACAGTGCGTTTTGTGAAAAATGTCATGCCTCTTCCGTGAAAGTTGCGAATAAGACTCGACGTTAACATAATTTGTTTTACAGATCAGCGTGAAAGTATTTCAATTTCGATGTGCTTAATACCAGGCGAAACAAATGCGGCTGGCTTGACACTGACGCGTGTTTTTCGAGTTTTTCGTGTAGTTAGTGTGTATCAACTTTTTGTGACTTGAGTAATATCTCACTCCGACTTCAGCGATATAACAGGGTAACGAAGCACTGGTTTTTCTTCTATGGCATCTGGCATAAACAATTCGAATAAGGTATTTAAAAAATTGAATCCATGTGGTGAAGCTTTTAACCTAAGTCCCGATTGCTCAAGCAGTCCTTTTTCTATCGCTGCATCTATCGCACCTTGCCAATGATTAAGCGATATACCTGTATGTTGTTCAAATAGCGGAATTGCAAACCCATCGCGCAAGCGAAGTGCGTTCATCATAAATTCCAATGCACTGTCGATTTCTGGAATGACGGACTCCCCGCCAATGAAGTCTTGTTCTGGTGACTGATTGCTTTGCATATACCGAGCAGGTTGTTTGTGTTTCCATCGACGTACAATATCCCCGGTATTGGCAAAAGTGACTTTGCTGTGCGCACCTGCGCCAATGCCAAGGTAGTCGCCAAACAGCCAGTAGTTAACGTTGTGTTCACTTTGACGGTTTGGTTTTGCAAACGCTGAAATTTCGTATCGTTCATAGCTGTGTTGCGCAAATAGTTTCAGTGCATTGTCCTGAATGTTCCATCGCGTATCCTCTGGTGGCAGCGAGGGCGGGTATTTGGCAAACAAAGTATTGGGTTCAAGTGTTAGTTCGTAATAGGATATGTGGGTCGGCTCAAGTGCTACGGCGGTTTGTACATCATTAAGCGCTTCTGATTCGGATTGTTCTGGCAAGCCAAACATCAAATCAACATTAACATTATCAAAGCCTGCCGTATAAGCAATTTCAATTGCACGTTGTGCTTCATCACCTGCATGTATTCTGCCCAGTTTTTTTAAATGTTGATCATTAAAACTTTGCACACCAATCGACAATCGGTTAATACCCAGTTGTCGGAAATCGGTAAACTTAGCTTGCTCGAAAGTGCCGGGGTTTGCTTCCAATGTGACTTCGATGATAGGTGACAACGCGGTCAGTGCTCTAATGCCACTGAGCAACTTATCCAAAGCATCACTACTGAACAAACTTGGTGTGCCACCGCCGATAAACACTGAAGTGATAGTGCGTCCCCAAACACGCGGCATCTCCGCGGCCAGATCGCTTAGCAATGCATCAACATATTCGTCTTCGGGTAGCGACTCTTTTTGTTCGTGTGAATTAAAATCACAGTAGGGACATTTTCTGACACACCAGGGAATGTGAATATATAACGCTAATGGTGGTAACTCGCTAAACGATCGCACAGGAATTAGTTATGTCGCCATTGAACTGTGTGCGTCAGATAATCGAGCAAGCAGTTTTGCCACTGCTTGCCCTCTGTGGCTCAAACGGTTCTTCTCGTGCTTGTCGAGAAGCGATGTTGCTGTGTTGGTATCGTGATTACAGAATACGGGGTCGTACCCAAAGCCACCACCACTCATTACTGTGGGTAAGATATGTCCTTCCCAGACACCTTCGGCAATGATCGGTGATGGGTCGTTTTCGTGTCGTAAAAAAATCATTACACTACGAAACCGAGCACTGCGCTCGCCATCAGCAACATCTTTGAGCTTTTCAAGTAGCAAGGTATTGTTATCGCTGTCGCCACTACCGGCATTGTGCATGGCAGCAAAGCGTGCTGAGTAGAGCCCGGGTGCGCCGTTCAAGGCATCTACTTCCAGGCCAGAATCGTCTGCAATGGCTGCAAGCCCTGTGATGCTCGATGCATGACGGGCTTTGACGATGGCGTTTTCCACAAAGGTGACAGCCGTTTCCGGTAACGGCTCCACACCCAATTCAACCTGCGATTTCACTTGCATACCCAGTGGTGCAAGTAACTCGTCGAGCTCCCGGATTTTGCCTGCATTGCTACTGGCAAAGACGATAGGTTGAGTATCTGTCATTGGCTTGGCCCGTTTATGTCTTGTTCAGCACATTGGTCTGCTTTTCAATCAACGTAGCAATGCCCGATTTTGCCAGTCCCAGCATGTTACTCAGCTCATCATCGCGAAACGCGTGGCCCTCAGCCGTACCTTGAATTTCGATAAATCCGCCAGCGTCGTTCATGACCACATTCATATCGGTTTCGGCGCTTGAATCTTCGGCGTAGTCCAGATCGAGCACGGCTTTGCCGTTGTAGATACCAACAGAGGTCGCCGCGACCATGCCGTGAATGGGATTCTTTTTGATTGTGCCGTTATCAAGCAAAAATTGCATGGCATCGGACAGTGCCACGAACGCACCGGTAATCGAGGCTGTGCGGGTACCACCATCGGCCTGAATAACATCGCAATCAACGGTTATGCTCCGCTCGCCCAGGGCAGTCAAGTCTACTGCCGCTCTTAGCGAGCGTCCGATAAGTCGCTGGATTTCCTGTGTTCGACCCGATTGCTTACCGCTGGCAGCTTCGCGGCGCGCGCGCGAGTTTGTGGCACCTGGCAGCATGCCATACTCCGCGGTAACCCAGCCACTGCCTTTGCCTTTTAGCCACGGTGGTGTGCGTTCTTCAATGCTGGCGGTACAGATGACTTTAGTATCGCCGCACTCGATCAGAGTCGATCCGGCTGCGTGCTTGGTGTATCGTCTGGTTATGACGATATTGCGTAATTCATCGAGTGCTCGACCACTGGGTCGCATGGCGGGTCCTTTTTTGAAAGTGACAGTGATTAAAGTGATTGTTTTTAAAGTGGTGTCCCTGTGTCTACCCTGCGGGGGTGCAAGAGTTCAACAGGGGCGCCAGAGTATACCCGCAATAGCGTGGTGTAGCAGCATTCGACAGCAATCTTAAAGTGTAATACAGGGTTTTTCCATGCTCAAAAGTATGACGGGTTTTGGCAGAAATGAGGTTGAAACCGAATTTGGCGATTTGTTGTGGGAACTGCGCTCGGTCAATCACCGTTACCTGGAAATAAATGTGCGCATGCCCGAGGAGCTACGAGCACTGGAACCACGGGTACGTGCACAGATTGGTAAAAAGCTAAGCAGGGGTAAAGTCGAGGCCACTTTGAAGCTGCTAGCAAGTCAGCAATCGGTTGCAGAGCTTGTATTAGATGCTGATGTGCTGAGCGCTGTGGCCGACGCCGTTAAGCAGGTTCAAGAGGCGATACCCAAAAGCGCGGGTGTAGACCCGCTACAGGTTATTCAATGGCCGGGTGTATTGTCGTCGAACAAAAACCAGCACGACGAAATAACCCGGCAAGCTATGGTATGTCTGGAATCCGCACTCGATGATCTGGTGGCCACCCGTGAACGTGAAGGTGATAAGACCGCTGATATGTTGCGCGCGCGATGCGCGAAAGTTGGTTCACATATTGATGTGCTGCGACAACACCGCCCGGCAGTAGTTGAGCGGCAACGTGAAAAGCTCAAAGCCAAACTCAGTGAGCTCAATATAGACCACAATGAACACCGATTAGAGCAAGAGTTGGTATTCGTTGCACAACGGCTCGATATAGACGAAGAACTTGATCGTCTGGCGGCACATGTGTCTGAGTTTGATAAGGCTATAAAGCGAAGCGGCCCAATTGGTCGGCGTCTGGATTTTCTGATGCAGGAATTTAATCGAGAGGCGAATACCATCGGTTCCAAAGCGGCAGATCTGGATACTACCGGTGCCAGTGTTGATATAAAAGTGCTTATCGAGCAGATGCGTGAGCAGGTGCAGAATATTGAGTAAGCGCTGGATTGATCAGAGCAACACCTGTTCTTACAGGCGAACCGGTGTTGCTGTAACCTTTAGCCAAACGGATTGAAGCGCTTCACGTCGTCGATAAAATCATCGGCTGCCTGAACACCATCTACAATCGCATTGCCTGTTTCTTCCAGAGCAGCTTCACCAACTTCACGGCCAACTTCAAGCCCGCCTTCAGCAATTTCAACAGGGTTGCCGCCTGATTCAAGAAACTCATCGGCAGCTTCGTTGAGTTCGGCGACTACGCCTTCTCGCGGTGTGTAGTCTTGAATCTTTTCAATAAACGGCTCTAACTTTGCGGTGGTGATGCCGTTGTCGTTCAAGTCATCATACAAACCAATGTTTTTGATTTGAGCAATCTCCTCATCAATAGCTTCAATTTGCTCTGAATGATCAGCTACCGGGTCACTGTACAAGGCAAATTTCTCAGCCTCCAGCTCGTCAACTCGTTGCAACAAGTAATACCCTCTGACAATCTCAGCCTGTTGTTCAATGTTGAATTCCTCCGGAAAATTTTCTACATCGTTCAACAAACTGGTGTCGATTTCGTAGTTCTCTGGATTAGAAGCCAGTTGCGCGCCCTGAATCTGGACGTTTACTCCTTCAGTATTCTGGAATTGCCAGACATGTACCAGTTCATGTATGAAAGTGCCACGTTCGCCGGGGTCAGATAAGTCGATGTCATCCGGGTAGTTGATTGTGTTGCCAACGACAAATGGCCGACTGCCACTGTTACCGGGAAAATGCTGATTAGCTTCTGATAGTGCTGAAGACTCATTGATGGTTACGCGGTCCAGATCGATCGAATCACCAAAGTATTCTTCAGCAATATCACGTTCTTCTTCGGATAATGGTCGTGACCCCGAATCAAGGGCTGCTTCACCAATTTTTATGGCGTCAACTGCGCCTGATATGAGCCGTTCTGGTGGAATAATTGGGCCCAAAAGGTTGTCTGCTATATTCGGGATACGGCCTAGTCCTGGGATATTCATTAGGTGTTACTCCTGTACCGAAGTACGGTTGTGTGTCTTCGGAGTAACGTGATGCAGATGGGAAAGTTTGTTAGAAGAGCGGGTAATTAGATTGGCAAAATACGTGATATACCGGCGGATGATACGCCAAACAGTTTTGCATTTTGTAAGTAATTACAAGAGATTAAGGGTAACACCAGCTTGCAAATCAGCTTTGTCTGATATAGCTCAAGGCTTTGAATGGATTGTTGGTATGATTGATCTGAGTCAATATTCTTTTCATTCATAGGTTGGTGCAAAAAACAGGCGCGAAACAGTGAATAAACACACCGATAAAAATGCATCACCTATCCGACGCATTGGCAAAAACGAAAAAAACTCACAACGTCAGTGGCCTGATAAAAAGCAACTAGCTTCCTCGCAAAATATTCCACAACCGAAACCTGGCGAAAAAAATCGCATTCACTCCGTACTGGTCGCTTTGCCTGTACTGATGTTAATGATCGGTTTTTTCGTGTACTTCAAAGGTGAACGAGCGCAGAACAGCGGTGCGCCAGTATTATCAGAACTGGTAAGTCGGACGGGCCAGTTTAAGTCGGTTTCTGAAGTGTCGGGTATTGGTCTGGCAAAGTATTATCTCTGGTATACGGTCGATGGAAACAGTAAAGGTGTGCGTATAAGTGCTGAGCAAAAAGAGACGCTTGGCAAACTTGAAACTGGTGATGAATTGAACCTGGAGCTCGCGCCGACTGTAGCGG
This sequence comes from uncultured Granulosicoccaceae bacterium, assembly GCA_964437945.1. Taxonomy (GTDB): domain Bacteria; phylum Pseudomonadota; class Gammaproteobacteria; order Granulosicoccales; family Granulosicoccaceae; genus Granulosicoccus. Next base: position 20,684 of record CAYTJF010000043.1, read on the forward strand.
GTTCGTCAACGCTGTGGGCTTATCGTATACAGCATGACGAGGTTGAACTGATTGCACCGCCAGGTGGATCCGGAGAATAGCAATAACGCTGTGATATCTATGTGGGAGCAACAATAGAATGACAACCAACATGGGATTGCAGCCAGTAACAGACAATGCGGTAGGGTAGCCAGCTCTATTGCCATGTTCAATGAGTTGTTTCGAACGCACCCTGAATTCGCAGAAGCTTTAACACAACCACTCTGCTGGTCGAAACTTGGTGAATATGCTAAGGGTGATAAACCCTATTATCAAAGTCCCGTATTCAATTTTCTGGATGGCAAATTGTGTGTTTCATTTGGGCCAATACACATAAAAAAAGGTCACGACCTGCCCGAGACACCGGCACTTAGTGAGCTACGGCATCAGGCGATACGCATGGCCGAGCAAATTGCAGATCAGAACCGATACGATATGGAACTTGAACCGGGTGATATGCAGTTCTTAAATAATTATGTTGCGCTGCATACTCGCTCGTCTTACCTTGATCATGACGACCCTGATAAGAAGCGATTGCTTTGGCGGCTATGGTTAATGAATTCCGATTTGCGCCCTCGTACGAATTACGCCAAGTACTTTCAAAACGGTGTGCAACTCGGCCGCCAGAGACGACAGATTCGATTATAAAAACCAGGGCATCAATTGTCAGGACATCATTAGATTATTGCAGCGCCGCATAAACACGCTTCACAGGCGTGATGAATTGGTTAGACATTAGTTAAATCAAGCAGCTTTTGTTTTTGGCTTCCTTGTCAGTTTCTTTTTTGACTTCTTTTTTGGCTGTACGCTTGAAGCACGCGTAAAGCGCAGCCTGACAATCAATCCTGGTTCGTTGTCGTCAAGCGTAAGTGTTGCTTTGTGTATGCGAACAACGGCTTGCACCAGACTCAGTCCCAGGCCGTTACCGGGTGAATTTCGTTCGTTTTCCAGTCGTACAAAGCGTTCAAAAACGCGTTCGCGTTCTTCTGCCGGAATGCCCGGCCCGTTGTCACTGACCGCAATTTCAAACTCATCATTATTACCGGTAAGTTCTATGGAGATTTTACCCGTTACCGGTGAATACTTTATGGCATTGTCCAACAGGTTAGTCACAGCCTGGCCTATCAGGTGGCGGTTGCAATAGAAAACCGGGTTATCTGCGATATTGGCGCTGAACTGCATTCCGGCATCTTCGGCTACCGCATCATAGAGCTCTGCCAGTTCTTCCAACAAGTCGCCTATCGATGATTCAGCCCACTGCGTACCGTCAATGCCGGCTTCAAGACGGGCAATGCTGAGCATGGCATTAAACGTTTGTATCAGGCTATCTGCGTCACCGATCGCGCCTTCCATTTCTTCGCGATAGCTTTCGGAGTCGCGTTCTTCGAGCAAAGTGACTTCCATCCGGTTACGCAAACGCGTCAATGGGCTGCGCAAATCATGGGCAACGTTGTTGGTAACCTGTTGCATACTTTTCATTAGGTCTTCAATGCGGTTAAGCATCTGATTTAACTTGGTTGCAATTTCGTCGATCTCATCGTCTCGTTCCGTAACCGACAATCGCTGTGACAAGTCGCCACTCATTATCTCCGAGGCGGTACGGCTAACCGAATCGATACGGCGCAACATACGCAAGCCAATCAAGAAGGCACCAATCAGTGAGAAAAGTAACGATATTGCAGTGGCGCCCAGAACCAGCACGAACGTATGTTTAAGTAAGGCTTCCTCATCGCTGATTTCATGGCCGATGGTAAGCTTCAAACCGTTTTGTAACTGAGTTTCTGCAACACGTACCGGATTAAATGCCAGTGCACTGCCAGGTGGCAAGTCGGTTACATCCCCCATGTTTCTGGTGGTATGCGATTGCGTGGACTTTATCCGTATCGGCATCTCGACATCGGTTGTGTCTTCGCTTGAACTGGCAGTTTCATTGTTTTCCAGATAATAAAATCGACCGTAGGTATCAATCTGATTGCGGCGTTGAATAGCTTCGAGTAATTCAGGCACTGAGCCAGACTCGTACAAATTAGTAAGATAATCTGTTTCAATGCGTAAGCGTGCATCAATTTGTTCGTTTATTTGTGAGCTTGTCGACCAATAAATAAACCCGAGCGAGATCGTTGAAAGCAGGGTAAACAAGCTTGCATAAATGACTGAAAGCCGAAAGGCGGAGGTTCGAAAAAGCCGTCCACGACCGACCGGTTTGGCAGCAGGCTTTTTGTTTGCCGCAGAGGCAAGTTTGGTCGCCTCGGTTTTGATACGTTGATTAGGTAAAACGGTACTCATTTCGGGCTCGTCAACGGCAATCGTGAATCACGAGAATCAGCAGTAGTGGGCAAATGGAGCATACACCCAGTGTAGCGTGCTCCATAGTAAACACAAAAAAAGCCGTAAACACAAAAAAAGCCGGGCACGTGGCCCGGCTTTTTGCCTGTCATGTTAAATCCTGTAGTAATGGCCCCGAATCTACGCGGCAACCTACGACGCTTCAACGGAACTGGAGATTTCCTGCAGTTTATATCCAGCACCGCGAACGGTGTGCAACAACGGATTATCGAAGTCTTTATCGATCTTGCTTCGTAATCGGCTGATTTGCACATCAATAACGTTGGTTTGTGGATCGAAGTGATAATCCCAGACATTCTCAAGCAGCATGCTGCGAGTCACCACCTGACCGGTGTGTTGCATAAGGTATTCGAGTAACCGGAATTCTCTGGGCTGCAGATTAATATTGCGACCAGAGCGGGTCACTTTGTGCTTGATAAGGTCTAGAGTTAAGTCACCCACATGCAAAATGGTGCCTTGTACTCCGGACTGTGCCCGTCGGGTCAGCGCCTGGAGTCGAGCGGTTAACTCACTTAACGAATAGGGCTTAGTCAAATAGTCGTCGCCGCCTGCTTTCAATCCCGTTACACGCTCATCAACATCGTCGAGCGCACTTAAAATAAGTACGGGCGACATATTGCCCATTCGCCGCAGTTCTTCAATAATTGACAGTCCGTCTCGCTTTGGCAGCATCCTGTCAATGATGTGTGCATCATAGGCGTTTGACACGGCCATTTGCAGGCCGGCTTCGCCATCGGCTGCGTGCTCCACTGCGTGTCCACTTTCAGTTAGCCCTTTGACCAAATAAGCCGCAGCTTCTGTATCGTCTTCCACTAGTAAAATTCGCATAATGCCCCCACTGTTATATCGATTCGCAGAACACTTGATTACTAAAAGTATCCCTGATTACTAAAAGTTTCCCTAAAAATATCCCTACATTTGTTAGGGCTATAGTGTCTAGATTAGTAACAAAGCTGTAATGGAACACAGTAAATTGTGTCGTTGTCACTGTTCCTACGAAATCTAGACTACTAAAGATTAAATCTGATCGTCGGAGTTACATCCTATGAAGAAACCATTTTCCAATCAGAATTTGCGCTCTATGCGCCCGATCACCCAAAAGTCGTATGCTCGCAACCCAAGAATATATGTAAAACCGGTTGTCTGGTTAATATTGGTCTCTATTCTTGCTGTTACGAAATCCTTTGCCGATGATTTGCCCAATTTTAGTGCGCTGGTAGACACCGAAGGCGATGCCGTGGTGAAAATCTCCGTCACTACCGAATCTGAACAAAATGGTCTTAGCGGCATCCCCGGTCTCGATCTAGAGCAAGTGCCGGAACAATATCGGCGTTACCTCGAACAATGGCCGTTTAATAGAGAACCTCAACAGCGTCGTGGCGCAGGCTTTGGCAGCGGCTTTATCATCGATCCAGAAGGCTATGTGATAACCAACGCACATGTGGTAGCGGGCGCAGTCGACATAAAAGTCGGATTAAATGACAGGCGTGAACTGCGGGCAACTCTGGTTGGCGCAGATAAATCAAGCGACGTGGCGTTGTTAAAAGTCGATGCAGATGATCTGCCCGTAGTCAAAATCGGTGACTCGGATGATATAAGAGTTGGTGAATGGGTTCTTGCGATTGGTTCACCTTTCGGATTTGAACACACTGCAACTCAAGGCATAGTGTCGGCTCTGTCGCGAAGTTTGCCCGATGAGACCTACGTACCATTCATTCAAACAGATGTTGCGGTAAACCCAGGGAACTCTGGTGGCCCGTTGTTTAATACCGCTGGTGAAGTTATCGGTGTTAACTCGCAAATATATTCTCGTTCCGGTGGCTATCAAGGCTTATCGTTTGCTATTCCGATTAACGTCGCAGTTTCTATAGCTGATCAGCTGCGCGAAACAGGATTTGCCACTCGTGGATGGTTGGGTGTGCGAATTCAAAATGTTGATCAATCACTGGCGGAATCGTTTGGTTTGAGTAAACCTGAAGGTGCACTGGTCACTGAAGTGGAGCCGAGTAGTCCGGCTGATAAAGCAGGCTTTCTGGCAGGCGATATCATACTTCGCTTCAATGATAAAAGCGTGCCGTTTTCCAGTGCTCTGGGGCCAATGGTCGGTGTGGTCAAACCCGGTGATACTGTTGAAAGTGAGGTGCTTCGAGAAGGCAAGCGTGAAACCATCAAGGTGACCATTGAGCCACTGCAGAGTGATGTCGACAATAGTCGTGAGTCTGCTACCGTTACCAAAGGACAGGGATCATTGAGTTTGGGTGCAACCGTTGCACCAGTAAAAGCTAGCGAGTTATCTTCCTTAGGGGTCGACAATGGGGTACGTGTTACTGAAGTTGAAGACAACGGTGCCGCTGCAACAGCCGGTGTTTTGCCGGGAGATATCATTGTGTTGTTTAATCGAGCCAAGGTTGAGTCGGTAAAGCAACTCGAGTCGCTGGTATCCGATGCACCAGAAGGGCAATCGATGCCATTGTTGGTTCAACGCGAAGAAACGCCCATCTTTTTGGCTATTACTCTGCCTGAATCGTGAATGCACACAATAAACAACTACGGTAAAGATCGACAATGACGTGAACGTACCGTTCACTTATCAGTATTTTTTTTGTCATTGGCATCGCCAACCAATACTTCTTCCAACTTTAACCCGGTTAAACGATTCACCGTGCGCCAGATAAAGTAGAAAATGGCTAACATCATTATTGTGGAAGGGATGGCGATCATTGGGTAGCTGAGCAAAGTCATCTTGCCAAGCTCTTCATTAAAAGCAGCAGAACCAGACTCGCTGGTGACAATCACTTTTGCCAGTACGTAATTCATAATGGCAGAGAACAAAAATGTACCGGCAAAAAATAAATTAGCGCGATCGAGCTTCGTTTCAAATTCTGGTTTGTTATTGTTTTCTGCCAGTGCCGATTCAACCCTGTCAACGTTCATCAGTTTCGGATTGAATAGCAGTTTTCTAACAATCGGAAAACCCATTTTATTGGCAACCAATACACCAATGCCTAGAATAAGTGGGATTGCAGCCTCTTTTACTGCCAGCCATTGCGCATCAATTTTCAATAAACCGATACCGCCAGTGAGTAACACACTGAAGATGCCCAACAATGCAATGTAGTTCCGTTTGCGATTGCCAATAAGTTCGTAGAGTCCCCAACAGATCGGAAAGGCCAGCGCCACAATCAGTGCAACAACGGGTCCGAGCTTGTCTTCACCACTGAGCTTCATCAAGATGATTGACGGAATGATAATGCTGACAATGAGATCAACAAATGGGCGTTGCTTCGGTTCTACTTCGGCTACTTTGTTCGGTTCTTCCTGAGTCACTGTATTTACCGTGTATGGTTTGTCGTATGAGTTTGTTGGTGTTGAGAATGTGTTGTTTGGGTACAAATAAAAGAAGAATAAAAAAGGCCGCCTTGCGGCGGCCCGTGTCTCAGCTGACATTTCAGTCGCCTTTTTTTGCCAATACGTGGGCTACTAGTGACTACTTATGGCTACTATATAGCTAGTATTTAACAAAGAACTACTAGGTATAACCAGAACTACAACACAACAGCTTGTACACAGAAGCTTATGCCGCTGTCGTCCCGCTTAGGACCGATATGCCAGTCATCAAAACACTAGACATTTGATCACCTCCTTTGCGTTTGTTAATCGAACCATGAGCGTAGCACGAAAATACAATCGTGTATAACTCCGGTTCGACAATTCGTATCAATAGCCCAAGGGAGTTAGTCAGAGGCCCGCTAAGGTGAAGACAGCGATTCGGTGGCATTGGTTGCCGGACTGCGCACCACAGATCGAGGTGCACCAGAGCCCACTCTATAGGAACGATAAGCTGTGCGACCCGATGTTATTTCCACATCCGGAATAGTAATTTCATGGGAATTTGAACCATCCTGAATCTGCAATCGAACCGAGTGAGTACCTTCTTCTAAAGGTATTTGCACCAGTGATACATGCGCAGGCAGTGTTTCCCAACTTCGTGTATCCGCTCTTTCACTTGCCAGAAAAGCAATTGTAAATAAGGCTGCTAATGCTTCGTTTTCATCTGATACTGCATCCGCGACGCCTTTTTTTGCAGCAATTCGCAACGCTTGTTTAGCGGTTATTTTCGTTCCTCGTGCAGCCAGGGATGCGCGCGATATGTCCACCAGCTGCACGCTGAGTATGTCGGCATCTTGATCTGCACCGTCTTTACTGACCAACAGGTTTACATTTGGGCGCCGAATTTCTGGGTAAATTGGAAAAGATGCATACAATGACGGATTGATAAATATTTCACCGGAAATTTTTTGAGGAATTGAGCCAGTCTGGACAAACACCACCAGTTCACCTTTGGAAGTGGCAGTGCTGGCGCTGGTAGTGATCAGGTCTTTAAATTTATCTGCATCTTGCTGACGACCGAGACGTTTAGCATTTATCCAGGCGCGTCGGGCCATTCCAACGTCTCGCCCTGTGTCGAGAAGTAATTTTTTATACTCTATATGCGCACTGTCTGGTTTTCCTGCTGCTTCAAAGCTAATGGCAATAAGCGCTCGTGTGTACCAATCGTTTTTTAAGTGATCTCCATGTTCGTCGAGTACCTGTAGCGCTTGCCGTGCTTCCACTGCGGCACTCTCTGGCTGGTTCAAAATCAGGAAGTTCATCATTTGAAACGCGTGTATCCACAATCGTTCACTGTATTCGCCTTTATACGCTGTGACCCAATCATTGGTGACTAAAGATGCTGATTGCTCACGAACACTTATAACGTTCAACTCATCTACAAGGCTTGCGGCAGTCTTAAAAGCGTTGATGCTTTGTTCGTATTCGCCCGCAGTATGAGCAATGAGCCCCCGATCAAGATGGGCCAATAAGCGATTACGGTTAGCAACCGATTCGGTTTCAAGAGTAGTTAACGCCGCCTGTGGTTGACCGCTGAAGAATTGATAACGTGCATCGCTAAGCGGGCCGCTGGTGGCGCAACCCTGCATTAGCACCACGGCACTTAATAGTGCCGCGCGATAGCGAGTGAATGTGAACACGCAATTTACCAAGCGATAATACGATGTTTGCTACCAACCAATAATTGGTTGCGAGGATTCGCGCGCGATTTCAACATTGTCTGCCCAGCTGATTTCACCGGTTTCAATGTTGGTCATTTCAAGATTCAAGCTGTAGTAAACCAGCTTGCGTTTGTTCAGTCGCCATTGGCGCGGTTGCTTCTTTTCTATCGATCGAAGTGTTCCGGCTAGAATATAGTTGGCACCAAGTTGTCGACCTTCTGTAATACGTTGCTCTGGAGGAACAAAGCCTGCGTGTTGGAAGTCAGCTTCTGCGAGTGTGTTGTCGCGTTGTTTGCGATTAACAAATCGGTATTCACCAGCCTTAATCAGAGAAAGGCGAATATCGTCACTGATACCACCTGTATTGATATGCTCAGCGGTTTCATTGGCAATACCGTAAGTCACAATAATGGGTTTGCCGCTTTCGCGAGACACGTTTGGCGTGTTTATCAGACTATCGGTTAGCGCTGCGACGATTTCTTTTTTATCAGAAAAATCGTAGTTGGCGTCATAGTGAATGGTGTCTTCGTCAGGATTGATTGTGCGTGTGGTGGCTGCACATCCAGCTGTTAAAGCAGTAGTGGTCAAAATCGCCGTAGCGATAATGGCCGTCTGCAGCGGACGGGCTAGTCGATTGGTTGTAAAGATCATAATCGTTTCCTTTCACACTCAGGTGCATTACGGTAGAAGTGCGTTAATGTTTGACGGATATATATGGTTAGAGTGTGCAATCTGCAAGCCGTTCCTTCAAGTAACCACTTGTAACGACACGAAAATTGTCAATTAAGTAGCGTTTGGGAACAAATAGATTGCCGTGCAGAACACTATTTCCGCAATTTAATCACACAAATCTACAGTTATCCATCATGTTGTATAATGAGTATGTTGTAGGGAAATGCAGCATTCAAGCGATAATAGAGAGAAAACACTAGGTATATTTAGGAACTTTATCTGTTACACGCTTGGCAGGTAGC
>CAYTJF010000044.1:0-20839 GCA_964437945.1 uncultured Granulosicoccaceae bacterium
TTCACAACACCAGAAGATCTGGTGAGAACAATAATAAGCCGTAGAGCAATGAACAAGAGTAAAACCAGCGGTTGGTCCGCACGGCAGGTCGGTAAGGTGGTGAATATCGTCAAGGGACTACGGTATGCGCCCTGATGTGTTGCTATTACAAGGGCCTATTGGACCATTTTTTTCCCGACTGGCAGAAGATTTGGTTAGTCGTGGATTCAATGTTCACAAGGTTAATTTAAACGGTGGCGATAAGTTTTTCTATTCCCAGCCTGGCGCCATTGACTATTCTGGCGAACTAGAGCATTGGGACGCCTTTCTGGAACGTCTTCTGATCAACAAAAATATTGGTCGTGTTTACCTGTTTGGGGATTGCCGGGTTTATCATCGTGTTGCGCGAGAAGTAGCCGAACGTAATAACGTACGGGTGTTTGTATTCGAAGAAGGTTATATCAGGCCAAACTTCATTACGTTGGAGGAAAACGGTGTAAACGGTCATTCGGCTATGGTGAAAAAAAGTTTTGCTTTACCGAAAGTTGTGCAGACAAGAAAAGAGGAAAGAACGTTTTCTATTAACATATTTCCACTCGTTGCGATTTATGCAATCGTTTATTACTGGGCCAGCAAGTTTCGTCGGAGTCTGTTCCCAGGTTATCAGCATCATCGCGATTTTCGGCTTCTGTCTGAGGGCTATCACTGGATAGTTTCAGGTATTCGCAAATTACGCTTTGCGCGCAAAGAACGCCGCGTGCTTAATAATTTGTTGCCAGAGTTTGAGGGAAACTATTTCGTTTGTCCTTTGCAAGTGCATTGCGATATGCAAGTAGTTGTTCATTCAAACTATAACTCGATTGAGCATTTTATTGGCGATGTACTGACATCTTTTGCAAAGCATGCACCGAGTAATAAGGCCATTGTATTCAAGCATCACCCGCTTGATCGTGGTTATACTGATTACAGTAAACTTTTTAATAATCTGGTGAGTGAGCTTGGTTTACAGGGTAGAGTGCTCTATGTTCACGATTTGTGTTTACCTACCTTATTGAAGCATGCTCAGGGTACAGTAGTTATTAACAGTACGGTTGGCATGTCATCGTTGTTTCATGGCACACCGGTCAAAACCTTGGGTAAAGCCATATACAATTTAACTGGAATTACGCATCAATCATCACTTAAAGCGTTTTGGCGAAACCCCGGTGAGGTTGATCGAGATATGTTTCACCATTTGCGTAATTACCTTGTTACAGAAAATCAGTTAAACGGCAACATGTATACGCTTATGGACAGGAACTCTGCATCAGGGTTAGTCTGGTCTGATAAATTGCTGGCCGAACACACGTATATCGAAGAACGTATTGATACACCAGCGACAAAACCAACCCTGCGTATTGTCGCAGGACTGGACATGAACCCGTCAGGCGATGAAAGTTCGGAGGATTCAAAAGCGGCGTAGAAGCGGCGTAGAAGCGACCTGGCCGCGTTATAGAAGCGGCGAAGAAGCGGCGAAGAAGCGTCATAGAGTTACTGCACACAAGCTGCACTTGATCCTATCAAAGCCGTATTCAAACACTGCACTGCTAAAACAGCACTGCCACGCTAAGAGGCTGACAGTACACGTATCACTTCATTTAATGTGATGCTGCCTGTTTTAGCCAGGTCCATCAACTGTCGTTGCAGGTAGTTGATTTGCTCATCACCCATTGAAGTGATCGACCCGATATTGGGAAACTGATAGTCAGACTCATCTCGATGGACGATATCGAATACCGCCAGTGGTGCACCTTCGCCGGTATCGGCACAGGCCTCGCAGCCCTTTGCAGTTTTAAATTGTTCCCTGTTGCCGTCAGCTAACCAGCCAACCACGTTTTCTGTTAATGGTGTTCGCAGTTGTTCCAGCCAGTTTTGCTCATCCTCATTCAGTATGGCCTGCTCACTGCACTGTGAACAAATACTGCGAACAGGGTAGTGGCTGATAACAGTGGTTACGGCTTGATGCAATGGCGCTTGTCGAGCAACGCTTGTGTTGAGCAAATGAATAAAATCTGCCTCACGAGCTATTGTTAATGCCTGAATTGCCAAAGCACCTTGATCACAGTTATTGGCAATCTGTTGATGAAACCGCAATGGTACTGCCGCACGAATCAACAAGGTATCGTAATGAGTTTCGAGTGCACCTTGCCAAAGGTCATTGCGCGCTACATCATCGCTTGATGGCAAGTCAATTTGCATGGTTCTGGGCACGCTGTAGCGATGACGATCGTGTATAGAAAGCAGCTTGCGATCAGGGCAGATCAGTTCCTGGTTGATGGCCAGTAACAGGTCGTTGAGCATCTCAGGCTCTGGGCTTGTCAACATGATCATGCCGTGTCGCTCGTCAAGGCGTAATCGCAGTTCCAGCAGCTGGGCAGCAGTGAATCCAAATTCTTCCAGTTGTGGTGGAATTGATCGCAGGTGTTCCAGATCGAAATGCAACGTATCCCCATTGATCGTTCTCAACACATTAAGCGTCACTAACCGATCTACAGATTTACCCGACCACACAAATTGAGCACATCGATTGGTTTTAAGGTGATATTCGCCTCCCCAAAGTTCAATTTGCAGTGCGTCGACGGCCCAGATGAGTAGGCTCGGATCTTCGACTAAATGCTCGTCATATCCATCAACACGCCGATAACGCAACCGCCAAAGGGTTGCGTCGGATTCTATTAAAACCTGCTGGCTGTGTCGCTGATGTGCACTCTCCAAAATGGATGCAATGTACCGCCAGGCACCGCGATGTGGAGTTGCAGCGGCATCCTCGATCGCTTGTAAATCCAGGGTAGCGGGTGTGTCGAGCCTGAAAATGGGTGACGATGCTCGATGATTGGTGCTGGCTTGAGCCATTTATCAACTAAAATGCATGGGTGATAAGTGGGTAGCGGCGTGCAACGCATTTTTTGCAGGTCGCGTAGGAGCTATAAAACCGCTAAAGTGACGCAGTTATATTTCTGAGCCAGCCACGTCCATGCAAGCACCAATTATTGCGCCATCCATTCTTTCAGCCGACTTTGCGCGTCTGGGTGAAGAGGTTACCCAAGTACTCGATTCAGGGGCCGATTGGGTACATTTCGATGTAATGGATAACCATTACGTTCCGAATTTAACCATTGGTCCTCTGGTATGTGATGCCTTGAGGTCACACGGTATTGTCGCGCCCATTGATGTGCATTTGATGGTGTCGCCTGTTGATCAGCTAATCGGTGATTTTGCCAATGCTGGTGCCAGTTCCATTACGTTCCATCCCGAAGCTTCCGAGCATATTGATCGTTCTTTGCAACTGATTCGTGATGCAGGATTGCAAAGTGGTTTGGTGTTTAATCCGGCAACCCCACTACATGTACTGGATCATGTGATTGATAAAATCGATATGGTGCTGTTAATGTCAGTCAATCCGGGTTTTGGCGGGCAAGCGTTTATACCGCACACCTTAGACAAACTTCGTATCGTCAGACAGCTTATCGATGCATCAGGCAAAGACATTCGGCTCGAAGTTGATGGTGGGGTGAAGGTCGATAATATTGCCGACATAGCCGCAGCCGGGGCAGACACGTTTGTAGCAGGTTCAGCTATTTTTAATGCTGCAGAACAAACTGATCCGAATCGGTATGATTCGGTAATCAAAGCATTTAGAAACGCAATTGCTCAGAGCTGAGTTGCTCGCCGGCACTCATTGGCGCCGTACATTGGCGCCGTACATTGGTGCAGTGCAGTGCATTGGTGCAGTGCATTGGAAAAGAACACTAACGACGTACACAGGGGAGTCAATAGCCAGACACATCGGCGAACCGTGCCTGAAGCTTTAGCGAGCGTCAGTGAGCGTTAGCGAACCTGGATAGCACACTTGAGGCCTTCGCCAAAGTCAATGCAACGAGTGCCATTAGGACATTGCCCCCCATCTGGGATTTGCGCAGAACCTGCCGGGCATGTATTGCCGCGTTCACCAGTGCACCATTTACCGTTGGTTAGCTCGTAACAGGCCGCACTGTCTTGCAGGCACTGCGTTGATGAGTTGACCAGCGTATCGCCACTCTTGCATACGCTTACTTTGCTGCCGGCATTTCTGACTGAGCCAGCATTGTATGCGCCATCTGACGTTGCACAGCCCGCAATGCCAAGCGAGATAAGCATCATAATACCGATGATGCCTCGGCGTTTAATGGTGTGAGCGAGCTTTCGCATGCGCGGGTTTTCCTGTTGTTGGTTTTATGGGCTGAGAATAGATTTGAGCATCACGCTCGCCCGTCTTACAATGCTGTGTTACCGATTAAGTTTAGGTCAAATCGACTAAAACAAAGCGCTAATGCAATTATACGAAATAAACAGGTTTCACTTCACCGCTTTCGATCTTGCCGCGCCACAGGGCGGGTCCGCTTTTATGCACCGAGTCACCCTCTGAGTCCACAGCCACTGTGACCGGCATATCTTCGACCTCGAATTCATGGATTGCCTCCATTCCCAGCTCTTCAAAGGCCACCACTCGTGCCGCTTTTATGGCTTTGGAGACAAGATATGCAGCGCCGCCAACGGCCATAAGATACACAGCAGAATGTTTCTTGATTGCCTCTATGGCTGTAGGTCCGCGCTCGGCTTTGCCGATCATGCCCAACAGCCCAGCATCGGCCAGCATCATTTCAGTGAATTTATCCATGCGAGTCGATGTGGTCGGACCAGCAGGGCCGACAGCTTCATCTCGCACAGCATCAACTGGACCAACGTAATATATAAAGCGGTTATTAAAATCCACGCCATCGGGTAAGCCTTCTCCGTTGGTCAGTAAGGTTTGGATGCGCTTGTGAGCAGCATCCCGTCCGGTCAGCATTTTTCCACTTAACAATAATGTTTCGCCCGACTTCCAGGTAGCAACCTCTTCGGGTGTAACGGTATCCAGATTGACCCGTTTGGTTTGCGCACCCGCTTCCCAGGTTATGGACGGCCAATCGGTAAGTTTAGGTGGTGTCTGTTCATAGGCACCGCTGCCATCGAGTACGAAGTGTGTGTGCCGGGTAGCAGCACAGTTCGGAATCATGGCAATGGGTAAGGAGGCCGCATGGGTTGGGTAGTCTTTAATTTTTACATCGACTACCGTTGTCAGTCCTCCCAGGCCCTGAGCGCCTATGCCCAGCGCATTGACACGCTCGAAGATCTCCAGACGCAGCTCATCAATACGATTTTTCGGACCACGATCTTTTAATTCCTGAATATCGACCGCATCCATCAGCGATTCTTTGGCTAGTACGCAGGCTTTTTCGGCTGTACCACCGATGCCGATGCCAAGCATGCCAGGTGGACACCAGCCGGCGCCCATTGTTGGAACCGTTTTCACCACCCAGTCAGCAATGCTATCGCTCGGATTTAACATGGCAAGTTTGGATTTGTTTTCAGAACCGCCACCTTTGGCAGCAACGTCTACATGAACCTTGTCGCCTTCAACGATATCGATATGAACCACTGCCGGTGTGTTATCGCCGGTATTTTTACGGACACCGGCAGGATCATCAAGAATAGAGGCACGCAGTTTATTGTCTGGCATAAGGTAGGCGCGTCGAACCCCTTCGTTGATCATGCTGTGTAAATCCATGGTGCTTTCCCACTGGACGTTCATTCCCACTCGCATAAATATGGTGACGATGCCGGTATCCTGACAGATCGGGCGCCGCCCTTCGGCACACATGCGTGAATTGATTAAAATTTGCGACATGGCGTCTTTGGCAGCCGTTGACTCTTCGCGTTGCCATGCCGCATGAACTGCATCGATATAGTCTTTGGGGTGGTAGTAGGAGATGAACTGCAGCGCATCGGTCATGCTGTTGATTAGATCGTCTTGCTTGATAACTGTCATGGCAAAAACTCAGGCGTTGAATCACGTATTCTCAGGTGCACCAATGATACCGAACCTGGCCAAAGAGTTAACCAATTCCGTAAAAATAGCGTATATCAGCAACAACCCATCATTTTCACTTGACGATGCTTGAGCATATTGGGATAGTAGGCACCCTTGGCGCGTTCAATCGTGCGAGTGTTGCTTTTTTGTAAACAACCTTTTGGGCTGAACCTGATGTACCCCTCTGGGCAGAACCTGATGAACATAGTAACAATTCAAAATTTCGGGCGTTGGCGATTCTAGCTTGCCGCTGGTCGTTTTTGGCTTCTCGTCACTAACTGAAGACCGGCCCGACGAACTCGGCCAGAAAGCCCCTGGTCACTCGTATTTTGTATTGATTAACTGTCAGGACCCAATCATGACACCCAATGAATTTGCGCGCTTAGCTGCGCTTGGTTACACCCGAATACCGTTGTTCAGTGAAGTTGTCGCAGACTTCGAAAACCCCTTGTCCACATTCGTAAAGCTTGCCAATCAGCCTTATTCGTTTCTATTCGAATCAGTGCAGGGCGGTGAGAAGTGGGGTCGTTACTCCATTATTGGACTTCCGTGTTCCACCATCATTCGCATTCACGCCCACAAAATCAGTATTGAACACGACGGTGTCCGTGGCGAAGTGTTTGACCATGCCGATCCGTTAAGTTGGATTGACGAGTACCAACAACAATTCAAGTTGCCAGACATCGACGGTTTACCTCGTGTAACAGGTGGTCTGGTTGGGTACTTTGGTTATGACACGGTACGATTGATCGAACCGCGATTAGGTCCTAACCTGCATCCGGACCCATTAGGTAATCCTGATATTTTGTTGATGGAAGCCAATGAATTGGTGGTGTTCGACAACTTAAGTGGCAAGCTCACATTATTGGTATTGGCCAACCCTGCACAGCCGGATGCATATGAAAGGGGTGTTAGGCGTCTTAATAAGCTGCACGCCATGTTGCATACACCAATGCCTGCGATGCAAGAGCCATTAAGCCCGAATCGGGTCAGTGAATCAGATTTCAAGAGCGGATTCACAGAAAGTGGCTACAAAGCGGCTGTGCAAAAAATTCGCCAGTACATAAAAGACGGCGAGTGTATGCAAGTAGTTCTGTCACAAAGGATGAGCGTTCCTTTTAAAGCACCATCACTGGATTTGTATCGTGCACTGCGAATCCTGAATCCATCACCTTATATGTTTTATCTGAATCTTGGCGATCACCAGGTAGTGGGTGCTTCACCTGAAATTCTGGTCCGCCTTGAAGATGGTGAGGTCACTGTACGACCGTTGGCAGGTACGCGGCCGCGCGGTGCGAATGAAGAGCAGGATTTGGCCCATGAGAAAAGTTTGCTGGCTGACCCTAAGGAACTAGCTGAGCACCTTATGCTGATCGATTTGGGCCGAAATGATATTGGTCGCATCGCTAAAACCGGTAGCGTAAAAGTGACAGACAAATTCAGCATCGAGCGATATTCACATGTGATGCACATTGTGTCGAACGTTGTTGGACAGCTGAATGATGGGATGAGTCCGGTTGATGTGTTGCGCGCGAGCTTTCCGGCAGGAACGCTATCGGGTGCGCCGAAAGTGCGGGCATTGGAAATATTGCAAGAACTGGAAGTGGTTAAACGTGGCATTTATTCCGGTGCCGTTGGATATTTATCGTGGAACGGTAACATGGATACCGCTATCGCGATTCGTACAGCGGTGGTTCAAAATGGCGAGCTACATGTGCAGGCCGGAGCCGGGATAGTTTACGATTCAGACCCGCAGTCCGAATGGGATGAAACCATGAGTAAAGCGCGAGCCATTATTCGTGCGGTTGCAATGGCTGAAGCCGGTTTGAATGAAAAGCCAGACTTTCTGATGACCGATCAAGAGCGAGTTGACGCATCACGTGCGCGGGTACAAGCATCGAACCCGGAGGCCCGCATATGAGCATGTTAGCCGTTATCGACAACTATGATTCTTTCACTTATAACCTGGTGCAATACCTTCGAGAACTTGGCTCACAGGTTAAGGTATATCGCAACGATCAAGTCAGTATCGAACAACTGAAAAACGATTCCATTAAAGGCATGTTGTTGTCTCCCGGTCCGGGTAATCCGGACTCTGCAGGCATAACGCTGGATACGCTGGCGGCTTTCTCCGGCAAACTACCAATCTTGGGGGTGTGTCTGGGCCATCAGAGTATTGGTCAGCACTACGGCGGTACCATCACTCATGCAAAACAAATCATGCATGGCAAACTCTCGCAAATTCATCATAACGGCGAAGGTGTATTTTCGAATTTGCCCAGTCCGTTTACAGCCACGCGCTATCATTCACTGGTTATCTCACCAGAAACTGTACCATCGTGTTTAGCAGTAACAGCGTGGACCTTAGATGATGCAGGCAACATGGAAGAAGTGATGGGCGTGCGGCATCGCACAGAGATGACCGAGGGTGTGCAATTTCATCCCGAATCCATCAGTAGCGAGCATGGGCACGATTTGATGAAGAACTTTTTACTTATCGCGGGACTGATAACATGAATATTCAAGAAGCACTTGCGCAGTTGTTAAGCAAACACTCTTTGTCGATGGATGATATGGGCGATGTCATGCAACAAGTCATGACGGGTGCGGCCACCCCTGCTCAAATTGGTGCTTTGCTGGCCGCACTTCATATGAAAGGTGAAAGTGTGGATGAGGTGGCAGGTGCAGCGAAAGTCATGCGAGCGTTAGCAACAAACGTAGAAGTGGATGATGAGGCAATAGATATTGTAGGAACCGGTGGTGATTCAACCAGTACGTTTAATATTTCAACCTGTTGTGCTCTGGTGGCTGCGGCTGCCGGAGTAAAGGTCGCTAAACATGGTAACCGGTCGGTATCGAGCAAATCAGGTGCCGCCGATTTGCTTGAAGCTGCTGGTGTGAATATCGAATTAGACGCAAATCAGGTTGCCCGCTGTGTTAATGACGTTGGTTTGGGCTTTATGTTTGCGCCGAAGCATCACAGTGCGATGAAGCACGCCATAGGTCCACGCAAAGAGATGGGAGTTCGAACCATTTTTAATTTACTTGGCCCATTGACCAATCCGGCCGGCACGCGTAGACAATTGCTTGGTGTGTATGACAAGGCCTGGGTTAAACCCTTTGCTGATGTGCTCAACAAGCTTGGCAGCGAGCATGTGTTGGTGGTGCATGGTAATGGCGCTATGGATGAGATCAGTTTAAGTGGGAAAACGCAGGTGGCGGAGCTAAAAAACGGGCAAGTCACCGAGTATGAAATTTCCCCGGATTCGTTCGGCCTGCAAGAACAACCCATAGATTCAATTGTGGTAGATGGACCCGAACAAAGCCTGGCGATGATTCATTCTGTATTGGCAAACAAGGCGGGTGCCGCCCGAGACATTGTGGTAATGAATGCCGGTGCAGCCTTGTATGTTGGTGGTGTTGCTAATTCTATTGAACAAGGGGTTGAGGAGGCAGCTGCAACCTTGGCCAGTGGTGCTGCGCTTAAAAAACTTGAAGAACTGGTTGTGCTAACGCAAAAGTTAAAAGTATGAGTATGCCTGCGGATGTGCCGGATATCTTAGTCAAGATTCTGCACAGAAAAACAGAAGAGATAGCGGCGCGCTCGAAGCGTGTGGGCGAGCAGGATTTATTGGCCTCAAGTGAACAACAAACTAAGCCTCGTGGCTTTGTTGAAGCAATGCAAAGCACTGTGTCGCAAGGTCGCGCGGCAGTTATTGCCGAAGTAAAAAAGGCCAGCCCCAGTAAAGGTGTACTGCGTGAAGATTTTCACCCTGGAGAAATTGCTGCAAGTTATCAGGCTGGAGGTGCTGCCTGTTTATCGGTGTTAACCGATGCTGATTTTTTTCAAGGCAGTGAAGCTGCGCTGCAGACTGCACGTGCGGCTTGTGATTTACCGGTTATTCGCAAAGACTTTATCATTGATCCCTATCAGGTCAGCGAAGCACGTGCGATCGGCAGCGATTGTATTTTACTGATTGTGGCAGCGCTAAATGATACTCAATTGAAAGATCTGTACGAACAGGCTGTTGGCCTGGGGATGGATGTGTTGGTTGAAGTGCATGATCGAGCAGAGCTTGACAGAGCGCAGCGGTTATCACCCATGCTGTTGGGTATAAACAACCGCAACTTGCGAACGTTTGAGGTTTCGCTTAACACCACAGTGGAGTTGTTGGCCGACGTAGCCACAGACACCATGGTTGTTACAGAAAGCGGAATTCTGACCAGGAACGATGTGGCATTGATGCGGGAACATCAGGTGAATTCATTTTTAGTTGGGGAAGCGTTTATGCGTGCACCTGATCCGGGTGAAGCGTTAGCGGCGATGTTCAGTGAGGCTTAGCGAGGCCTAGCGAGTGGAGTAGAGTGGTTTCGCAAACCGGGGCGGGCTGCCCCGATTTGATTGATTTGGTTTTCTGAGTTGTTTGTCTGAGTTGGGGCTAGCGGGTGCCGTAGATAACCATGGTTTTGCCACGTGCATGGATGAGACCACGATCTTCAAGTTCCTTTAGAACTCGGCCTACCATTTCGCGAGAACATCCTACAATTCTGGCTATTTCCTGACGCGTGATACGAATCTGCATACCGTCCGGGTGTGTGATTGCATCTGGCATTTTCGCCAGATCAAGCAGCGTTGAAGCAACGCGTCCTGTTACATCCAGGAATGCCAGATCACGCACTTTTACGCTGGTCTTGCGCAAACGCGCAGCCATCTGTGTGGTCAGAGAATAAAGCAGTTCGGGTTGTTCTGTGGCTAATCGACGAAACTGATCGTAGTTCATTTCAGCCAGCTCACACTTAACACGAGCCACAACCCATGCACTGCGTTGACTGTCTTCTTCGAACAACCCCATTTCGCCAAAGAAATCGCCTGCACTTAAATAAGCAAGAACAATCTCGCGACCGTCATCGTCTTCAATGACAACACTTACAGAGCCTTCCACGATGTAATACAGTGTTTCAGGCACATCACCATGATGGATAATCGTGGTTTTGGCCGGATACTGTCGTCGATGACTGCTCCGCAGAAAAATATCCATCCACTCTACCGGTGGTGGAGCTATACGAGGCGCTAGCATATCCAGTCTCTCTCCGTACTCAATGTTTGCGCAAGGTCACAGCTGACCGAGCTATTTCTTATACCGTCAAACATTGATCGGCCGTTTGTTTGAGAACTTCAGTAAAATAGGCACCGTCCCGCAAACATCACTGTTCACCATAGGTAATTTACTGTGCAATCTCGTGTTAAATGGTTGGATCATATGACCTTTGTCGCTGAATCCGGCAGTGGTCACTCAGTAGTCATGGATGGCTCTCCAGAACATGGAGGGCGCAACCTTGGCGTCCGACCCATGGAAATGTTGCTTATGGGCCTTGGCGGCTGCACTGCATTCGATGTGATGTTGATATTGCAAAAGTCTCGCCAAGCCGTGACAGACTGCGAAATTGAGCTAAAAGCGGCGCGCGCCGAAGAGGCTCCAGCCGTTTTTACTGAAATAAATGCCCATTTCAAGGTTTATGGGCACGACTTGAGCGAGAAGCAGGTTGCCCGTGCCGTTTCTTTGTCGGCTGAAAAATACTGCTCTGCCAGCAAAATGTTAGAAAAAACGGCCACCATAACCGTGACTCATGAGACTTTGCCTGCAACTTAGTTCAATTGAGCGTGTCTATGCTTGTGTCAGTAACTCGTCGGAATACATCCATTAACGAGTTTGAAATTGGTTCGACACTGGCTTGTGGTGGAACGAGCACACGCCGACAAAAAGTGAGCTGGTTCAAGAATAACAACAATTGATTGTCAGCTAATTATCGTTGGTCCGAGCGGCTGAAACCCGCTTGTTTGGCGGTTGATTGAAGCCAGCTAACATTAGCGAGCAAATTTTTTTGACGGTTATTTGTTTTTGGAATATGCCAGCCAGATCATAGCTGGCCCGCCGATTGCAGCTTCTCGGTGGCGAAAGCATAGTTTTTCTCCTCCCTCCTATTAAGGTGGTTTCCAGCCGCGGCCTCCGGGCCGCGCTGGTTCTTTCGCACACCGTCGCTCAGATTGGTTTTAGCGGTCTTTGGCAGCCGTACATGCAATGCCGCCTATTTACCCGAAATTGTCTCGATTAACTCGCATTGGATACTTGAGTCCTGCATCAATGTCCTCTACAATGGCGGGCTAGGCTCAATTTCGAGCAAACGCCCGTCGCACAACGCCCGTGGCAGAACTCCCTAGGCATAATGAGGCCACAGAAGTGAACAATACCACCATCAGCGCAAAGCCTGCCGAAGTCAAACGAGAATGGTTCGTTATCGATGCAGAGGGCAAAACGCTTGGCAACGTAGCCACAGCGGCTGCTCATCGTCTGCGCGGCAAGCACAAAGTTACCTATACTCCGCATGTTGATACAGGCGACTATATCGTCATCATCAACGCAGCGAAGGTGGAAGTCACTGGAAATAAAGCGCAAAAGAAGATGTACCATCACCATACTGGCTACATTGGTAATCTTAAATCGATCAGCTTTGAGAAACTTCAAGCCAAACACCCTGAGCGTATCCTCGAGTTGGCCATCAAGGGCATGCTGCCCAAGAATGCGCTGGGTCGTGATATGTACCGAAAACTACGTGTAGTTGCAGACAAGAATCACGACCACGCCGCTCAGCAACCAACGCTCCTGGAGATCTAACCACATGGCAGCACAAAGCTACTACGGCACAGGCCGACGAAAATCTTCCACCGCTCGCGTATTCATGAAAAGCGGAAGCGGCCAGTTCACGGTTAACAGCAAACCACTCGAAGAGTATTTCGGTCGTAAAACTGCTCACATGATTGTTCGCCAGCCGCTTGAGCGCACCGACATGATGTCCAATTTCGATTTCAATATCACTGTCAAGGGTGGCGGTGGTAGTGGACAAGCTGGCGCAATCCGCCTTGGAATCTCGCGGGCACTGTTATCGTACGACGAAGAATTACGTTCTGCTTTGCGTGATGGTGGTCTGTTGACTCGTGATTCTCGTGAAGTTGAGCGAAAGAAAGTGGGTCTGAGAAAAGCACGTAAGGCAACTCAGTACTCCAAGCGATAGGCAATCAAAACAAATCGCGGCCATTGCTTATGTATTGGCTGGGTTGGGTTTGCCGAGACTAGGTTTGTAGAAATAGCGGTTTTATGAAACTTCAAAGCCTCCGATCATTTGATCGGGGGCTTTTTTGTGAGTAGAACAACCAGAGTGTGATTCGTCCAGCTCACTTAACTAACGGGTGCGGCTTAGTTTCTGTCGAAAATGGATCCCGACGTCGGGCTTTGCAGCTTGTGATACAACTTGCCCGCAGAAACATCAGTCATATTGCACAGATAGTCAGCAATTGCCCTGTGGCCTTCTCGTTGGTAGTTTTTGAATACACTCTCTGGTAACAGACGTTCAGGATTAGCGGCGAATATACTGAACAGTTTGACCATGACCTGTTGTCCTTTGTATTGCAGCAGCTGTAGTTCGGGACGCAAAATAACTTGTTTCATCACGAATTTTTTTATCAGCACCAGAATGTCGTAAGCCTCGGGTTCCATTTTCGCTTGCAGGTCTAGCATTGGGTCTTCAAATTGATTCAATTCAATCAGTTTAATCTGCGGAATAAAATAGCCGACCAATTTGCTTATGGCATGTTTACGATCATTCGCTGATTGACTGAATAGCAAGCGGTTGTAATCATCGAGTGATGATTTAATAGGGTTGTCATCCATCTTCTCGATGACGGATGCAACAGATTCCATCCAGGAATCCTGATTGACCAGGCTCAGTTCCAATGCATCTTCAAGGTCGTGCACACCGTAAGCTATGTCATCTGCCAGTTCCATGATGCTGGTATCAAAGGGTTTGAATTGCGTGCGCCTGTGGCCCTTCTCTGGGTTCGTTAACGACGAAAACAGATCTCTATCAGCATTGCTGAAAGGCTCCAGCAACCAATCAAGCACATCAGCTTCAGTATCGTAAATGCATTTGGGGGGCGACCATTGGTCAATATTTAAATAGTCGGACTGCGTTAACGGCTCTATTTCATGTTCGGGTTTGTTGTAGCGCGCTGTTGCTGAATAGAAAGCAGGGTATTTGATAGTACCAAGCATCGTTCGTCGGGTTAAATCCAGGCCACAATTTGCTGAAAATTCGCCAAGTCGCGCAATGATGCGAAGTGTTTGGCCATTGCCTTCAAACCCACCATGATCTCTCATCATTGTGTTCATGGCTACCTCTCCACCGTGACCAAATGGCGGGTGGCCAATATCGTGCGCCAGACAAATCGCTTCGATCAAACTAAACGATGGAATGTGCGTATGGTGAGCTTTATACTCGGGCTGATCGCGTAGTCGCTCACATATGCCCGAGCCAATCTGAGCCACTTCAAGTGAATGAGTTAACCGTGTTCGATAAAAATCGCTTTCACCCAGGCCCAGAACCTGGGTTTTGGATTGCAGGCTACGAAAGGATGCGCAATGAATGATTCTGGCGCGGTCGCGCTGGTATTCAGAGTCAGAGCGCGTGCTGTTGAAGTCGCGCTGATGGTCGCTATTGCTGCTTGATCGTCGTTCGAGCCAAACCCGCACTATATAGCTCCTGCTGGTTGTTTATCGACGGCTTTATGCCATCATCCGGCTTATTGTAATCGTAAAATTCACTGTATGGCTTTTTTGGCAGGTGACAGTTAGGCTGTGGTTATGGATGAGATGATGGACGAGATGCTCGATATAGTAAATGATGCTGACCAGGTTGTGGGTCAGGCCACCCGCTCTGATGCGCACCGCAAGCGCCTGATGCATCGTGCCACGCATATCATGCTGACCAATTCAGCGCACCAGATTTTTATGCAATTGCGCTCCAAAACCAAAGACACCAATCCGGGTCTGTGGGACACCAGTGCTGCTGGTCATGTGGATGCCGGAGAGAGCTACGAAGCATGTGCTGTACGTGAGCTGGAAGAGGAGTTAGGTGTGGTCGTAACGGTCGACAGGCTAATAGAGATTGGCCGGTTGCCACCAACACCAATCAACGGTTTCGAATTTGTTCGTATTTACACTGTCTCGTCTGACGACCCGATAACACTGGAAGCCAGTGAGATCGATGATGGCAAGTGGGTCACTCATGCTGAACTTGAGCACTGGCTTTGCAAAAGTCCCGAAGCGTTCGCATCGAGTTTTACCACTATCTGGCACAATATCCGGAATAAGCTGGCACCAGTCAATTAACCGCTCTGATCTTTTATTAAGGTGATTTTTTTGATACAACAGATGAGTTCAGCACAGGCTGAATAGGCCAACTATTATTCAGATATTCAGAAAGATTATATTACTCGATAATTGTTTCCTTAATAACGATTCGGATTTAGTCGTTGTTATTAGGTGTTCATTTTAAGTTGCCGTTTTTCGTAGCCATGTTTTTATAAACATCTATTGGTAAGAGAGTTTTATGACCATTTTTCTAATCGTTGTTTTTAGTCATTGTGTGTAATCGTTTCTAAAGTGGTTTTAATTTGGAGTTCTAATCTATGTCGGATGCATTTCCAACGCGCGCAAGTGCAGTAATTATTGGCGGTGGCGTTACTGGTGCCAGTGTTGCGTATCATCTGGCTAAGCTAGGTTGGCAAGATGTGGTGCTTCTGGAGCGCAAGCAATTTGCCTGTGGAACCACTTGGCATGCTGCAGGTTTGATTGGTACGGTACGCGCCAACGAAAGCCACGCGCGTCTTACGGAATACTCCATGAATTTGTTGCATGAACTTGAGCAGGAAACCGGGCAGTCTACCGGTTTTCGTCAAGTTGGCAGTTTGAGTATTGCCCACACTGCAGATCGATGGGAAGAACTGCGCAGGGTGGGTTCAATGAACAATGCATTTGGCGTAACAAAGGTTGATCTGGTTACGGCTGAAGAAATTGGTAACCTTTTTCCATTGGTAAAAACCGATGATTTGATTGGCGGCACCTTTGTAGAGCACGACGGAAAAGGTAATCCTATAGAAATAACCACAGCCTTTATCAAGGGTGCAAGACAACGTGGTGCCCAGTGTCTGGAAAATGTACTGGTTGAAGATGTACTGATCGAAAACGGAAAAGTCAAAGCTGTGGTTACCGCCAATGGCACGATCAAAACAGATTTTGTTGTCAATTGTGGTGGTATGTGGGCTCGTGAGTTGGGTCGGCGCAATAATATCAATATTCCGTTACACGCATGTGAACACTACTACGCAATCACCGAAAAACACGAAAGCATCAAGCCTGACTTACCGGTTTTGCGTGATCACGATAAGTGCGTCTACATAAAGGAAGATGCCGGTGGTTTATTGGTGGGGGCATTTGAAAAAAATGCGCGTGCCTGGGGACAACAAGGAATCGCAGACGATTTTTGTTTTGATGAACTGCCAGGCCACATGGAAGAGCAACTCATGCCAGTCCTGGAAGATGCTATGGAACGGGTGCCCATGCTTGGTGATATGGGCTGGCGTCAGTTTTTTTGTGGGCCGGAATCTTTTACACCTGATGATCAGTTTCATGTAGGGCAGGTGCCTGAAGTGCAGGGTTACTTTGTTGCAGCCGGATTAAACTCGGTTGGTATCCAGAGCTCAGGCGGATTGGGAAAAGTGTGTGCCGAATGGATGAACGATGGTCTGCCGCCGCTGGATTTATGGGGCAATGATATTCGACGAATGTTCCCGTTTATGGGAACGCAGCAGTTTATTGAACAACGGGTGCAGGAGTCGCTCGGACTACTGTATGCGAACCATTACCCGTTTTTACAATTTGAGAGCGCCAGAAACGTTCGGCTCTCACCGATTCATCAGCGATTGACAGAGCACAATGCGTGCTTTGGGCAAACTGCAGGTTGGGAACGTCCTAACTGGTTTGCACCTGAAGGTGTGACGCCAGAATACCAGTACAGTTTTGGTCGACAGAATTGGTTTGAATACTCAGCGGCTGAACACCGGTGCGCAAGAGAGGCCGTGGCCCTGTTTGATCAGTCGTCTTTCACCAAATTTTTAGTGCAGGGTAATGATGCGCTTGCGTGCTTACAGCACATTTGCTCAGCCGATATCGATATTGCGGTTGATAAAATGGTTTACACCACCTTTCTGAATGATCGAGGCGGCATAGAAGCTGATTTGACGGTAATTCGTCTGGGTGAAAACGAGTTCATGGCAATTGGTGCTGCGGCTAATGCGGGTAAAGATTTCGATTGGTTAAAACGTCACATTGACACTACCTGCCATTGCTTCGTAACGGATGTAACAAATCAGTGGGCAATGTTAGGTGTGATGGGGCCGAACAGTCGGGCCATGCTTGAACCAATTCTGAATATCGATCTCTCAAGTGCAGCTTTCCCGTTTGGAAAAAGCACTACTGCAGAAGTTGGTTACGCTCCTGTACGAGTATCGCGTGTCTCCTTTGTTGGAGAGATGGGTTGGGAGATTATGGCACCAGTAGAGATGGCAACAGCTGTTTTTGACGTTTTATGGAAAGCAGGGCATGCTCATGGATTGCAACTTGCCGGGTTGCATGCACTCGACAGCTGTCGTATTGAAAAAAAGTTTCTGCACTATGGACATGACATTGGTGATGAAGATACACCGCTGGAAGCGGGTATTGGATTTGTCTGTGCGATGGACAAAGCTATTGCGTTTAAAGGGCGCGATGCTATTGCTGCGCAAAAGAAAGCTGGTGCACACTTAAATAAAAGACTGGTGCAGTTTGTTATTCAGGACCCGGAACCCATACTTTATCATCACGAGCCTATTATGGTCGACGATGTGTGTATTGGTTACTTAACTTCGGGTAACTATGGTCATACATTGGGTGGCTCGGTAGGACTCGGCTATGTCAAACATACCGATAATATTGACCAGGCCTGGTTAGATAAGCGACAGTGGGGCATTGATGTGGGTGGTACGGTATTTCCGGCAAAAGCCAGCATCAGTGCCATGTACGACCCACCCGGAGAACGTATGCGTGGTGACGGCAAAATTTAGGATTTGTTTGCCCATTTGACCAATGCTTGTAATGCATGTGTCATGTGATATTCGTGTTGTTCATCACTGTATCGATACTCGACGCCCACAGGGCATGCATTGCGAGCATGGCACTGGTTTTTGCAAATTGAATGTTCGTTTAAACGATAATTTGCGCACCGGCTAACATCAAAACTGTTGCTAATTGAAACTGCGTTGCCCGGGCATGCGGTAACACACGCAGTAGATGCGCAGCGCAAGCATGGTGATGTGGCAGCGTAGTGTTTTTTTTCGTAGTTTTTATTTTCTATCGCGTTATGAAGTTGCAGTGGTTTGGTTGTTTTAACCAATGCACGATACGCAAACCACGGGCCATAGTGCGTATGCAAACCCAGTCCAAGCGGAGAGGGTGCGCTCCAGTTTGCCAGTTCACCCAGAAGCATAAGAGGAGCTGGGGCTGTGCCAGGATAGAGCAGTTCGGCACCGGTCGTTAAACCTGCTTGTTGCAGTAGTTGGTCAGTCACTCTTGCGCTGAAATAGTCAACTGGATTCTCAATTGCCTCGCTATTATGACTCCACGTAGGTTGATTAACTTTTAACTCAGTCCAAAAGGTTGAACCAACGTTGGCTATAAGCGATAGGTAGCTATCTTGAAAACGAATGGGGTTTTCATCGCCTAATCTATTTTTTACGTTTGTGGGCAGGTTGTCGAATGCAAACGTATGGCATAACAATCCATATTTAATCAGTAATGAATTTAAGTCATTTGAATGCATATTGGCTGGTGAGCTGTCAATTGCATGGCGCCGTTTAAGCGACCAGAACGGGTCTTGAATTCGTTACTTAGCAAATTACGTGTTTGTAAACAACGATGACGTTTAAACTATATAACTAAATATATTACCGCAGAAATTGGCATTTAAGCTTAATTCACCATATTTAACGTGAAAATATCTGTTACCTGACTATTAAGAACGCTTATGCTATTCGATTGGAGTGACAAGGGACACTTTCTTGTTCGCTAAACTTTTTGCATGTGTATTACTCCGATTCTGTTGATTGGATTCAGTTGATTGGATTTAGTTAAATTGTCTTGTTGCATTTGTGTGCTTGATAACTTTCTATATAAGAATGTTTATTTGCCCGCATATGTTTTTGCAACTATGTCCCTGCATGTGAAAGGTTGCTATTGATTTAAAACGAGGATTCTCGATATGTTAGGAACAATTATTTCAGCGCTACTTGGCGGCGGAGGCGGTTTTCTGGGCGGCGAGCTGGTACAAGGTTTGATGGGCGGTGGCGGTGGTGGCTTGATGAGCACGCTGGCTGGTCCACTTGGTGGTTTACTCGGTGGTGGCGCCGTTGGCGGTCTGATGGGTCGCGGTGGCGACGCAGCGGCGGCCGGTGATGCTGCTGCTAGCGGCAAGTTGAACATTGGCCAGCTGGTTGGCGGGCTTGGTGCCGGAGCCGGTGCTGGTGGTATTGTTCAAGCAATCGTTGGCATGATTGGCGGATAAGTATTCTCGTATCTAAAGCAAGACTGTATTTTTAATTTACCGGGTTGCGGATAATGTAAACAGCGACTGCTGTATTGGTAAATATGTTGAAAAAAAGGGTGCGGTAATCGCACCCTTTTTTGTGCTTGTGCTTGTGCTTGTGCTTGTGCTTGTGCTTGTGCTTGTGCTTGTGCTTAAAGTATTTAAACAACCTATTTTGAAGATAAAAATGATCACCGTTTTTATTCCTCGTTAGTATTCGCGTAGTCATTCAGTTGAAAATGGTTCAGCAACTGAACCACTATGATCAGTTTGTCGATCTTATTATTCTTGTGTGAAAAGGTCTGCGGTAAGCTGAGGTATAAAATTCGCGTCGCGCTGCAGTGAATCCCCATACGCTTTTACTCTGTGCAATCACGATTCAGGTGATTGGTTTACACTTGGTATTGGCGACTGCGTGAATAAGGTACCAGTACGGTGACAGAAACGCTTTTTTATGGGTGTACACATTAATTAGTATTAAGGACTCAATCAACAGATTATGACGCTCTGGAAATGCCGACTGATTTTTGACTTACTTTTTGGACGTAGATATCGCGGCGCTATATGATGTTTTCAAACGCCGAACAGTGGTTCAGAGGTAATGGGAAAATTGGCGAAAGAAAACCGGGAAGCAAAAATCGAGGGTCTGGCTGACGACCGACCCTACAAGCTTGTGACTAAAACTCCATCCAATCCAACGTCCAAGAAACTTTCAAAGCTTCATTATTCAGTTGGTGTGGCGTTATCAGAATCTGATTTGCTTAAGCGAGTCCGTGAATTTAGACGCGCGAGCCGATTCGTTGCAGATGTGAATAGCAATCGCTCCGAACATGAACTTTCTAACAGAGCCCAGTCAATGCTCGAGCTTAAACAAGCGTCGGAGCACTTTTACACCTTATTGAGTCCGATCAGCGTTTCACACATAAAAGTTCTGAAAGAACTTAAGTTAGAACAAACGTTGTCAAGACACTACTGGCATACGCTTTTTCTCGAGGCTAACTATTCACAGCAAGGTAAGGTTGAACTAGACAGTTTGTGTTCAAAACTTTTTAAAGCCAATATCTTATTAAGCGGCTTCGAGTTCGCCCAAACCAGCAGTTCGTTAGATGAAAAAGCAGATTCTGAAGAAAAATCGCCTTCGGAGAATCTGACACTTGAAGAAATAACTTCCGAAATTTCAAGTGAAAAGGTGGAAGAGGAATCTGTGCGGCAGGCTGAGAACGTATCGTTGGAAGAAAGTCAGGAGGGGCCGACTGCAGAATTGTTGGAAGAAGTACATGACGAGCCAAGCGTTGAGTCAGGTAATGAGTCAGGTGATGAGTCAGGTAATGAGTCAGGTAATGAGTCAGGTAATGAGTCAGGTGATGAGCAGAAAGAACAGTTATTGGAAGATGCAAAAGATCTGACATCGGTTGAGTC
>CAYTJF010000044.1:20939-28622 GCA_964437945.1 uncultured Granulosicoccaceae bacterium
ATGAGCAGAAAGAACAGTTATTGGAAGATGCAAAAGATCTGACATCGGTTGAGTCGGTAGAGGGTCTGTTGGAAGATGAAAATGACGAGTCATTGGATATGACCGCTGCAGTGTCATCGGAAGACTTGCTGGAAGTGTCTTTAGAAGAAAAGGCTGAATTACCTCTGGAGGAATCCTCGCGCGCTTCGACAGAACTGCCGTTTGAAGAAGCGCCTGCAGTGTCTGTTGAAGCATTGGAAGAAGTACCTTTGGAACAATCGCTTGAAACATCTATGGATGAGAAATCCTCCATGGATGAAACGTCAGTGGAGTCTTTGGAACAATCACTCGACGAGTTATTGGATGAGACGTCAGAGGTTTTTTTGGATGATTCTTTAGAAGCCGAGTTGGAAAACACTACGGCAATGTCGTTTGAAGATTCTTTGGAGGGGTCTTTAAATGAGCTGTCAGCCGGGTCGCCAGAAGAATCGTATGAACAAACTTCGAGTAAGACATCGGTAGTGCCTGTGGAGGAATTGTTGGAAGGGTCTTTGGAAAAGACGGCTGGACTATCGCTCGAAAAAGAACTTGAAGAGCTTGAAGAATCTCTGGAGAAGACGACGGAAGTGTCGTTGGACGAAGAACTTAATGAGTCTATTTCAAAGACGGCAGAAGCTTCTCTGGAAGAAGAACTTGAAGTATCTATAGACGAATTATTGGCAGAAACAACAAAAGAGTCACTTGAAGTAATGCCAAATGAAGTTACTGAAAATGCATCTGAGATATTTTTGCAGGAGGCGCTCGAGAGGTCTTCGCCAGTTGCTACAGAAAGCTTATTGGATATCACGAAAGAAGATTTACCGGAAGAAACACCTGATGAATCTTCGGAATTAATCACACATGAGCCGTTGACAGTTTCACCGGAAGATTTATCGGAATTAGCACCTGCAGACTCTTTAGATGTTTCACCGGATAGTACTGTGGGTGATGTTCGAAGTAGCTCTTTGGGGGTAGGACCTAAAGTTCCGGTTGAAGTTACACCCGATGTTGTTACCGATATTACGCCCGAAATTGTGCCCGAAGTTGTGCCCGAAGTTGTGCCTGATGTTGCTGTCGACGCGGCTTCTGATGATGTTGTCTCTGATGGCTTTGCTGCCACAGCGATTGATGGTGGAACTGAAGTTGCACCCGATGATTCCTTTGTCGCAGCATTTGATAGTAGAACTGAAGATACGCCACATGCTTCTGCCAATGCGTCATCTGATAGTGCTGTTGATGTAGCACCGGGTGGGTTATCAGATACTGTACCTCGAAGTTCGGTAGCCAAATCGGAGAGCGACTCGCTAGTTTCGAGTACGACAACGTCGTTCGAACAGTCGGTCGAACATAAGAAAGTTGAAGCACCTCAGTTGTCGAAAGAACCAGGCAATGTTGCTGAGCCTGCTCAGGCTGGTGCTATTTCTGGATTGATTACCGGAGTTAGTGCGGCTCTTTTATCTGTACTTACAGCAGTGGCGTTCGCACCCGAATTGCTGCAAAAACTGCAAGCGACAATCTCGGTAGGCTCTATCCCATATCAACTGATTATGCTTTTTTTGTTGGTAACCTTAACCGCATCGTTTTTCCTGTTGATTAGTCGTTTCATTGTGGCAAAAGCTGATACTGCTATGTCCGTTACCAACGTGGATACAAATAGAAGTTTTTTTTCCCGCTTGTTCGATATTGGTGCCTCACCTAGCCGAATATTGGCTGGCGCTTTTGGCCCTGTACTACTTGGGCTGGGGCACGGAATTTCAATGTCAACAGGGTATGGAGCCTTTGGCTTTTCCGTACTGTTGGACGGTATAGGCAAAACGTTTCTCTTGCCTTTCTGGCTTTCGCATGCCGTATTAACGATAGGTTGTTATTTGCTGGCTTGGTTTTGGGGGCGTGTGCCGTTAGGTCTGGGTACATTATCCGCGCTTCTGCTTGTTGGGCCTGCAATCAATTTTGGATCGGGAATCATTCCCGAAGGCCTTTCCTTTGCCGGTAATATAGCCATGTTTGCACTTGGTCTTTTTCTAGTTGCGTTTGGTATTGCACTTGCCGCATCTGCAGCTCTGGGACCTGATGGGTTTTCTTCTCTGTCACTGGCTGCCGAACGCATAAACCATTGGGCCTTTGCTTTAGCTACATTATTGTGGGACATCACGGCTATTGCAGCTGGGATAATACTCGGTGGCAGCGTTGGAGTTGCTACCGCTATTGGACTGTTGATCGTGCCATTGTTGCTTCATTTTTTTATTCCACCACTTCGTCGGGTACTGCAATAGTTACTCCGCGGTAGCAGTGGTTCCGAAAGACAGGTACAAGTTTTTAACTGTACCGTTTTAAATCAGGTTTGCATCGCGCGCTTCTGTTTGTCTGATGATGAACCACTAGACTAATCATGTGAACCAGCTACTATTTAAGTAATTGCAGCTTTAATCTGAGAATAAAGCTGACCCGCAGCAAGGTAATAAGTTTGTACTAACTAAAATACTAATTATATTGGATAGTATAAAAATTTAAGTGCCATGAGAAATGTTTAGTTATTAGTAACAAATTATACTTGGCTCTATAGTGTGTCCGGTTATTTTGCCGTGGGTGCAAGTGTGTACGAGTATGTACAGGTAAGTAAAATTAGTAGGGAGACTGGAAAGATGACAGTAGCTATCCAACACAGTTCAAACAGCACGCAAGATCAAGATAGCGATAGCGCAAACACTATAAATGCGAACCTTCATTTTTCTGTTAGTGAAGCTTTAACCGAATCCAGACTACTTGAACGAGTTCGTGAATATCGTCGTTTGTGTCTTGAAACTACCTCGATGAACAGCGATCTGTCAGAGCAACAACTCGCGGACAGAGCTGACATCATGCTTCAACTCAAGCAGGCATCTGAGCACTTCAACACGCTATTGAGTCCGGTCGATGTGGTGCACATGCAAGTTCTACGGCAACTCAAGCTCGAACAGATCCTATCCAAGTATTACTGGTACAGGCTATTTCTGGCTAATAATCACCCAGAGCAGGGTAAGTACGAATTAGACAGTCTTTGCTCAAAATTGTTGAATGCCAAATATTCACTCTCGGTTGTAGGGTTTGATGTTGTCAATTCAGCTGTAGAAATAGACGCCGATGAATACGAGGAATCTGATGGCAAGCATCTTGTCAAGACGCAGCTACCTTCATTATCCCCGGAGGTGCTATCAGCGGTCACACCAAAGGCAACCCAGGCAAAATCAGCAAATGAATCAGCTGATGTTAATGTTCCCGACTCTGAACTTGCGGCACTGCTATCCAGGACCGAATCTGACTCCGTTGGCCCAGTATCAGGTGTGGTTTCAGTTTCTGTAACAGGGCTTTGTGCGTTGCTGCTAGCGATATTGGCGGCGAGTGTATTTATTCCTGATCTCGTTCAAAAGCTACAAGCGATTATGCCGGTGGGTTCCTGGTCTTATCGACTGATTATGTTGGTTTTATTGTTTACACTCACTACTTCAATTTATTTGGTAATCAGTAGAGCGATTAATACAAGTACCAACGATGTTGCCTTAAGTGCAAGTAAAGACAAGCATACAGGCCTGTTTGCCGGGCTACTTAATATGAACGCTAATCCAGGTCGCATATTCGCAGCGGTGGTAGCTCCAATACTCATTGGACTGGGTCTGGGTGTGGCAACTTCAGCCGGATTTGGCTCTTTTGGATTCGCTTTGTTACTTGAGAGTTTGAACAAAGCACTGTTTGTGCCTTTCTGGATTGTGCTAACAATCGTCACTGCCACTTGTTGTGTATTGGCATGGTTTTGGGGTCGTGTGCCATTCGGACTGGGTACGTTAGTGGCACTGCTGTTAATTGGTCCGGCCATCGGTGTTGGTGTGGGATTTGCGCCAACGGATCCAACCTTTACCGACAACGTAATCGCTTTGCTCTTAGGTTTAATTTTATTCGCTGGTGGAATATCACTTGCCGCTGCGTCGGCATTAGGACCAGATGGTGTGACTGCACTTTCACTTGCAGCTGAAAGAATGCATCAATTACCGGTATTTCTATCCATCGTGTTATGGGACCTAACTGCAATTGCAGCTGGTGTGATCTTGGGTGGCAGTATTGGCATTGCTACTGTTGTCGGCTTAATTGCTGTGCCGTTTCTGATACGCCTGTTTTTACCCGCTTTTCGTAGAGTGCTAATATACTGAGGTCAGTCTCAAAAGAACAATATTGAAAGCGATGAAATTTTGGCTGTTAAAATCTGAGCCCGATGCGTTCAGCATTGACGACCTTCGCAACATGCCCGGTAAAAAAGATCACTGGGATGGTATTCGCAACTACCAGGCACGCAACATGATGCGTGATGATATGAAAAAAGGTGACATGGCCTTTTTCTATCATTCGAGTTGCCCGGTTCCAGGAATAGTAGGCACGGTTGAAATTGTCCGTGAAGCCTACGACGACCACACCGCTCTCGATCCAAAGTCCAAGTACTACGACGCTAAAGCTACCAAGGAAAATCCACGCTGGTGCATGGTCGATGTTAAGTATAGAAATAAGTTTAAGCAGATTATTACGCTTGAGGCCCTAAAGCAAAACAAAAAACTTGATGGTATGACCCTGCTCAAAAGAGGCAACCGGCTCTCCATCATGCCGGTTAGCGCTAGCGAATGGAAATCGATTCGGGCTATGTCCGGCGCTTGAGCTGAACTCGTAAATAGCATGTGGGTGGACCACTTGCCCCCTTGGAACAGCTTGTGCTTCGTTCAATGTCAATTAACCACGCTAAAGTCAAAATGCTGACATGAAAGTAGTCGACACCAGAATTAATGATGTCAAAATTATCGAACCTACCGTTTTCGGTGATGATAGAGGGTTCTTCCTGGAGACCTGGAGCAATGCCACTTTCGTCAACGCAGGGCTCGACATCACGTTTGTGCAGGACAACCATAGCCGCTCGGCACAGGGTGTGTTGCGCGGTCTGCACTATCAGATTCAGCATCCACAAGGAAAACTGGTGCGTTGTACCATCGGCGAAGTGTTTGACGTTGCCGTTGATTTGAGAAAGTCATCAGCGCACTTCGGACAATGGGTCGGGGTGGTTTTGTCGGCTGAAAATAAACGCCAGCTCTGGGTTCCACCTGGATTTGCGCATGGCTTCTATGTGATGTCTGAGATGGCCGACTTTCAATATAAGTGTTCTGACATCTATGCACCTGATCATGAGCGTAGCTTGCTGTGGAACGACCCTGCAGTAGGTATCGATTGGCCGCTGGTAGAGGGTGTTGAAACACAATTAGCTGCCAAGGATAAAGCGGCGACTGTGCTGTCTGAATCTGATGTATTCGAGTAATTTTTGCCGGTTATACACGTATCGCTTTGGCTGTTACACCACTAGTGGTTGGACCACTAGTGTCAAAACAGGCATAAACAGATAGCAGTGTAAAGCCAATAATATGGCGTCATTTTCTGTGTATTCTCAGTGCATTCGTAATCGAGGAACAAAATTGGGCGCGTTTCCTGCAAACTTAGGGTTTTAGACCATAACATCAGACCATCAAAGAGCAGGTTTGTATCAGGTCGTTGAGCTGAACGCCGTAGCTTGCTCTTTGCCATGTACGCTCAGAAAACTAGACACATGCAAGTTTTGTTAACCGGTAGTGAACGAGGCCAGCTATTTTGGGAGCTTCAACGTACAAAACCAGAAGCGGTTTCGTTTTGTACCCCCCAGACTCGGCTCGATATAACTAATGCTGAAGCGGTAGAGCAGATTGTCGTAAAAAATAAACCGGACGTAATAATCAACGCAGCAGCCTATACCGCAGTTGATGCTGCCGAGACAGACAAAGACGCAGCGTTTGCTATAAACGATTTGGCAGTAGGGCATCTTGCCACCGCCGCCAAGCTGTCCGATGCACACCTGATTCACATATCAACTGATTTTATCTTCGGTGAAACCCAACCAACACCGATAAAACCCGATGCTGCAACCGACCCTGTTAGTGTTTATGGAATGAGTAAACTTGCTGGTGAACAGCGGCTTTTTTCCATTCTGCCCGATAACAGTCTGTTGTTTAGAACTGCATGGGTGTATTCATCGCACGGCAACAACTTTGTTAAAACTATGCTGAGGTTGATGAAAGAGCGTTCAGAGGTAGGCGTTATTGCCGATCAAATTGGCACTCCAACTTGGGCTCATTCACTGGCTATAGCGATTTGGCGTGGTGCGCAAATTCGAGCTTCAGGCGTGCTGCACTGGACGGATGCAGGTGCTGCGAGCTGGTATGACTTCGCCCAGGCAATTATGGAAGAGGGCATGGCATTGGGATTGCTTGACAGGACTACAACTGTTCGGCCACTACGCACAGATCAGTATCCTACGCCTGCGGCCAGACCAACGTACAGTGTGCTGGAACTCACCAGTACCTGGGAAGCCCTGGATTTGCAGGCTGCACATTGGCGTGTAGAACTGCGTAACATGATGAGAGAGCTAACATGAGAAGCATGCTGGTTACCGGTGCTGCCGGGTTTATAGGCGCAAACTTTGTTCGCTATATTCGCAAGCATCATCCAGATGACAAAATTGTTATCGTTGATGCGCTTACCTACGCAGGCAACAAACATAACCTGCACGGTGTGCTAGATACTAGTTGCCAATTAGTGCAGGCAGACATCAACGACACCAATTACATGATGCAGTTGTTGCGTGATCATAAAATCAATACGATCGTGCACTTTGCTGCTGAGAGTCATGTTGATCGATCAATTACTGGCCCGGACGCTTTCATTGAAGCTAATATTATGGGTACGTACAGTTTGCTAAAGGCGGCAAGACAAGTCTGGCAAATTGAAGAAAATGCAGTGGAAGATCATCGTTTTCACCACGTGTCAACCGATGAGGTCTATGGACAACTGCAGATGGAAGACCCGGCTTTTACTGAAGAGACAGCGTACGCGCCAAACTCTCCGTATTCAGCCAGTAAAGCATCATCAGATTTTTTGGTGCGTTCATATCACCATACCTTCGGTATGCAGGTAACGACCAGTAACTGCTCGAACAATTACGGTCCGTACCATTTCCCTGAAAAACTTATTCCGTTGATGATACTTAATGTGTTGCACGGCAAAGCGTTGCCTATTTATGGTGATGGAAAGAACATTCGCGACTGGTTATACGTTGAAGATCATGCGATGGGTATCGATATGGTTCTGCACAACGGTCGGGTAGGTGAAACTTACAATATTGGTGGCTGCAATGAATGGACAAACATCGATATCGTTAATCTGATTTGCTCGTTGATCGACAAGCGATTCGAATCGAGTCAAACATTACGTCAAACTTATCCTGATTGCCCGGCATCGCAAGGTGAGTCGAGTAATTCACTGATAAGTTACGTTACCGACCGAGCTGGTCACGATTTTCGGTACGCGATTGACACGGCTAAAATTCAGTCTGAACTCGGCTACGAACCAAAAGTTACCTTTGAAGCTGGGATAGAACAGACTTTGGACTGGTATCTTGAGAACAGTAGTTGGTGGGAAGCTGTGCTGGATGGCAGCTATCGTGCCGACGCCCTTAAAATTGCCGCGTAGCGCTGAATGATTTAATGTCGAATACGATTCATGTCGTTAGAAGTACTAGTGGTCCATCCACATGATATGTTCGAGTTCAGCGAGTCTGTCAGCATCCGT
>CAYTJF010000045.1:0-21115 GCA_964437945.1 uncultured Granulosicoccaceae bacterium
CTTGCAGGGCGGCGGCTGGTGATACCGCAGCCGGCCGCCTCTGAATCCTAATTTATTTGGTTGACGGACTACTAGCGTTACACCACACTAGCAACGACCCAAAAATTGCCCCATCCTGACACTATCGCCAGCTTGCATATCAACTCTCCACCGAGTGTCGCTCTCCATCAACACAATAATAGTGGAACCCATATTAAAACGTCCCATTTCCTCACCACGAGCAAGCGATACGGCAGTCTCTTCATTGTAGTCGATTCGAGATACGTGCTTGCCCTTGGGCGGTGTGACCAACCCGTGCCAAACAGTTTCAATAGCGGCAACATTAATGGCGCCGACCAGTACCAGTGCCATGAAGCCTGAGTCTGTTTCAAATTGGGCAATAACTCGTTCGTTACGCGCAAACAGGTTTGATAGCGTTCGAACAGTGTGTGGCGCAACACTGAACAATCGTCCTGGAACGTGTATCTGGCTAATCAGCTTTCCATCAATTGGCATATGCAGACGATGGTAGTCACGCGGAGATAGATAGATAGTGGCAAATTTTCCGTTATCCAACCGCCTGGCAGCAGTTTCATCCCCACCAAGCAGGGCCTGCAGCGAGTAATTCTGATTTTTTGCCTGAAAGATTCTGCCTGCTTCAATGTTACCAATAGCAGAAATACGACCATCGGCGGGAGAGGCAATTTCGCCTACACCTTCTGTTATTGGTCTTGCATTGCTCTTTAGCTCTCGCGTAAAAAACGCGTTAAATGTTTTGTAGTGTTCAAGCGCTGGGGTAGCTGCATCTTGCATGTCTACATTAAATTGTTTCGCAAAACGTTGTATTGCAGCTTGCGTGAACCGGGATTCTCGCCGTGTCATCCATAACACGGCTCGAGAGATCAAGTGATGTGGTAATGGGTAGAGAGGTAGTGTTTTGAGCCAGTCTGCTAGCATCACTTGGTTTTTCCGTTGTGGTGGCTAACTTGTTTTACAATCACGGTAAAGCTATGGCTGATTTATTTTGAGCTGACTTGCTCTTTATCATTGGAATGAGTCTGATGGTTTTCCTCCATCTTCACTTCTGACTCTGCAGCCTCATCAGTCTTGGCGGGTTTGTTTGCCTCTGAGTGTTGATGGCCCTCCATTGGCGCTCCCAGTTTCTGCACTGGCATTTCGATCAACATATCGCCGACCGAGGTGGACAGAATGATATCAACTGATTGACCTTCTTCTAGTGGTTTGGTTAGTGCCATTAGCATCAGATGATAGCCACCATGCTCGAACTTAACAGTGGCGCCGGGTGCAAGGCTGACCGAATCCTGTAATTCCATTTTTGCGACATCGTCTTTAATAATTGAACGGTGAATTTCAACTTTCGCAATGGTGGGGCTGTAAGCACCGGTTATGACTATTTCGCTGCTGGTCTCATTAATTAAAGTTAGATAGCCAGCGGTTACCGCAGCACCGGGTGGAGTTGCATTAACAACTGGATCGAGAATGATAGGGAATTCGGAAGCCGAACTGATAGACGAAAAAAGACAGGTTGACCAAAGACAAACAGAGAGAAGTAGCGTACGCATAATATTATTTGTAGTTAAGAAAGTTGGTTTTTATCTACCCATTTTATCTACCTATGCCATCAACCCATCGGGTTTGAACAAAAGGATTGAGAAAAAGGGTTGAGCAAATTAGCAGCTGATTGTATGTGAGATTCTGAATACTCGTTCATATATTTGGCAGCATCTAGTTGTAGCGAGTCATTAACGTCTTTAGATCGGCAGTAATAGTCTCTATTTTGTGTGGTGGATTTAACTTGGCTCTTACCCGGAGCTCGGGGTCGATCACCAGCATGGACGCCGTATGATCGACACTGTAACCGGTTCCACCATCGGGGTCTGCTGTGTAACTGGCCACAATACCCAGCTGTGTTGTGAGCTTGGTTATGTCGGTAAGATCACCAGACACACCGATAAAATCTTCATTAAAATAGCCCACGTACTCAGCCATCTTTTCTACCGTATCCCGTACCGGATCCACGGTGATAAAGACAACCTGAGGTACGGGCAGCTGATCTTGTGAAAGCTGTGTTACCACACCATTCATTTCGTTTAATGTATTTGGACAAATATCCGGGCAATGAGTAAAGCCAAAAAACAATACACTCCATTTATCTTTAAAGCTCGCTTCATTAAGTAATTTATTGTCATCGTAAGGCAATGAGAAAGCAGGAAGCTGTTTGAATTCATCCGGGAATATTGTGGCACTTTCAAGCTTGTCCTGAATTTTTTGTACGGCTTGTTGATCGTGCGATTCTTGCTCATTTTTCGCGCTCTGGCGTGTACCGGCAAACACGCCCGCGGCGATGGCAACACAGGCAATTGCCGCAATCGGAAGCCAGGACTTGGGTTGCGCAGGTTTTTCGTTGTCGGATGAATTCATGGCTTTATTGATCGCTCATTTTGGGTCGACTCTGATCAGCGCTTATTGATGCAGATTGAGGCGAATTGATGCTGACTTCGCTGCCAGCAATTATACTAAAGAGTTATGTTAAAAGGTCAGTGCTGATGCCCAAAACACCCGTATTTCCGCTTGGTATGCCAATGGACCTTGAAACCGTCATCCGGCTCAGCGCGCAGGCGTTCGATCGGCATAATCTCGTATACGGGCATGGCACGGTTGATGCGCTGGGCGAGGCAAGCTGGCTGGTTTTGCATGCGCTGGAATTATCACCGTTGCACGAACCTGACTACGCACAAACCTTATCGAAGGAGCAGCTTGAGCGGTGCAACGCCATTGTGACGCGGCGCATAGTTGAACGCATTCCGGCGGCTTACATCACAGGTACTGCCTGGTTTGCCGGACTCTCATTTCGAGCCGACGAAAGGGCCCTGGTGCCTCGCTCTCCAATGGCAGAGTTTATTGTCAATGACTTTATTGATCTATTGAACCCTTTGAAAGTCGATTCTGTACTGGACTTGTGTACTGGTGGTGGCTGCATTGCGATAGCCTGCGCAGTGCAGCTGCCTCATGCAAAGGTTGAAGCGAGTGATCTGTCAGCTGAGGCATTGAGCCTGGCTGCAGAAAACGTGGCAGATCACCAACTAGAACATCAGGTCACGTTACTGGAAAGTGCCTTATTTGATAATTTAACCGGGCCGTACGATCTAATAATCTCCAACCCACCTTATGTTGATGAAAATGACATTAACGACATGGGTAAAGAATTTGAACATGAGCCATTAATGGGGCTGGCTTCAGGTAAGGATGGATTAGATCTTGTTCGAGTCATCTTGCATCAAGCGGCAGACTACATGAATAAAGACGCGTTGCTGGTTGTTGAGGTTGGCAACAGTGCACAGGCACTTGAAGATGCATTCCCTAACGTGCCATTTCTGTGGTTGGAATTCGACAATGGTGGAACGGGTGTTTTTGCCTTGACGCGAGAGGAATTATCAAAACACAAGGCAAGGTTTTTAAAAGAGTGAAACGGGCTGTTAGCACGCAATCTGCGTAACTCGATAGCCCGTACCCGAATCGTGATGCGTCTGATTACCCGATTTAAAAGCAGCTGGTCGCAGCGAAGCCGACCAGCCGAAGGGGTAAACTGGCGCTGTTATGGTTTAGTGCAAATTACTGCAATTGCAGTTTGAACTGGAAAAACATAACGGCATTGTTTTTTGAGCCGGCAAAGTCTAGCTCCGGTGAACCTGAGATATTCAGACTTGCGCGCTTCCATAAATTCATTTCCATTACCGGAAAAGGCAAAATCTTGGTTTCGTTTGGTTTGTTCTTGTGAAACTGCTTGTTAACGACTGATGCACCAAGAAGAAATCGCACTTTATTGTTAATAAATCGACGCGTACCGTAGTTTATGCCGAGGTAGGCAGCTTCTGCACCAAAGCTGTCCGACAGGGCTCCAACATGAAAGCCCACTTTTCCAGTTGGTGAGTACTCCCAGCCTAAACCCGGAACAAACGCGTTGCGATCGTTAAAATTCTTGAAGTGAATTGCTGCTGTGTTAAAAACCAGGTGACCATCAGCTGCGTGTGCATTTGATGTACCTAGACTCAAGCCAAGCAGCGTCGCTGCTATCATGATTTTGTTTATTATTTTTGTATTCATTACATCTTCCCCTTTTCTTATTATTATTTTCGAAGCCGGTCTTTGCCGGTCCGTACTGCTCGTCGCTCAACGGGAGTGCCGGAGAGCTGACGTGCACTTTACTGATGGAGGGGGGTGTATGCAAATGGACACGGAATGATAATGAAAAATCAATAAAAACAAATAGATACATGCCTATTTGCGAGTAGTCAAAATAACGTCACAACACTATTATGCGTGTTAAGTGGTTAAAAATCATACAGTTTTTGGTGGCGATAAAGCACTTGAGATGTGCCTCACGAAATGGCGCTACGCCACAGAGAAAATTGGGGATTATTGGGGAAATTGAGAGGTGATTAACACAACCGAACTGCTCAGCGTAAGCGCCAGGCGTTTAAGTGCACGAAAAATTTCATGCAATTTCGCCTGGCGCGTTCAACCTATTCCTTGACTTCGATAGTGATTAGCTCGGAAACAATAGGTGGGTTATGCGGCACATGCAGTTTATCGCCCATAATCAGCTGCAGGGTGTGAGTGCCAGGCTCCAATGTGAGTGTTGTTTGGGTTTGCCCTTTGCCAAAGTGAAGTGGCGGCTCGCCCATTGGCAAACCTTCTGGTGGCAACGATTCCTGGTTAACCAACAGATGATGGTGTCCTGTTCCCTCGACGTCGATACCAGCAGGAGCCACTCCCATGCCTTCCAGGCCGAAAATGACTACGAATTCGCGCTCGACAGTTTCGCCGTTCGCTGGAGATATGATGCTGACTTTCGCACCCTCAGGTGCTGGGGTCATCGGTAAAGTTTGAGCAATCAGCACCGTAGCGAAAAGCCCGGAGAGCATGGCTGCAAACAAAGGCAGTGTAAGTTTATTTTTCATTTTATTTTCCTCAAATATTATTTATAGACAAGCGCCTAAAAAGCACGCCGGTTGTGGTTGTGTTGTCGATCGTATTGTCAATTAGCTTATAGTCGATTTAGCTGTGCAATACCCGTAACTTCTGACCAACGAATTCGCTAATAATTCAGTCACTCAGTAATAGAACAACTCAGCACTGGGTTTTATTCCATGGGTTGGAAAATAAACTCCGCAAGGGACTAAATGGTGAATGCAATAACATAAAAAGACAGATAAATTCCTGATTTGCTAACACTGCTTTGCAAAATTTTTGTCCGAAGGTGTATGGTTGCAGAACACCGGAAAGGTCCGATTCATGGTTGGAAAATGAACAAGCTTGCTCAACTGCTCACCAGTGAACTAGACGCCATGTGGCACTTTGCGCTGCGGCTCACGGCAAATCAGGCTGATGCTGAAGATCTTGTTCAGCGAACCTGCCTGAAAGCGCTCGAGAAAGCAGACGAGTATCAGGAGCGAGGAAGAATCCGCAGTTGGCTATTCCAAATCGAACATCGAATTTGGTTGAACGTGCTGCGCGCCAGGCAAATTCGACATACCGGATCTTTTAAACATGCACCATTTAAACATGCACCATTCAGGGACGGTCAGTTTGGTGAAGCCTTGTCAGAATCGCAAAAAACGGTCGAGTTGGATGCATCGGCTACTCACCATGAATTGGCTAATACGCATTCCCCGGAATCTCAAATGCGTTTGTATCAAATATTTGAACAGGTAGAGTCTTTGCCGGAAGCGCAGCGTTTGGTAGTAACCCTTGTTTGCGTTGAAGGATTCACCTATCAGGAAACTGCGCAGGTTTTGGACATACCAGTCGGTACGGTTATGAGCAGGCTGGCTCGAGCACGTATTACGCTGGGCGAAGCGATGCTTCGAGGGAATATGATCAATGCAAGCGCCGACGTAGATAGTGGGACGCTGCGATGAAATACACAGAAACGGATGTACTAAATTACGTTGACGGTAACCTGAATGATAGCCAAACGGCGGAGTTTCTCGCAACACTTCGCACTGATCCTGAACTTGCTCGTACTGTCGCTGCAATGCAAGGCTCGCAACTGCCTATTCGTCAAGCATACGAACAAAACCCGTACCCGCCAACCCCGGACTCTTTGCGCACGCGGGTTGAACAGCTGATTTCTGATGGGAATACCGACCAGGTAAGTCTGAGCTCATCAAGCTCAGATAATCTTGCAGGTCCAAGCGCAAGGTTAGGAATTGCGGCTTGTTTAATTCTGGGCTTGTGCGTTGGCGTTTTGTTTTTCCAAGTTTATCGACATACTGAAAATACGCGACCAAGCTTGTCTGCCTCATCATCGGATGCTCAATCAACCCACCATGTACATGAACGGCTGGTCAAACGCGTTGCTGACTATCAGTCGCTCTATGTTGAAAAAACGGTGGCCTCGTTAAGCCCAACTCATGTTGGAGATGCGCAAGCTCTGCTTGAATCGATTAATCGACGTGCTGGAGCGCAACTATCCATAATGGACTACTCGTCTTATGGCTACGAGTTTGCAAGAGCCCAGGAGCTCGGATTCGAAGGTCAGATACTGGTTCAACTGGTGTATAGAAAACCTGGATCAGCACCTTTGGCGCTTTGCTTTATGCCAGGTGTAAACATACCCGCGAAGCCACTGGTGGTATCGCGGCAGCATCAATTGCATACAGCCAGCTGGATAGCTAACAATCAACACCATATTCTGGTTGCAGATGAAGATGAAGCGACTTTGCAACAACTTTATGAACATACCTTAAGTAGTCTTTAATACAAACAGCCATATGTGGCATCCACAGGGATTTCGTACATTACTCAAGCTTTTGTTTTGGGCTTGGCTTTTTGTTTTTTGATAAGCTTTGCCGCTTGTTGTTCATCAAGTTCGACAACAATTTTGTTGAACATAGTATTAGCGAAGCGATCCCATTCAAGGCTTGTTCGGTTGCTTTCGTTATCTGGCATGGTTACTCGAATTTTCAGCAGCGTTCCATCGTACTCAGTTTGGTAAACCAGCGTATAAGATGCAAGATTGTCACTGAGATAAGTTGCTTCGACTCGGGCCACTGTTCTGAAACCGCGAGCTTGGGTTGCGGCGCCGACAAGGTTAAAATTATCGTAAATGCCTTGCTTAACTGCACCGGCAATGGCTTGTATCGTTGCTCGGGTTGAGCCCATTACCAAGTCTTCGTGATCAAGGGTTGCATTTTGCGTCGCTACTGGATAAACATAGACATCGGCAAGTCGACGTTTTTGCGGATTGGTGTAGCGAATGGTGTACCCG
The DNA here is from genome assembly GCA_964437945.1 of uncultured Granulosicoccaceae bacterium. Lineage (GTDB taxonomy): Bacteria > Pseudomonadota > Gammaproteobacteria > Granulosicoccales > Granulosicoccaceae > Granulosicoccus. The sequence goes on from CAYTJF010000045.1 coordinate 7,274, forward strand.
TTTGAACTGTCTTCGAAATATCGATAGCCTTCGTATTCAAAGCTGCCGATATCTTCTGGTAGGGCTTCGATTAATTCTGGTGCTGATTCAGCAGCTTTTTCAGTTGGCTGCTCAAGGCTTGCGCAGGCAGACAATGCCAGGCAGCAAATTATTACGCAAACAGGAAGAAAACGCATCGAATATCCACAACAGTGCAAAGTGTGTGGATACCTTCGCAAGATCTGCGCCCACGGCCGGCTATCCGGCAGACAGGCTGTACATTCGGTGCTTGAGATTATTGATTGAGGATTTATACCGCATAACTCTTAACATTCAGTAAGGCGGCGTTCAGGTTCAACGGCTAAAATGCCCATATGCTATCTAATTTTATTTTTGCACGGGTTCTGCCAGTTCTGGTTCTGGTGATGCTAGTCACTGGCTGTTCAACAACACCGCCCACACGCCCTGATAATATTTGTTCGATATACAAACAGAAACGCGGTTGGCATAGCGTTTCTACGCGGGCTGAAAAAAAGTGGGGAACATCGATGCACATCGCGATGTCTATCATGAATCAGGAGTCGGCGTTTAAACATCGCGCCCGACCGCCGCGCCGATATCTGTTAGGCATTATCCCGTGGCGTCGTCCGACCAGTGCGTATGGCTATGCGCAAGCCATTGACGGCACTTGGCGTGAATACATACGGGCCACTGGTGACTACTCGCGAAAACGCTCCAACTTTGCCGATGCCACCGACTTTATCCACTGGTATATGAATGAAGCATCCAGGCGTAACAAAGTGGCAAAGAGTGATGCCTATAGTTTGTATCTTAACTATCATGAAGGCACCGCAGGCTTTAGGCGCGGCACATATAAAAAGAAGCCGTGGTTAGAGGGTGTAGCCTTAAAGGTGCAGCGCCGAGCTGAAAATTACCGCGCTCAATATGCCGGGTGCAAGGAATCAATAAAGCCGGGCCTATTGGAACGTTTGCTTAGTTACTAGCGACTTGTTTTCCTGTTCACCATTCATCGAAAGGGAATAATGGCTGTTCACCAGCTTCATGCGACAACAACCACTGTTTCGTACTGACTCCACCGGCATAGCCGGTTAAGGTGCCATTGGTGCCGATAACACGGTGACATGGAATAACAATAGAAACAGGATTCCGCCCGTTGGCCGATCCTACTGCGCGGCTGGCAGTGGGTTTACCAATCGATTTTGCAATATCGGCGTATGTGCAGGTCTGGCCATATTCAATCTGCTGCAAAGCGCTCCAGACCCTTCGCTGAAACTCGGAACCGTCAGGCGCTACGGTTACACTGAAATTTTGCAGATCGCCGTTAAAGTATGCTTCCAGCTCGTCGGTGAGGGTGGTAAATACCGCCGAATCTGATTTCCACGAGTTCTCGGCTACCACAGACCGGTAAGTTGTTGGAAAATCGATTCTATGGATGTTTTCACCGTCTCCGACCAGCAAGAGTTGGCCAACAGGGCTGTCATAGTGCGAGTAGTACATCGATGATCTGGTAAGCTATTTGGCAATTTGGATTAGGGTAGAGGGTAGAGTATGGGGCTCGGTAATCTGTTTAAATCGTTGTTTGGCGGTAGTGGTGGCAATAATGCTTCTGGTGGCAAGGCAGCCGATCCCATTGAATACAAGGGTTTCACTATCATCGCCGAGCCTATGAATGAAGGTGGTCAGTTTCGCACAGCTGGTAAAATTCTCAAAACGCTCGATGGTGAAACACGCGAAACTCGTTTTATTCGCGCCGACAACAATGGTGATTTTCAATCCTCGGTCGATCATTGCCACTACAAAGCCAAACAAATCATAGACGAACAAGGCGACGCTCTATTAAGCCGTGAGATGGTCTAATGTTGGGAAGGTTCAATGTTTCTAGGTTGCTATCAGCCTACGAAACTTGATACCTTAACGGGATGGTATTTTTCAAAGGCTGGATACGTATATGTCGCTATTTGCGATATCCAGACACTGATCGAAATTTAATAACGGCTTTTCCGACGATGTATCGGAAGACGATGAATCGGAAATGGAAATTCAAGCAATGAAGTCATGTCTTCCACTTATCGCCCTTTTATTTACACTACCGGTTTGTTTGCCTGTTTCGGCCGAGCTGATGGGGTTGGTCCAGGGCAGGAGCGCATACATACCCGCACAGCCGAATTTTTCTGTAGAGCTGGGCGCTAATTGGTATACCGATCAGCTGCAGTGGGCCGGAGCTCGAGTTAACGTCAAGCCCGGTCCTAGAGTAGTTACCTATTTTGATATTTCTGTATTGCAAGCTACAGATCTGCCTACAGCAAATACGCGTACGGCAGATTTTCTCGGTGCTGGTTTCGGTGGCGGCATCATATTCGCTGTATCTGATTTTTTAGTCTCCTACGACGTTGCGTTCAATGCATCGTTTCACTCATCGGTTATAGATGAATTTGAATTCGATGCAGCCAGTGCTGGCCCAGGTGCTGCGCGACAAGCTCTGGAACAATCGCAGTGGAAAGCCGCATTTATGCTCAGCCCACTAGACCCGCTGTTTGTAACTGGTACTTCATGGTATTCGTCACTGGGATTTGTATCGACCACAGCCCGTACAAAATCTGAACTATCTGATTTGGGTTCAACCGCATCTGTCGATTTTCAACAAATCAATGGGGCAGCGTTTGGTTTTGGCATGTTCAAGCCAACATCCAAAGGTCGCCTCTTCGCAGGCTTCGAATGGTTGGCTGGCGATCCGTTGATTGGGTTTGGCGCTAGTTATTCTTTTCGCTAGTTAAGTCTGTCATCTGTCTGTCGTTAAGTCTGTAATACGTCTGATATAACCTGAGTTACCACATGAGGTCATCAGGCACCTTGTAGTCGGCGTATTCGTCATCTTCATCAGCTTGTCCATCGGCTCCATCCGCGAGTGTGTTCTGGTTGGCGAGTACAATAGCTTCAGCGTCTCTCTCTGCAATTTTTGTTGCAACCGCTTTTGGCACGATTTCGTGCTTTTGGTTTACACAAACAATGTTTAACGTACCTTTAACCAGCAGGTCGCGTGTGTCGGCCTGTAGCGCTATGGTTTTGATTTTTCCTTCGTGGTTGTATCGAAACTCGGTGTCACCTCGTTCGCTGATTTTGTTCAGTGAGACCAGCTCGACGATCTGTGCCTGAATTGCTTTGGCATGGGCTGTTGCATCTCGCTGCTGGTTTAATCGCTTGTCTTTTGCCAACTTTTCGGCATCGGCCGTGGCTACCAGTGCGGCCGTTTCATCAATAACTTCCACACCTTTGCGCTGTTGTTTCTCTTTGGTATTCTTGGCTTTCTTTGCGCGCACTGATTGTTTTTTTGACGCCAATCCAGCTTTGAATAGCTGGTCTTGTAGTGAGTTGCCCATGGCCGCTGTGCTCTTTAATATTGTGTTGATTGTATAGTACTGCGAGAGCGTGAAGATGTCCCGGTGATGGACCACTAATCACCCAGATCAATTGGCTGCAAAGCATCAAATTGATCCCCCGGCCCTGGATTGCTTGCAGGGCTTGCACCACCAAGGTGTCGCATTATTCCCCATACCGCGTTCAACGCGGTTTGTACTGCACCCTCAGCCCAGCCTGGTGTCCAGGATACATCATCGCCGGCGATGAATATTCCCTGCTGTTCAGTGGGCATGTCCTGTTGCATAAACTGCGAGTACATACGTCGATTGTATCGATAGTGCCCTGGCAAAGCACCTTTAAATGCACCCAGAAAATTCGGATCGGCTTCCCATGAAATGGTTTGTGGGCGACCAATTATGTGGGAACGTATGTCTACGGCTGGATAAATTTTTTCCAATGCGTCCAAACACAGTTCGACGCGACGTTCAACTGGTAACGGTAGCATTTTCAGGGCATCCGCCATCCATGAGTAAGTCAGGCAGATGACGCCAGGTTGATCTTCACCATTGTCAAACAGGTAAGTACCTCGGGTAATCCGATCGGTTAAGGTCATGCTCATGGTTTGACGGCCTGTGGCAGGATCAATATCTTTCCAAAACGGACGATCAACCATGACAAATGTTTTAGAAGACTGCATGTAGCTGGTGCGGTCCAGTGCCATCCAGTCTTGTTGCGAAAACAGCGATTCGTCTGTGTCTATACTGGTGGTTAGTAACCAGCTCTGGCAGGTAACCAATACGGCTTCAAAAGCGTGTTGATTACCATAGGTATCTTCCAGCAGAAATTGTTTGCTAGCATCGCGGCCGATTTTTCGCACACCCGGACGTGTTGCTCCAGCGTGTAACGATGACAGGCTGGTGCCCTTTGGCCAGTGCTTCATATTCTTTGGCGACTGCTGCCATAGCCCGCGAGGGACTTGTTCAGCTCCACCATCGATCAACCGTTGAGATGCGTCACAGTCGGTCAGCACAACGCGCAGTATTTCCAGCATGCTGTTGCGAAAGTCTGAGTCCCAACCACCTGTACCAAAGCCAACTTGCCCAAAGATTTCCTTGTGACGAAAACTGAGTTTTTTAAACGAGGGTGCGTTGGCTATAAAATCATAAAATGTTCGATCATCCCACTCTGCAACGAGCGGATTCCATAATGCTTTTATTGATTCTGCATCACGCCTGATAATGGCTTGTTGTAGCTCAGTAAAATGAGCCTCAGTGTTCAAAGCTTGTTGCCATGCGTCGGCAACCTCTCGATACAGAGGTGGTAACTCATCTGTGGTGCGAGCATAGATTTGCTCACCAGCAAGATCTATAACGGTACTGCCGGCAGCATCAGTTAGTGGGTTGGGGAACGGACTAGTTTTAAGACCGAGCGAATTAACGTAGTGATTGAACGTGGTTGCTGCAATTGGGAATCGCATTCCACCGAGTTCAGCTATCGTATTGGGTGAATTGGGAAAAGGTTCAGAACGCAGCCGTCCGCCGATTCTTCCAGATTCGAATACGACTGGCCTCAGGCCCATGCGCATCAATTCCTGGGCCGCCACCATACCTGATACACCAGCGCCAACAATTGCCACACTCTTGCCGTATTGCGCTGCGGGCACAGCGCCGATGCCGTCTTTGTGAGCTAACCAGTCGTCATACGCAAACGGAAAGTCTGGGCCGAATATCGTCACAGACATGCGGTTTTTACTCCTCGTTACCTAATGAACGGTAGAGTTCAGGTCTGCGGTCGTGATGATAGGGTAGAGCTGTTCTAATGTCGGTAATGCTGCTTTTTGAAAGCGAGGCTACCAGCATCACTTCTTTGTCTGCCGCCTTGGCAAGGTTGTTGCCATCCGGTCCGACAATGCAGCTATGACCAACGTAGTGTTGCTCATGTTCGTTACCGCAAAAATTGGCATAGGCAATGAACAGCTGGTTTTCGCAAGCTCGTGCAGGAACAATTAAATCAGCTACCGTTGTCCAGGGTGACATAAGTGCTGTTGGGGTCAAAATAAGCTCTGCTCCCTCTAAGGCCAGGCGTCGCACGTTTTCTGGAAACTCGATGTCGTAACAAATAAGCATGCCGATTTTCCAGCCATGCCACTCAAATACTGGTACCAGATCTTCACCTTGTGAAAACAGACTGCGATCTTGATCACCCCACAAGTGTGTTTTTCTGTACCGGGATAGCGTTTGTCCATTCGCATCAATCAGCTGCATGCTGTTGTGCATTTTATCGCCGTTTTTTTCAGCGAATCCGTAAGCAACAGCAATATTGTTAGCTTTGCATATTTCGCTAACAGCTTTCGCAGCATCACCATCAGCGCGTTCAGCGATCCGTTGGTTAATATCCTGTGTATTGTTGTAACCAGTCAGGCTGGCCTCTGGAAAAAGCAATAATTCTGCGCCTGCATCGCGCGCTTTTTTCGCATAGCTTGCTATGCGATCAATCGAGGCTTGGACGTTGTCAGGGGTGGATACGTGCTGCACCAGGGCAATGGAAATGTCATTATTCATGATTGAGTCTCTATGCAATTACATTCAATATATATTCCAGTCAATCAAGCCATTTGAGCGTTGCCCCGTTTAATTGTCGGTCCTGGCGCGAGATTAGCGACAGAAATGGTCCTAGCCGGGTGTCTGGTGTAGGTGTTTCTGTTTCAAGTTCACCTGGAAATGCTTTGCGTCGCAAAGGTGTGCGCATCGCACCAGGGTCTATGGCATTGACAGCTACTATCGCAGCACCATCGTCACCAGTTTGTTTTTCAGTTTCATCGAAGGTCATGTTGGCCAGCTGCATAAGTGCGACCTTGGATACCCCATAAGCGCCCCAATAGGCACTGGTTTTATCATCAACGGTAAAGATTACGCTGGCATTGTCTGACGCGCGCAGCATAGGCCAGCAAGCATTGTTGAGCAATCGCGTGCTGGTTACGTTTACCGACATCACGCGTGTCCAGTCGGCTTGTGGAATGAGGTTCAGGGGGCTCAGTACGCCAAGGTCAGCCGCAGTATGCACCAAGGCATCAAGACGCCCAAACTCGCTGGCAAGTATTTGGGTCAGTTGCTGGTAGTCAGCCTCAGGCGCATTTGCCTGGTCAAGCGTAATTATCGCAGGTGTAGGCGCGCCATCAATTTGCTCAATTGAATCGTACAGTGCTTCGAGTTTGGTTAGTTTTCGAGCCACCAAAACAACAGTGGCGCCTGCTTGTGCGCAGGCCTGACTCAAAACGGTGCCAAGGCCTCCACTGGCTCCGGATATCAGCACGACACGATCTTGCAGCGATTTCAATTCCAGCTTGAACGCCTTTAGTGTTTCAGGTACGGGTGTGTAATAGCTTTCAGAAATCATATATTCAAATCATATCTCTAATTCATATCTCGTGAGTGCTCGAAGCGTCGCTTACAACGATAAGCGATGATAAATTTTCGTAGTGGAGTCAGCGTAACGGATTCGTTTAACAAATTGGGTTTGCGCTTATTCCATAATTTTAATTGCGCAAAGCGTATCTGACAAAGAATTTGTACTGGCAAGTTTGTTTGTTTCGATACGCTCGGTTTTGCAATGTAATCGACGGCATTTGCAACTGATGAGAGTGTTTCGGTTACCGCATTGTCCAACAGGGCGTGCACTTTGCTTAGCATCTGCGCTGATAGTGCTGCGTAATTGAGCAGATCTTCAGGTGTAAGTCCAAATTCCTTATAGCGTTCATCACTAAAAACCGGGTAGCCACATCGCAGACGTTTTTTCAGTGAATTCAATCGATCAAACTGGCCTAGACCCAAGGCTACTAGATCGGCATTACGCGATGTGGAAGTTTCGCTGTTACTCTGAAGTTCTGATTTTTTTTGGAAGCTTATTGGTTTGTCACCATAAGGCATTGTTGTTCGAGTATTCCCAGACGGCTGTCGACCCATTGCTGCTTCAAGCAATTTGAGTCGAGCGCCATAGTCTGCACATATGGTTTCGTTTTTTTCACGCTCGGTGGCAAAAGAGGTGTAACGTTCCGAGGCACTGGCTGACAGAATTGCCAGACTGGCTTCAATTGACATATGGCTGTGTAAGTAGCTCTGCACGGCAAGACAGGCCGGATGTCGAGCTTGTTGTTTTGATAGCCGGGTAAGTTCCTCATGCCACCAATGAATTTTTTTTTCTGCAACGTCCCTTTCAGTGACCTCGTTTAGGGTACTACTCAGAGTTTGAATGAAATTCAGCGTTTCAAGAACGCGTGTTGATGATGATTTTTCCACGTAAAGCAGCGCGTAGTAGAGGGCCGATCCATCGGTTGGGAACAATTTTTCAATGCTGTTCGATGTGTCGGCCAAAGTACTCATGAGAATTTAAGCTTTGTGCGTCGTGGCAGGTTTTTGCGCTTGCATCATGTAGTTTACTGCTATGTCGTTTTCGAGTTTGTAACTCTTCGACAAAGGATTATAAGTAAGGCCGGTTATGTCGGAAACGCTGATGTTTGCAGACCGACAATACGCCTCGAGTTCTGCCGGTTGAATGAATTTCTTGAACTCGTGTGTGCCTTTTGGCAGCAAATTTAGAACATACTCGGCACCGACAATGGCAAACAACCACGATTTGGGATTGCGATTGATTGTTGAAAAATACAGTGTACCGCCAGGCTTTACCAATTTTGCGCACGCGGCTACGGTCGATTCTGGATGGGGAACGTGCTCCAGCACTTCCAGGCATGTCACAACATCGAATGACTCAGGATGAGACTCGGCATAATCTTCTGCAGAAACAGACAGATATTCAAGCTCGACACCGGTCTCAAGTGCATGCAGTCGAGCAACGGAAAGCGCTGCCTCGGCCAAATCGATACCGACCACAGATGCGCCACGTTCAGCCATTGATTCTGCCAGAATGCCGCCACCGCAACCAACGTCCAGTGCGCGCTTGTTATTCAGATTGGAGCGCTCATCAATCCAGTTAAGCCGCAGCGGATTAATTTGGTGTAATGGTTTGAATTCGCTGTTTGGATCCCACCAGCGACTGGCCAGCTCTGAGAATTTTTCCAGCTCTTTCAAATCGACGTTCTGATTTTTATTCATTGTGCGCGAAAGCTCTGTCTACGGATCGAGGTGTGATCTGCGTACTATACGTAAGTTCTGTTCTTTCTGATCGATACAACGGGCTGTCACCCAGCGTTGTGGCGAGAAAATCACTTGTTAATCATGGTTGATAATCAGGCGCTGATTGTTGAATTCGTTGGTACTTATACCAAGGTTATTTGACCCGGATTTCGGGCCTGTTACGAGGATTTCACTGAATCACCAACAGGGCATTCCTCAGACCCGAGTTATTGTTCAAATTTTGAGTAAATTCAGCAATTTTCGACGCTTTGGAGCGCCGTAATATGATAAGATTGTGGGCTGAAATAAGTCTTTTCTGTTGACCGGCTTGCCTCTCCAATCATGTCCGAATTTGCAAAAGAAATACTGCCCATTAATCTTGAAGATGAGATGAGGCAGTCGTACCTCGATTACGCGATGAGCGTGATTGTAGGACGAGCCTTACCTGATGCCAGAGATGGTCTCAAACCTGTTCACCGGCGTGTACTTTATGCCATGCACGAGCAGGGATACGACTGGAATAAAGCCCATCGAAAATCAGCTCGTGTGGTTGGTGATGTCATGGGTAAGTACCACCCACATGGCGACTCGGCTATCTACGACTCTATGGTTCGTATGGCGCAGCCATTTAGTATGCGGTACATGCTGATAGACGGCCAAGGCAACTTTGGTTCCGTCGATGGCGACCCACCGGCTGCCATGAGATACACCGAAGTACGCATGGCCAAAATCGCGCGGGAGTTGCTCGCCGATATTGATCAGGAAACTGTCGACTTTATACCCAACTATGACGGTTCCGAATCAGAACCGGAAGTTTTGCCATCGCGCATACCGCATTTGCTGGTAAATGGCTCCTCCGGAATCGCGGTCGGCATGGCAACCAACATTCCACCGCACAATATTAGCGAGGTGATCAACGCCACCATTGCCATGATCGACGACCCTGATATCACCGTCGAAGGGCTAATGCAGCATTTACCGGGCCCGGATTTTCCAACCCATGGAATAATCAACGGTGCTCGTGGAATCAAAGAGGCTTACAGAACCGGCAAGGGCAAGCTGCACATACGGGCAAAAGCCGAAGTCGAACACGATGAGAAAACCGGCAAAGACACGATTGTTGTTACCGAACTGCCTTACCAGGTAAACAAAGCAAGGTTGCTGGAGAAAGTTGCCGAGCTGGTCAAAGACAAAAAGATTGAGGGAATTACCGAATTGCGCGACGAGTCTGACAAAGACGGAATGCGCATGGTTATTGAACTACGCCGCGGTGAGTCAGGCGACATCATGTTGAATCAGCTGTACAAACAAACTCAGTTACAAGTGGTGTTTGGTATCAACATGGTGGCCTTGGTAGACAAACAGCCTAAGTTACTATCACTTCCTGAAATTCTCAATTGCTTTATCCGTCATCGCCGTGAAGTGGTGACCCGGCGTACCATCTACCTGTTGAGAAAAGCCCGAGATCGAGCCCATATTCTTGAAGGTCTGGCCGTAGCACTAGCCAACATCGATCCCATTATTCAGCTGATCAAAGAGTCTGAAAACTCGGCTACAGCGAAAGAAAAATTAGTTGGCAGAACCTGGGAGCCAGGTATTGTCAGCGGTATGCTTGAACGTGCCGGCGCTGCTGCATCCAAACCAGAAAACCTCGGTTCTGAATTCGGCTTGAACGATGGTCAGTACCAGCTAACAGAAGTGCAAGCACAAGCCATTCTGGATTTACGTTTGCATCGTTTGACTGGGCTGGAGCAGGATAAAATTATTGCTGAGTACAAAGAAATACTCACCAAGATTGAAGACTACCTCGATATTCTGACTGACCCAGAGCGCTTGCGCGCCGTTGTTCGCCAGGAGCTTGTTGACATCATCGACCAATACGGCGATCAGCGTCGTACCCTGATTCAGGTCGATCATTCAGAAATGACGGTAGAAGATCTCATTGCTGATGAGTCTGTGGTTGTCACCTTGTCGCATGGTGGATACGCCAAGGCACAGCCGCTGTCAGATTATCGTGCTCAACGTCGTGGTGGTCGCGGTAAATCAGCTACGGCCATGAAAGATGAAGACTTTGTCGACAAGCTTTTTATTGCCAGCATGCACGACACGGTATTGTTTTTCACAAGCGTAGGCAAGGTTTACTGGAAGCGTGTATATGAATTACCGGTTGCCAGTCGTGGTTCGCGAGGCCGGCCCATTGTGAATTTGTTGCCGCTTGAAGAAAATGAGCGTGTGAATGCTGTGCTCACTGTGCGTGACTACTCACCAGACAAGTTTGTTTTATTCGCTACTAGTAAGGGTGTTGTCAAGAAAACCGCATTGGCCGATTTTTCTCGCCCTCGTACCAATGGCATTATCGCAATCGATTTACGTGTCGACGACTACCTTATCGACGTTGCACTAACCGAAGGCGACAGCGATATTATGCTGTTCTCCAGCGGCGGTCGCTCCATGCGTTTTAAAGAGTCCAACGTTCGCACCATGGGTAGAACTGCAGCGGGTGTACGTGGTATCCGAATGCCTGAAGAAGATACGGTTATTGGCCTTATTGTCGTGGGCGATGGCGATATTCTTACCGCTACCGTCAATGGCTATGGCAAGCGCACCGCTGCGGAAGATTACCCAACAAAAGGTCGTGGCGGATTGGGTGTCATCGATATCAAAACCAGCGAACGAAATGGACGCGTCATTGGTGCTGTACAGGTTAGTGATGAAGATCAAATTATGCTAATAACCAATGCGGGTACCTTGGTTCGAACCAATGTTGGCGAAATATCTGTGCTGGGCAGAAATACACAAGGCGTGCGACTCATCCGTCTGTCCGAAGGTGAAGAGCTTGTTGAACTGGCGGCTATCGACGAGACAGATGCAAATCAATCTGAAGAGCTGCAGGCAGCCGAAGAGTTAGCGGCGCAAGAAGAGGCTAATGCCGTCGAAGCTGATAACTCAGAAGCTGATAACTCAGAAGCTGAACCTGATAATGCCTCTGATGATGATTCTGATGATACTTCAGATGAACCAAATCAGTAGGGTGCTTACGCGTAACTGTAGTAAATGACTGACAAGGATCCAACAACGCCAACGCTCGAAAGTCTGCGTGATCGCATTGATGCGATCGATCTGGAAATACAGACCCTGCTAAACGAGCGTGCTGGTAACGCGTTGCAAGTGGCTACGGTAAAAAAAGCGACCGTGCTAAGTGCCCGAGACGCTACAGGTACTCCAGGTACTCAACCAGCTGCAACGGGCGACAATGGGACGCCTCCCTATGCTGGCACAGCGCCTATTGTGTCTTTTTATCGACCTGAACGTGAAGCTCAAATCCTGAAAAAAATTGCCTCGCGTAATCAGGGGCCAATGCGAGATGTACACATCCAGCGTATATTTCGCGAGATTATTTCAGCCAGTCTGTCTCTGGAGGAGCAACTAAAAATTGCTTATCTGGGTCCACAGGGTACGTATAGTGAAGAGGCGACGATGAAGCATTTTGGTCGTTCGGTAGTGGGTGTACCCCATTCCAGTATTGCTGATATATTCTCAGCCGTGGAAGCCGATAGCGTACGTTATGGCGTTGTACCGGTCGAAAATTCTACGGAAGGAACGATAAATCACACACTCGATTTACTCATGCACACACCGCTACGAATTTGTGGTGAAGTGTTGCTGCGCATTCAGCATCAGCTGTTGAGTCAATGCACCGATCTTGAAAGCGTAAAAGCCGTTCATGCACACCCTCAATCGCTTGCTCAGTGCAGAGGATGGTTGGATGAACATTTACCTAATGCCGATCGTGTCAGCGAAAGTAGCAATGCCGCGGCAGCAGCGATAGCTGTTGAGGATAAGACGATTGCAGCCATAGCAGGAGAATCGGCTGGTCTACGCTACAAATTACCAGCGCTGGCCAATAATATTGAAGACGTCAAAACCAATACCACACGATTTCTGGTCATTGGCAAACAGGACGTTCCCCCCAGCGGTGACGACGCCACATCCTTGCTCATTAGTGCGCCACACAAACCAGGCGGACTGCGCCGCATGCTTAAACCATTGGAAGATGCGGGTATTAGTATGACTCGAATAGAATCTCGACCAGGTCGAACTGCAATGTGGGAATACGTTTTTTTTATTGATGTAAGCGGCCATCAGTCCGATGAGACATTAGCCCCGGTACTGGATAAATTAAGGGATGAGGCTGTTGGCTTGCGTGTTCTGGGTTCATACCCCAGATCTTTGTAGTTTGCCAGTTCTTGTCGTTTACCAGTTTTTGTAGTTTGAATGAGTAGTTTGACTGAAAGTTTATGGCCATCCAACGAACAAACGCGGTGAATGAATAGTCGCAATAGCAGTGGCATTAACAGTGTATGCGTTGTTGGTGTTGGTCTCATCGGTGGCTCTTTTGCACAGGCGTTGAAGCGGTCAGGATTTACCGGCACCATCACTGGTGTGGTACGTGACCAGGAAAAAGGCAGCGAAGCCGTCCGTCTTGGTGTAGTGGATAAAGCTACCTGCGATATTGTCGAAGCGGCGCGCTTTGCCGATATCATCATGTTGTCTGTGCCGATGTTGAGCATGCGTGAGCCGCTCGAAAAAATTGCTCCGGTTATTCAGCCACATACTATCGTGACTGATGCTGGCAGCGTGAAAAATCCGTTTATCGCCGATGCAAAAGCTTGCTTGCCTTATATCAATCGCGTGGTACCGGGGCATCCCATCGCCGGTAAAGAGAAAAGTGGACTCGCCGCAGTCGATCCAAATCTGTATCAAAACCATCGAATATTGCTCACACCACTGCCAGAAACTGATGCCGACGCTGTGCAACATGTTCGAGTTTTATGGGAGCAAACCGGAGGCATTGTGGAAACCTTAACGCCTGATCACCACGATGCTGCGCTGGCCGCCACTAGTCATCTACCGCACGTGCTCGCATTTGCTATGGTAGATATGCTGGCTTCGCGCCAGGAGATAAATGAAATTTTTCGCTATTCGGCAGGTGGGTTTCGTGACTTCACTCGCATAGCCTCTGGTGAAACCATTATGTGGCGTGATATCTGTTTAACGAATAAAGAGTCGGTTTGTCAGGCGATTGGCGAATTCGAAGCTCATTTGAGTGCTATCAAAACAGCCATTGTCAACGATGACGCTCAAACGCTTGAAACGGTTTTTCGGCGAGCTCGCGAAGCGCGTGATCGACACATTGGTCCCAACACCAAAACATAAATAGGTATTCAATAGTACAGTGTTAAAAAAGAACAAATAACAGATGCCATTTATCGGTATTGTTATTAGGCACCCAATGTAAATGGCTTGAACAGTGAACAAAGATACGCAAAAAGATACGCAAAAAGATACGCAAAAA
>CAYTJF010000045.1:21215-28567 GCA_964437945.1 uncultured Granulosicoccaceae bacterium
AAAGATACGCAAAAAGATACGCAAAAAGATACGCAAAAAAAATTGCAGTTTCAGGTAGAGGCCGGTGGTGAACTTGCTGGTACGATAGAGGTACCCGGTGATAAATCGATGTCTCATCGATCAGTTATGTTTGGTGCCATGGCACATGGTGTTACTGAAGTGAGCGGCTTTCTTGAAGGCGAAGATGCATTGCATACCCTGCAAGCCTTTGAACAAATGGGTGTGCTCATCGAGCGTCCCGGCGCAGGAAAGTTAACGATACATGGTAAGGGCGCCGAAGCACTGCGCTCTCCGGGTCAGCCTATCTATCATGGTAATGCTGGCACTGGTATGCGCCTGTTGCTGGGTTTGCTTGCTGGCTTACGCATACCTGCCACCTTAACAGGCGATGAGAGTTTATCTCGACGACCCATGTTGCGTATAGTCGACCCACTCAAAGCAATGGGTGCTCAGGTCAGTACAGCCGAACACGGTACTCCGCCACTCACTCTGCATGGCGGTGAGCAGCTTAAAGGCATTGAGTACCATACGCCTATGGCAAGCGCACAGGTGAAGTCGTGCATATTGCTGGCAGGGCTACATGCGCAAGGCAAAACCATCGTGCACGAGCCAGACATAACACGCGATCATACCGAACGGATGCTGCGCGGTTTTGGCGTCGCTGTGCAAAGCGATGGCCTGAGAGTTGAGCTTGATGGCGACCAACAGCTGAACGCGACGCAGTTGCATGTACCGGGTGATATTTCGTCTGCAGCATTTTTTCTGGTAGGTGCTGCGATGATTCCTGGTTCTACTTTGACGATTAACAATGTCGGTTTGAACCCAACCAGACGCGGCGTGGTCGACATATTACGTCTGATGGGTGCCGATATTGTTGAAAGCAACACACGTGAATCTGGTGGTGAGCTGGTTGCTGATTTACAGGTCACAGGCGCGCAATTACAAGGAATCGAAGTACCACAAGAACTGGTGTCTTTAGCCATCGACGAATTTCCAGCGCTGTTTGTGGCCGCAGCGAGTGCAATCGGGACAACAGTGGTCAGTGGTGCTGAGGAGCTTCGGGTAAAGGAGACTGATAGAATCCAGGTTATGACTAATGGCCTGCGCAATCTGGGCATTGACATTACCGATACCCCAGATGGTGCCCGTATTGTTGGTGGTTCAATCCGGGGAGGCACAGTGGACAGTGCTGGAGATCATCGAACGGCTATGTCCTTTGCCATGGCCGCACTCATTTCAAGCGGACCGATAAATGTGCTCGATTGCGATAACGTAGCAACCTCTTTTCCTGACTTTGTCTCTCTTGCTGCTGGTTGTGGCTTGCGTGTGAGTGAGTCCCGACCTGGATAAGCGTATTTAAGTATGGCCGACTCAACAGGGAATTTGGCACCAGTTATTGCAATTGATGGCCCATCGGGTGCTGGCAAGGGAACTGTGGCTCAGCGCCTGGCTGTACGGCTGGGGTTTCACTTGCTTGATAGTGGTGCGGTTTATCGCGCTGCGGCAATCATTTGTAAAAAAGCGGACGCCGATATTAGTTCTGAATCCTCGGTTCTGAGTGCGTTGGCAACCTTGCAAGCGACGTTTCACGCTCAAGGTACCAACGGTGTCACCGTTGTGATTGGTGATGATGATGTCACAAATGAGTTAAGAACAGAGGAAACTGCTGAAATTGCTTCACAAATAGCGGTTATGCACTCGGTACGAATGGAACTACTTGATGAACAACGCAGTTTTCGGCAGTTTCCGGGTCTGATAGCCGATGGGCGCGATATGGGCTCTGTGGTGTTTCCGGATGCGCAACTCAAGGTGTTTTTGACTGCCTCAGTTGAACAGCGATCATTACGCCGCGCTAAGCAGTTGAAAGAAAAGGGAATAGAGACTACAATGTCCGCCTTGACCGCCGAGATCGATGCTCGCGACAAACGTGATACTTCTCGTCAGCATGCACCATTGGTTGCATCGGATGATGCGTTATATGTCGACTCAAGTTCAATCGATATCGATGGAGTCGTCGAACTTATAGTTAAAGCGTATAGAGATAATTAAAGCGTATAGAGAAGTGTGCGTATAAAAAAGCAAAGCGTATGAACAAGCTTGACAGTAAACGCTGTTGTCATCTTGATACGTCAAGCGCATATCGGAACTGCACTTGCATCTAATGTATGAGTTTTTTAATTTGCGTGTGCTTTTTTAACTATTGTCAAGTGGAATTATTTATACAGAAGTAGTTGTATAAGCAGGTTGTACACATCATGTTGGTCAATGACTGGTCAACTTTTTTTAAATAACCCATCGCCTTGCCATTGACGGCATAGCGTCATCCTTCACAGGTTTATTAATTAATGTCTGAATCTTTTGCGGAGCTCTTTGAAGAGAGCATCTCCAACGCCCAACTTAAAACCGGGTCGATCCTTGTCGGCACCGTTGTAGATATTACTGGCGACTACGTCATTGTCAATGCAGGATTGAAATCGGAAGGCGCAGTGCCTATCGAAGAATTCTTTGATGAAAGTGGCGACCACACTGTAAAAATTGGCGACTCAGTAGAAGTTGCACTTGACTCCGTCGAAGACGGTTTCGGTGAAACAAAACTGTCTCGCGAGAAAGCCCGCCGGGCTCGCTCCTGGACTGTGCTTGAAAAAGCGCAGGAAAACGATGAAATTATTAAAGGCAACATCACTGGCAAAGTCAAAGGTGGCTTTACCGTTGAAGTTTGCGATATACGCGCATTTTTACCTGGATCACTGGTTGACGTACGCCCTGTACGCGACACCAGCTACCTTGAAGGTAAAGAACTCGAATTCAAAGTGATCAAGCTTGATCAACGTCGAAACAACGTGGTGGTTTCACGTCGAGCGGTTGTTGAAAGCGAATACAGTGCAGAACGTGATGCATTGCTTGAGAACTTGCAAGAAGGTCAGGAAGTCATGGGTATCGTCAAGAACCTTACCGATTACGGTGCGTTCCTTGATCTTGGTGGCATCGATGGACTGCTGCACATAACCGATATGGCCTGGAAGCGTGTTAAGCATCCTTCCGAAGTGGTTGAAGTCGGTAGCGAAATGAAAGTAAAAGTGTTGAAGTTCGATCGTGATCGCAATCGCGTATCGCTCGGCCTGAAACAGCTTGGCGAAGACCCTTGGGTCGATCTAACCAGACGTTACCCTGAAGGCAACCGCCTGTTTGGTAAAGTCACCAACATTGCAGACTATGGTTGCTTTGTTGAAATCGAAGAGGGTGTTGAAGGTCTGGTTCACGTATCCGAAATGGACTGGACTAACCGCAATGTTAACCCGAACAAGGTTGTGGCTCTGGGTGATGAGGTCGAAGTGATGATTCTCGATATTGATCAGGAGCGTCGCCGTATCTCGCTTGGTGTCAAACAGTGTAAGCCTAACCCATGGGAAGACTTCTCTGAATCATTTAACAAAGGCGATAAGGTTAAAGGCAACATCAAATCCATCACCGACTTCGGCATCTTCATTGGTCTTGACGGTGGTATCGATGGTTTGATACACCTCTCAGATCTCTCTTGGAATGAGCCAGGTGAAACGGCTGTCCACAATTACAAGAAGGGTGACGAAATCGAGGCAGTGGTATTGGCTGTAGACCCTGAGCGAGAGCGGATTTCACTGGGTGTGAAACAGATTGACCGTGATCCGTTTGGTCAGTTTGTTGCTGATAACCCCAAAGGCAGTATCGTTAAAGGAACTGTTAAAGAAGTCGATACAAAACATGCAGTTATCGATCTTGGCGATGGGGTGGAGGGTGTACTCCGTGCCAGTGAGATTACCCGTGAACGAGTTGAAGACGTCCGCATGCACCTGAAAGAGGGGCAGGAGGTTGAAGCTAAATTTACTGGTACTGACAGAAAATCGCGCATGCTAAGCCTATCGATTAAGGCGAAGGACTTTGCAGATGAAGCAGAGGCTGTAAGTGATTACAGCGCTGGCAACGAAGCATCAAGTGGTGCGACGTTGGGAGATCTGATGAAGGAGCAGCTAAGCGGTTTAGACACCGATAGCAGTACTGTGGACAGTAGTGCTGAAGAGAGTAGTGCTGAAGAGAGCACAAACGAAGAAAGTAACGAAGATAGTAAATAAGAAACAACTGACGATTAACACTTGTCTTGACGCAACATGGTGTGGCCATGGATGGCCCGCCTGTTTAGGTAAATGGGAATGACCGATAAATTACGAGCAGACAATAGCCTAACCAAGTCTGACTTGATTGAGGCCTTGTCGCGCAACCAGAAACATCTGGAGCGCAAGGACGTAGAGCTGGCGGTAAAAGGCTTGCTCGAAAAAATGAGCCAGGAGCTCGCCAGCGGTAATCGTATTGAGATTCGCGGCTTTGGCAGTTTCAGTTTGCACTTTCGAGCAGCGCGTATGGGTCGTAATCCGAAGTCGGGTGATGCTGTACCGTTACGTGGAAAATATGTTCCTCATTTCAAGCCGGGCAAGGAATTGCGCGAACGCGTTAACGTTCAGTCATCGTCAAAGGGTTCTCCGGGCAATCCGGATTCACCGCAATCAGATACAAATCTAAATCCGTCCTGAATAAAACTTATATTCTGTAATACCAATTATTCTGTAACACCAATTTCGAGTTTTATTTCTGGTTGCATGCAGTACACTTCAGTTTATGCAAGTGCGACCATTCTCCTTTACCCAGTCCGGGTCTACCCACACTAGGAAAAAATGGACCTGGTGGCCCTGCATATGCTGAGTCTACTGTGGTTTTTGTTACCCGTGGCAGCGGCGGCAGGCTGGTTTGCCGGGCGTCGATCAAGCACTACTCGACCGGAAGCTTTCTGGAATTACTCGGCAGATTTTCATGAGAATTTGAATGAGTTATTGAACCGTACCGGTGACTTGCCAGACGGTCTTTTCGACAAGCTGAGTAACACTGACCGCGACACGGCGGACACTCATATTGCTTTGGGCAATCTGTACCGACGTCGTGGAGATACCAACCGGGCTATTTTACTGCATGAATCCTTACTCGACAGACCGGAACTGGGAGATCAAGTACATTCAGCTGCGTTACTCGAGTTAGCTCAAGACTACGACTCGGCGGGTTTGCATGATCGCTCCGAACAGACTTTACGAAAATTAATCAATTCCAAAAAACGACTGTCCGATGCCTACGCTGCTTTGCAACAATTGCACGAACGCGAAAGCGACTGGCATCTTGCGATTGAAGTAGCGGACGAAACGCAGCGTGTGACTGGCGAAGATCGCAGCTCAATAATTGCACACTACTATTGCGAATTAGCCTCAGCAGCGCGATTGAAAGGCAATGTGGCGGATGCGAAAAAACACGCAACACAGGCTTTACAACGTTCAGCGGTCAGCACCCGAGCACATATGCTACTGGCTGAATTGGCCAGTAGCGACGCTAACCATGAGCAGGCGCTTACCCACTATACCCAGGTTGAGTCTTTGCGGCCAGAGCTGATGCCAGCCATTATCGATGCACGGTTTGATGCCTTGATTAAAACCGGTGACGAATCTGCCCTACGTGCATTTATTGATCGTATACGCGATCGTCGTAACGCTTATTCTGTTGTGCGAACCACTCGTTCTGTAATCGAAAAAATTGATGGTCTGAAGCAGGCTGATCGTTTTTTTAAGAAGCAGATACTACAGCGTCCATCACTGAAAGGGCTGCGCGACTGGGCTCAAGATCAGGTCGCTATCAGCAAACCCGATGAACGTGAAAAAGTGCAGATTATATTTACAATGCTCGACACAGTGGTTGAGGACAAAGCCACTTATCATTGTGGGCGTTGTGGTTTTCAGGGTAATGAGCTGCATTGGCGCTGCCCGAGTTGCAGCAACTGGGATACGATTCAACCAATTATTGGTATGGAAGGAGAATAAAGATTGGTTGGAAGCAGAACATGATAATTACAGCACTAGACTACAACAGCGCTAATGATGCGCTTGCGTTTGTTGAAAAAATAGACCCATCATTAACTCGGCTCAAAGTTGGCAAAGAGTTGTTTACCCTTGCCGGCCCGGATTTTGTAGAAAATCTGCAAGCGCTTGGATTTGATGTTTTTCTGGATTTGAAATTTCATGATATCCCTAACACCGTGGCTGGCGCATTGTCGGTTGCCGCTTCAATGGGTGTATGGATGGTTAATGTGCATGCATCCGGCGGACCTCGAATGCTTGAAGCTGCTCGAAAAGCCGTACCGGTTGCCGGTCAGCATGGTGGTACCAGGCTAATTGCCGTAACGGTGCTGACCAGCATGGACGATACAGAGCTCAATCAGGTTGGTGTAGAGCTGACAGCTGAGCAACAAGTTATCTCCCTGACGCAATTATCCATTAGTCAGGGGCTGGACGGTGTGGTTTGCTCAGCAAAGGAAGTAGAGCTGATTCGTTCAATTGCGCCAGCATCATTTCTTACAGTTACCCCTGGCGTCCGGCCTGCAAAGGCCAATGTTAACAACGACGACCAACGTCGTGTGATGACGCCAGCTGATGCCAAAAAAGCGGGCAGTAGCTATCTGGTTATTGGCAGACCTATAACGCAAGCTGAAAACCCATTGGAAGCATTGCAAGAGATACACACACAAATTTCATGATGAGCGAAGATTCAAAAATATATATTTCTGCGCAGCAATTAATGGAAGACTCACTTGAGCTGGGCAGACAAGTGTTGGAGAGCGGATTCCGCCCCAATTATATAGTGGGTGTTTGGCGAGGAGGAACACCTGTTGGTATAGCTGTTCAGGAGTTACTGGATTTTTATGGTGTAGAAACTGACCATATATCGATACGTACTTCGTCTTATCATGGTATGCGCGAGCGTGATGAAAAAAATGCTGTGCGGGTTCACGGTCTAAGTTATCTAACACGGCAAATGAACTACGATGACTCCTTGCTGATTGTTGACGATGTATTCGATACAGGCTTAAGTGTTAAAGCCATTGTTGATTATTTGCGAAAACGTTCGCGTCGCAATATGCCGGAGAATGTTCGGATTGCTACGGCGTATTTCAAACCCGAGAGAAACCGCACCGATTTCAAACCAGACTACTGTGCCCACACCACCGATGAATGGTTGGTTTTTCCACATGAGCTCGAAGGGTTAACCTTGAATGAGATCAAGAAAAACAAACCGCACCTGATATCGATTATTGAATCTTTGGATCCGATAATGACGCCAGTGAAATTAAGCAAAGCGTAGTTGGAAATTCAGACGGCTGACCAGCTAGTGTGGTGTACCAGACAAAAGCAACATTCAGATTTGTACCTTTTGCCTGTTACACCACACTAGTGGTCCATCGGGGTGAGTACTTTTACTTGTTGTACTTGAGGCGGCTATTCTTCTTT
>CAYTJF010000046.1:0-2217 GCA_964437945.1 uncultured Granulosicoccaceae bacterium
CAGCGGTAAGCGACTGAACATGCCTTTTTGATGCGCAATGTAGTCGAATTGTGCCGAGTTGGTGCGTTTTCTCATTGCATCAGAAAATGCTGTTCGAAGACGCAACATTCGGGTTCGCATAGCCTCCAGCTCACCACGCCATTGTTGATTCAGCGTTTCGTCCGTCATGACGATATGGGTGGTGTTTGCGCCATGATCTGGTGGCATGGAATAGTTTGAGCGGATTACCACACCAAGACTTCCCAGTGCTCGATCAGCATTGGCTTCATTTTGTGCCAATATCATCGCTGCGCCGGTACGCTCGCGATACAACCCCAGGTTCTTGGAACAACTAGCTGCAACAACCAACTCTGGCAGTTGATTTGCGAATAGTCGAACCGATGCCGCATCTTGTTCAAGACCGTCACCAAAGCCCTGGTAGGCTAGATCGAAAAATGGAAACAACGATTTTTGAGCACACAGTTCAGCCAACTCGCCCCATTGCTGCAGGCTTAAATCTGCGCCTGTTGGGTTGTGACAACAACCGTGTAGCAGAACGATGTCTCGATCATTGGCTTGTCTGAGCGTGCTCATCATCGCGTCGAAATCTACCGCACTGTTTTCAGTATCGTAGTACGGATAGGTTTTCATTTCGATTCCGGCTGCTGTAAACACAGGAATATGATTTGGCCAGGTTGGGTCAGAAATCCAGATCGCAGATTCAGGTCGAGATTCTTTGAGCAGATCGGCCAGGATTCGCAGCGCACCGGTACCACCGTTTGATTGAGCGCAGCGAATTCGATCAGTCTGGGCATCAACACCAAACACTTGCTTTACCATTGCTTCACAGAATGGGCGAGAACCGATCGGACCCACATACGCTTTTGAATCTTGTGTGTCGAGTAGCATTTTCTCGGCAGCTTTAACGGCACCCAGCACTGGAGTATTTCCCGCTGCATCTTTGTAAACACCAACACCCAAATCGACCTTTTCGGTCCGGGTGTCCTGGCGAAACGTCATCATTAATTGGAGAATAGCGTCAGGTTTTGACTCAGGTAATGATTCGAACATGGGGCTGGCTGTGACTCGTCAGTAGGTTAAACCCCACAGTTTATATGGTTGCGAGCCCGCTGTGGGGTGCCAAAGCGTATTGTGACTCCATAAAATGGCTGGGAATCGGAATTCCCAGCCTCCTGTTAAGGTTAATGCGCGAGCGAAACGCGCGAGCCAAGTGGCATAAAATGCTCATGGCAACGCCATTCTTAGTCGATGGCTTGAATGGGATAACGACTCTGGTTGGTTTATCTGAAAGGCAGTTAATTGGTTATGCCAAGGCCTTCGGGTAAAGCCTACAAAAACGGTCGAAGGAGCACAATATGTTGCCCAAAATTAGTGCTCAATTTCTCTATCCAACACTGAATTCTCGACCTGCCACCAAAAATTTTTATGACGTAAAATCTGGTTTTTCCGTACTTTTAATGTGTTTGTTGTATTCAAGTAATCGATCGATTGCATCAAGCTTGTTTTCCGCGCTCACGGAGCCCTCGTATCTAAAACCACGTTTTTGCAGTTTTTCGGCAACCCATCTGTTGCCGTACCGAAAAGGTATGTACAACAGCCCGACGATGACCAGTATGGCGAATGCGCCAGCCCATAGTTTTATATCTATCGAGGCACTGGCACCAGCAACAATCCATCGGTTAACACTGACTAGCAAACCGCCAAGCGATACAAGCCATAAACACCCGTACAGGATAGCAGTACCGAATAAAGCCTTAGACAATAACCAAGGGAAGGTAAAGAACAAAGCTGGCCAGGATACACCGCGTTTAATTCCTTTTAAATTACCGTGACGATTGAATACCATGAAAGCGCGGCCTACGCCCGTGTCCAACGCTGAAGTGGTACCAATTGAGACGTCTTCGTCGATCAGGTGGTCTGAGTCTGAGGCGTCTTCGTCGACTAATTGGTCTGAGCCTACGTGGTCTGTGCGAACAATAGTGGTGGTTGTTTGTTGATCGGTTGGTGCCTGTTGTCGCAATTCTTGCTGTATTTGTCGCTGCACATCTTGATGCTCCGGTGCAGCATCGTCGTTTGCAGCAAAGGCTGCTGGGTCGGCAAGCGTAGCATCAGCGTAGGCAGCATCTGAGGTGGCATCTGAGGTGGCATCGAGATCTTCGATTTCCGACACTGAATTGCTGTAAATGTTTGATGCATCAACGTTCGTGCTCGAAGAAT